>CAKQEI010000077.1 GCA_934230115.1 uncultured Prevotella sp. | reverse complement strand
CGTCAAGATGACTGTGATTAATAAGATAAAATCCATAAAATTTATTAAAACAATTTGTTTCTTTCTACGTAGAATACTTTATTAAGTATCCGAATTGCAATTTTCAGTTTGCAAAGTTAGCAATAAATATTGGAATGTTGTGGAATTTTAAGGATTTTATTTAGGCAAAGACATTGATACATGTGAAAATAAATATTTTTTTACATATCTGCACCCCTTTCGTCTACAACAGTCTCATTATAGCAAAACCATACTTTCAAAATTCTAAGCACTCGCCTATATATATAAATAGGTATATAAAGCCTGCAAAATGGGCATTTTGACTGGAAAATAAAAATATATTCACTAAAAAATCATTTTTTTGACTGTATTACTTGGTTATTATAATATAAATTTATACATTTGCAAAGTGTTACTAATACACAAATTACAAAAACCATTAAACAATTTTGCTTATGAAAAAATTTACACTTACCGCTTTTGCACTTGCATGTGCTTTACAATCAGTCAACGCACAGTCAACTCTTCCTCAGCTCAAGAACTTCCATCCGTCGTTTGAGCGCATAGAAGCCCAGAAAGCAAAGGCTCAGCAGCAGCTTTTGGCTCCTGAGAGCGAGACAGCAGACATTTGGCGTCCTGCTACTGAGGAGATATTCTATCGCAATGAGGACGACACAGATTGGAGCGACAAGGTTGCAGACTCTTACACCTACACCTACAACGAGCAGGGACTCGTAGCAAGCAAGGTGCATAAGAACGAACAGGCAGAGGACAAGAAGAAGACCTACGAGGGATACTTCTACACATATGATGAGGAGGGCAGAGTAATCGAGACTCTCTTGATGTACAGTGCCGACGGCGAGAAATGGAAGAAGAACACACGCTACAAGTATGCTTGGGACGACGTGGTGAAGAACTTCCAGATAAGTGGCGAGCAGGCTACTTACGACAAGCTGACAAGCGACTACACCGACAAGGTGGTTGACCAGTGCTTCCGCCGCGATATTCAGCGCGACGAAAAGGGACGCGTACTGCTTATGACAGAATACCGCTACAAGCAGAACGGCAAGAAGCTTGACGAGTATGTTTACCAGCGCATCACTCCTACATACGACGAGAAGACTGGACACGCTTCTTCAATCAAGAAGGAAGACCAGAAATACGACTCGGCTACCGACTCCTACGTATTGGGCGAGACCTACCGTTTCGACAATCTTGAGTGGCAGGACTGCGACGACCAGTATCTCTACATGAGCGATGGCTACCGCATGGGCACACGCCGAGCTACTAAGTTCGACTTCAACTACTACGGTATCCTCTACGGATATTATACTGTAAAGTATGGCGAAAAGGCTCCTGAGTATACTTGCCGCTACGACTATGTTGGAACAGCAGGCTATGACGACTACACCTGCAAGATTCTTGACGACAACAACAGCTATGAGGTTTTAGACCACAGCTGGTATGACTTAAACGGTGATGGCGCTGAGACAGCAGACGAGTATTCTGACTCTCGCTATCGTTACTGGTTCAATGAGCGTGGCGTTCAGGTAGGCGAAGAGCAGTGGGGCTGCGGCTATGGCCAGCCTATTGAGCTCTACTATGCACACAAGAAGGACATTATCTACGACGAGGCATACGACTACAAGAAGGAGATTATCGACTACACATTCGACTTCTTCAACAAGGTAGACGACAAGGGCAACGTGAACTATAAGCCAAGCCAGCGCACTGTTTACTCTGACTTCAACAAGGTTGTCACAACAGGCATCAACGGCGTAAGCAACGGCAAGGTAGACTACAAGTTCGACGGCAACCAGCTCACAATCTCTGGCAAGGGCAAGAAGAGCTTCGCTGTTTACGACCTTCAGGGACGTCTTGTAATGAACGGCAGAGCAAACGGCGACGCTAACGTCAACCTCAGCAGCCTCCACGGAACATACGTTCTGCAGATGACTACAGAGACTGGCAAGAAGAGCATCCAGTTTGTAAGATAAAGGAAATCTCTATAGCTTCAAGAAAATAAAGAAGCTATAGATTTTATTGATTAGCAAAAAAAATTAAAGCCATTACATTTGTTGCAGGTATTCAAGCAGCAAAAGTAATGGCTTTAACTTATTCTCTTATTTCCGTTTTCAGAATATTCTTATTATTTCTTCAGCATCTTTCTCACGTAGGTATCGCCCGCATCAGTTGCATTCACGATATAAAGACCCGGAGTAAGACCGTGGTTGGGCACTTCCATGCCATTAGCATTGAAGATGCGCACCTGACCCTTAAATCCATTCAGATTGATTCTGTCACCGTCGAAACTGAACTCAGGCGCGAGAGTCTTCTGCAAGTCGACCACAGAAGTAGTCTGATTGCCCACCTTCACCTCGGCAGCATTACTGATAAGTCCCGTGCTGCCATCAATCACCAAAGCAATGAGTTGCAGGTTGTCGGCAGTCTGCACTGTGTTAGGCACATCAAGCACAGCATCGTAGGTTGTTGTCTCGCCCTCCTCAGCTGAAGCAGGAATGCTACCCTTCACGCCATCGTAGCTATAGTTCATACGTGCCACATGGTCCATGTCAATACTTGCATAACCGCCCATATTCTCAAATCCGCCCATTGGAGTAGAAGAGCCTGAGTAGTTGTTAGCCTGAGTATATCCCGTGACACCATTTTCGGTCAACACAAACGACACACGATAGTCCATACCATTGCGGGCCTCAAGGAATGTGGTGAGAGCCTTGGCGCTGATTTGCTTCTTGCTGTCGTCCACAAAGTTGGCTTCCACATTCACAGCCACATCAGGAGTGTCGTCCTTAACAGTCTTAAGAACAGTCTCAAGAGCCTCATACGAAGGCTGCATAGGATATTTCAAGTCGCGGTTGACATAGCATTTAGGATAACCGCTGAACGTGAGATCGTCGTAGGAAGTAGTAGAAAGATTGTCGCTCTTGTGTACTGCAATGCCAATGAACTGGTCGGAATAGTTTTCGTACATTTTCTCAAGACCAACAATTCCCATAGGACAATAGCCGCACCATGTGCCAGTGCCTTCCTCTACAACGACGCGCTGAAGTGGCACTTCGTCTACAACCTTCAGATTTACCACAGCCTCATCGTTGCCAGGATAAGCATCCTTCTCGCCGTCAACTTCAATAAGGCGATATTTAAGGGTGTGCACACCTACTTTGTCGAATCCGTCATAGGCAAACGAAAACTCCTTCTCAACGTTTGCGCCCATCGTGGTAGAGAAGTCGCCTACTGTTTCCTCGCCACCATCAATAGAATAGCCCACCTTGAAGTTGCGTCCCACATACGGACTCATATTCTTTATACCGAAATTGAACTGGCATTCCTTACCCTTCTGAAGAGTAACACTGTTGTTGCCATAAATCCAAAAGTCCTTAGGCAGGTTGTCGCCAGTAATCTTTGCCTGCAAGGCAATGGCAGGAGCATGATAAGCACCCTCGGTGGCATAGTTTTTCCAACCCTCGCCAAGGTCTGCCCAACAGCCATTCTCCGAATACATTGAAGAAACTCCAAGCGAATTGTTCTCGCCCTCATAACTGTAGGCTATATAGAAAGGCTCGCCATCGATGACATAGGCACTGCTGAGCTTCACCTCGTTCCATCCCTTGTAGATTTCGCCAGCCGTCTTCTTTGTTATAGGCTCGCCGTTGAGGTCCTTTGTGATGAATACTGTGACACTTGACTTTGCAGCCAAACCCACCTTCACACTGCCGATTGTGCAGCCCTTGTATAGCTGAGCCACCTCTGCAGGGATATAGATAGCCGCCTTGCCAGACGTTTGTGAGCCAAACTCGCCTGCCACCTTACTGTTGCAATAGCCCCAGAAACAGTTCTTTGCTGCCAAAGCCGGCTGGCTACACAACAATGTAGCCAGTGCGATTGCAGATATAATATTTCTTCTTCTCATAGATAACAATCAAATAAAATTATCGTTTAACGCATATTTTTTGAGTATAAACCTGTTTACCGTCGGTTGTGCGAACGATATACAGACCATTGCTGAGATTATCTGCCGACACCTTGCGACCGGTAATGTCGCAAACATCGAGCAGAGAGAATCCCTTGTTAACAAACACCTTGCCTCCGCTCACAGCGAAAGGCTGACCACCACCTACTCCTACAGAGCTGATGCCGGTAGAAAGATTGCAGTTGGCCTGTGCTGAGTTGTAGACCTGACGCTTGAACGCACTACTGTCGTAATTGCCAACAAACGACACTACACGCATATTCTCGGCTTTCCACTCAGGGTCGAGAGCTACAGAGAAGCTCTTGTTGAAATCATAGTTTGAAATATCAAGCTTGTCGCCCCAGGCACTGCCCGACAACACCTTGCGTATCACGCCATTCTGCACATAGTTTGTAGCACCCTTTTGTGTTTTGCTTACGATGTAGTCCTCAACAAGCCAAGTAGTAAGGCGCAGGTCGGTCTGCAATGGCATTTCGTTTGTGCCTGCATGTCCAGAGACTTCTACATTGAGAGTCTTGCCATCTTCACTTACCGTAGGATTCACATCAAGAGTGACGAATGATGGTTGCTCCTTAGCAATCTCAAAGAATGTTGCCAGCTGATCTTCATAAGGAATGAAATAGGCAGGACCTGAATCCTCCATATTCGAGATAATGAGTCTGTCCAAGCAAGAGGCAGGAACAAACGGACGTGATGTGCCATACAATTCGCTGTAGTCATCATCCTCAGGAATAACAAACTTATCACTAATCTTCTGGAAGTTGCGGTGGTGTTTCACCCAAACTACATAATCCAACTCATTGTCGTCAATCACCTTATTGTGCATCTCGTCGGCAGCAGGACTGTCCTCAGAACCTTCAGCAGTAAACTCCTCAAAGAGTACATTGCGGCTTACAGGCTCTGTGCCTTCCTTGATAGAGAAACCTATACGGTCGGCAACATTGTCAGAAGGATAAGGATCCGACTCGCCATTCACCTTATTAATAGAGAAGGTTGTAGTGAAGTTTCCTTCAACAGGAATGGAGACGTTACTGAACAACAATTTTGTTGGTTCATTATTTGGGATATTCAGATTGTCGTAGGAGAAATCTGCGGTCTGTTGGTTAGAAGCAGTCTTTGACAATGTGGAAAGAGAAATAGCCGTAATTGGCTTGCTTCCATTATTCTGAACATAGGCATAAAAATCTTTAGGCGAATTTTGTGTTACGTAGTCGCTGCCATCAACCGGGTCGATACGTATGAGCGTAATGTCGTTTTCGGGGAAATTATCACCCGAAACCACGGCTCGTACACACAGGTTATGGTCGATACCAGAAATGTTGCTGTACCATTTGTCGTCAATACCATACCAGTTTTTGCCTTTCAATCCATACGGACTGTTGTCGAAGAGCAAGCAATCGTAGTCCTCACCATCCCAAATGAGCAATTGGTAACCAACGTAGAGTTCCATACCTTTCTTTATGGTGACAGGCTTGCGCAGGTTGACCTTGTTCCAACCTTCCTGATGCTCCGTGGTAGTACCAGTTGTGATTGTGGTATTCTTCATGTTGTCAAGATCGGTACACACAAATACTGTTGCCGACTTTCCGCGCAAAGGCTTAATGGCAAACTCAATCGACTTGATCTTGTCGCCCACATACTTGTCGAGCATGTCTGACGTAAGACAGATTGCAGCCTGATAAGTGTGAGTGCCTGTTTGTCCTTGGGCAATAAGACCACGACTGTAATCGGTGGTACAATATCCCAAACGCACGTTATCGCTTTGAGCAAACAAGTCTCCCCCCATAAGGGAGAGACTTGCAAGTGATAACAGAAATGCTTTATTTCTGAAATTTTTCATTTTTCTAATTATGTATGAATTTATCAATAGCTGCTAATTACTTGGCAACACTGAGCTTCACGTTCGACATCTTGCCATCGGCAGTCTGCACGCGCACTACATAGATGCCATTGCTGAGGTTGAGCTTCTGAGCCTTGCCTGCAACATTCTTGACGAGCTTGCCGTCGAGAGTGTAAACAGCCGCGCTCTTCACGCCGTCAGCGAATGAGATAACACCGCTGTTGCTGTCGTAGTTGAATGTGCCACCAAGAGTCTTGGTAGTGTTGATGCCAGTAGCCGACTGCATAGCGAGATACATCACAGGAGCAGCAGGAGCTCTACTACCAGTTCCCTCAACATATGGGAATGACTCAGCGAATGTGAATGAGCGGTAAACTCCAGTATTCCAATTGGCTCCGAACATATCAAACAGAGCGCAGAACATATAGTCGCTTGGAACAGCACCCTCACGGTCGATTACTACAGCAAGGTTCTTAGAGCTGTCGTACTTGAACGGAGTGTCAAGGTCGAATGCAAGCAAGTTGCGCTGACCCGGCTCAAGATACATTGTGCCGTCGTAAACAAGAGTGAGATCCTCAGGATCAATAGCTGTGTTATCCTTGAAGTCCTCCTTGTCAACAGAAGCCATGTAAATCTTCACGTTGCTCTCGTCGGTGCGGTCAACCAAGTTGCTGTTAGCATCATACATATAGCCTACACGAGTGATCATGTCACCATCCTTGCCATTGATTTCAGACGGATAGTAGATAGACTCGGTATGGTCGTATGTAGAATAGTAGATAACCGGTCCGTAGGTGTCAACACTCTCGTCCTTGCCACTTGTCACGATGTTGCTCCATGGAGTAGAACCTTCAGGAAGCACATTGAGAGTAAGCTCAGAAGTGGTGTTGTTGCTTGTGTCGTTATCGCCCTCAAGCTCAACTACAGCATAGAAGTTGTACTTGCCCTCCTTGGTAGGAGTGAACTTAACCTTAGCTTCGCCAGATTCGCCTGCCTTCAAGGTAGGAACATCGGTAGTCTCGCCTACAAGAGTCTTCTCGTCCTCATCAACACAGTACACCTTCACGGAGTACTTGCTCTGCTCGTTGTAGCCAATGTTGCGCAGCTTAACAGTACACTCGTTCTCCTGGCCAGCCACAGCCTCTATAAGACCGCTCATTGTGAAAGCCTTGAGGTCGTTGGCTGCAACATAGTCGATATTCACGCCAAAGAAGCTGAACACATTATAGTCGCTGTTCGAAACAGTCAAGCCATAGTAATAAGTTCCATCCTCAGGAGCAGTGAACATATCCTCGTATTCTGTTAATGTGTATGCAGGATATTCTAAATCCTCATCGTTGCGAATGACTGTAGCGTCAGTGATGTCGTCGCTCTTCTTGCCGATTGTCACCTTAACATTGAACGGATTCTCCTGATTGTTGTAGAGCTTGCTGACAATACGGTAGCTCTTGCCAGCCTCAAACTTGAGAGGAGGTGATATGAGTGTAGAAGTATCGTCATAGTAGCCTGTATAGCCGAACAGACAGTTGTAGTCGGCAGGACAGCCTTCCCAACCACCATAATAGAAGCTGAATGTGTTGCCGAAGAGATTGAGGTTCCAGCGTGAGGCATCGTCCTGACTCTCAAACTTAAGCTCAATAGGAGTCTTCAACGCAGTACCTGCCATCACGCCGTCTGTTGTATACACATCACCCTCGCCAGCACTGTTCTTGCTCTGGATGAGGTAGTAGTACTTCTGCTGCTCACCAAGTGTATAGTCCTCATACTCTGTACCTGCAACATTGTCAGCTACGACTACGTTGTCAGGCATACGTGTGAGTTTGTAAGTTACTTCGTCTGGGTTGATATAGCCTTTGTTCTTACCGTTTTCTGGCTTTTCCCAAGTAATCTTCATACCCTCGCCCTTCTTCTCGATATAAGCATAAGGTACAGCTCCTGGCACGTCAACACCCATATAGCAACGTATACTGTCGGGAACACCAATCTCGCCTGCAACACGCGAAGGAACTACATAATAGGTATTGATACCAGCGAGAGGCTTCTCGTCAACATACTGCATAGCCTCGCCCATCTTGCCGTCGGCAGGCACAGTAGCGATAAGGTCGGCATTCTCTGCTGAAAGAAGTTCGCTTGTAGTAGTAAAGTCTGTTGTTGCCACACCAGCCTTCTTGCGATAAATTCTAACTTCCTTCAAGGCATCAAGGTCTGCTCCACCCCATGTCTTGGTAGGGTTAACCCACTTCAAGGTGTCAGCCAAAGCACCATTCAAATCAGCCTGAGCGTCGATGCTTGCCACACGAGCTGCTGCTCCACGGTTGTCGGCTGTAAGATAAGGAATATAGAGACCTGTGAACCAGTTGCCGGGATAGAAGCCTTTACAACTTCTGCAAACACCTGCCTCCTGGTCAATTGTGAACATTGATGTTGCGCCATTTTGGGTTGCCGGTATCCAGTAAAGAGTATTGGTGGTGTTGTCCATTGATATTGCACCAAATTGGTACATAACAATGCTCTCGCCCCATTCTGACTTGATTTCCTTGGCACTAACTTCATTGAAGTCGCTGTCGAGCTTCACAAGTTCTGTTCCCTCTACAGTTTCACCGTCTTTTGCTGCCTTCGGGCGTGTGGCATACATATTGCCATCGTAGTCGAAGCAGAATTCATAGTAGATGCAATCAAAGTCGGTTACAAGATCCCAAGCACCAGTCTCCTTATCCACTGCATATAGTCTTGTGAAGCCGTAGGTTTCTTCACCAACTTCCTTAAAACCATAGCCTAAAGCATAGAGAGTCTTTGAATGCTCGTCGTAAGCCATGTCATATACGGCCTCATTATTGTTGTACCATCTGCCACGCTCATCCTCTGTGAATGTACGCACAACAGTGGTATCGCCAGTCTGCATATCAACTTTGGCGAAGTTATAGCCCATGTAGCCGTAGGTGAATGAATAACCGAAGATAGCATAATAGTCCTTGCCATCCGAGGCACCCATCATGATACCATAGTTCTGGTCATACTCCTCATTCGACAAGTAATAGTGGCGTATACGATCAAACTTACCGTAGTCGTTGTTATTCGCCTTAAACTTAATCAACGAACGCTTTTTGCTCTCGTCCATACGTTCACCAGCATACACCGTAACACCCAACGCCTTGTCGTTGATAGCCGAAGGTGCCTTCAGCTGTTTCTGACTAAGCGCAAATTGCGTCTTAGGTGCCTGCTGTCCCCATGCTTTAGGGAACTGATTTACTTGTGCTTGCATCGGCAGCGATGTGAGTCCTGCAAACACGAGTCCTAACATGTAATTTTTCTTCATAAATGTAGGTTTTAATAAGTTAGCGTGTGTAACTTCATGTTTCGTTTGCAAAATTATAAAAAAAATAGATTATTGCAACTTTTTTTAGCTTTTTATTTCCATTATTTTTCAAGAACATGCAATTGCTTACGAATTGTTATACGTACACAGTATTAAAAATAGGCATATTTAACAAAAAACTCGTGATGACATTCATTAAAGAATCCATCACGAGTTTTTATATTTAATACATCTATTATTATATCTTACTGCCTTCCATAAATTCCGCCGGCTTCATATCAAATTGCTTCTGGAAGCATTTGGCAAGTAACCATCCCCTTGTCGGAAGAAACAAAGAAGTGGATGCCTAAAAGAGAAGAAGGCATAGACAATATCTTCCACAACTTGACAATCACATCTACAACTGTAGAAGTGGTGCTGAAAGAATGGATGGAGGCAGCAGGAATAACCAAGCATATAACCTACCACGTTGCGAGTCACAACAGGATCTTTTATTGATTGAATATCAACGAATTAAGTATTTCAAAGAATGTAACTGCTAACGATTTA
>CAKQEI010000076.1 GCA_934230115.1 uncultured Prevotella sp. | reverse complement strand
GGTGCCATAGCTCAGTTGGTAGAGCAAAGGACTGAAAATCCTTGTGTCCCCGGTTCGATTCCTGGTGGCACCACCTTGAAAAGGAGTTACTCTTTAAAGAGTGACTCCTTTTTTTGTTATATCCAAACCATATAACGTAAAAGAGGAAAGACTTTGATGTCCTTCCTCTTATTTTATTTTTTTATAAAGACTCAAGCATTCGCTTGATCACTACCTCGGCAGAGATTTCACGATTGGCAGCCTCTGGTATAACAAGCGAGTTGGCTGATTCTATCACATCATCAGTAACTATCAGTCCACGGCGAACAGGCAGACAGTGCATAAACTTACCATTGTCGGTTACTGCCATGTGTTCAGCATCGATAGTCCACGACATATCCTTTGAGAGTATCTTGCCATAGTCTTCGGGATTAGTTACGCCAGGACAACTCCAGTTCTTTGCATAAACAAAGTCGGCTCCCTCAAGAGCCTTCATCTGGTCGTATTCGATGCGGGCATTGCCAGCGAACTTAGGGTCAAGCTCATATCCATGAGGATGAGTGATAACGAAGTCTACGTCAGCCGCGTTCATCCATTCAGCAAACGAGTTAGGCACAGCCTGAGGCAAAGCTTTGCAATGAGGAGCCCATGAGAGCACAACCTTCGGACGTGCCTTTGTCTTGTGTTCCTCGATAGTGATAAGGTCGGCAAAGGCCTGAAGAGGATGCACAGTAGCTGTCTCCATAGCAAACACAGGACGACCGCTATACTTTATGAATTGCGAGACAATTGTCTCGGCATAGTCATACTCACGGTCGGTAAGTCCGGCAAACGAGCGAATGCCTATAAGGTCGCAATAACTGCCCATGACAGGTATAGCCTCAAGAAGATGCTCCGACTTGTCACCGTCCATAATCACGCCACGCTCCGTCTCAAGTTTCCATGCTCCCGCATTCACGTCAAGCACAATAACGTTCATGCCAAGATTCATAGCCGCTTTCTGTGTGGAGAGACGTGTGCGGAGTGAGTTATTAAAGAAAATCATCAGCAAGGTCTTGTTCTTGCCAAGGTGTTGAAACTGGAAGCGGTCGCGCTTCACTTCTTTTGCTTCGGCGAGAGCTGCATTGAGGTCGCCAAGGTCTTGTGCATGGAAGAAAGTATTCATAATGAAATGTGGAATGTTGAGTGTTAAATGTGGAATGTTGAGTGTTGAATGTTAAATGTTAAATTGGGTGGGTCTTTCTACCTTACTTGCCCTTCCCCATCAATAAGCCACTTATAAGTAGTGAGAGCCTGCAGTCCCATTGGACCGCGCGGGCCAAGCTTCTGCGTGCTTATGCCTATCTCTGCTCCAAGTCCAAACTCACCGCCATCAGTGAAGCTTGTGGGAGCATTCCAATATACGCAAGCCGCATCAACCTGCTGTTGGAACAGGCGGGCGTTGCTCTCAGAGTCGGTGATGATAGCCTCGCTGTGTCCTGAGCCATACTTGCGGATATGCAGCAAAGCCTCATCAATAGAGTTGACAGTCTTCACCGCCATAGCATAAGACATAAACTCCGTGCCATACACCTCATGTTCTGTTTCCAACGTAACAGCATCAAGAAGTTCCTGAGGATATCCATTTGCCAACAGCACATCATAGGCAGGTTTGTCGGCATGTACGAGCACTTTCTTTTGGGCAAGTGGAGCAAGAAGTCGGGGCAAAGCCCCTATGCGCTCACGATGTATGATAAGACAGTCGAGAGCGTTGCACACGCTTACACGTCGTGTCTTGCCATTCTCTATTATGCGGGCGCCCATATCCAAATTGCCAAACTCATCAAAATAAGTATGCACCACACCTGCACCCGTTTCTATAACAGGTATGCGTGCCGTCTGACGCACAAAGTCAATCAAGCGTCTGCCGCCACGAGGGATGCAGAGGTCTATATACCCCACTGCTGTCAGCATCTCGTGTGTAGCCTCATGAGTGGCTGGAAGCAGACAGACAACATTCTCGTCTATGCTATGCTCACGCAACACTTGCTTGACAAGCTCAATTATGGCACGGTTGGAAGAGTCGGCATCCTTGCCTCCCTTCAGCACACAGGCATTGCCCGTCTTGAAACAAAGGGCGAAGACATCGAAGCTGACATTAGGACGCGCCTCGTATACAACGCCCACCACTCCATAGGCAACACGCTGCTTGCGCAGGCGAAGACCATTAGGAAGCGTCTTTGCATCAAACACCTCGCCAAGAGGATTATACAGGTGAGCCACATTGCGCAAGGCAGTGGCTATATCATGCAGACGAGTCTCGGTAAGCTGCAAGCGGTCGTAAAGCGGATTGTCCTTTGACATGCGACTGAGGTCGTCGGCATTGGCAGCAAGGAGTTGCGGTATATGTGCCTCTGTAGCATCGGCGAGGGCGAGAAGCACATCTGTGCGTTCGTTCTCGGTGAGACGTGACAGTGAGTAAGAGGCACGGCGTACTGATTCAAATATCTCGTTCATGGGCTTATGGGTTAATAATGTTCACATACATGCAGAGCGTCTGTCTTGCTCAGAAGAACTCTGTGAATGGCGTGTCTTCATCTCCCTCAAGCACTCGCTGCAAGATATTCTCGCGTGTGCCATTGGCTATGAACACATGTATTCCCGTGTGGGCAACCTCAAGAGCTGTGTTGCATTTGCTTGTCATGCCACCACGTCCGAATGAGCTCTTGCTATCGGTGACATATCGCTCTACATCCTCTGCAGAATGCACATTGCGGATCGTAGGGCGTGAGCCATCGTCAGTTGGTTCACCAAGAAGTCCGTCCACATTACTTAATAATATAAGGTTGTCGGCTTTCATCATGCGAGCCATAAGTCCTGACAGCTCGTCGTTGTCGGTGAACATAAGCTCGGTGATTGACACCGTGTCGTTCTCATTGACGATAGGAATGATATCATTCTCAAGCATCACACTGATGCACGACTTCTGGTTCTGATACTGACGCTCCGAAAGAAAATTCTCCTTCATAGTGAGCACTTGCCCCACATGTATGCCATATTCACAGAATAGCGAATAGTAAAGGTTCATCAACTTCACCTGTCCCATGGCAGAATAAAGCTGACGTTGCTCTACACTGTCCAAGGGATGCACTGCCTGCATCTCTCCTCTGCCGCAAGCCACGGCACCCGAAGACACAAGTATCAGCTGATGGCCTGCCGCATGAAGGGCTGCAAGCTGGTCGACAATGGCAGACAGACGACTTACATTAACATGACCGTCGGGGCGTGTTAGGATATTGCTTCCTACTTTTACTACTGTAAGCATTGGTTGTTTTTTAATGTTAAGTGTTAAGTGTTAAATGTTAAGTGTTAGATTTTAAGTGTTAAGTGCTAAATTATGCCCTGTATGTACGACAAAACATTTAACACTTATCATTTAATACTTACATCTAACACTTAACATTTAACACTTAACATTTTAAATCGACTTAAGCAGTCCTTCAATCACAGCATTGGTGAATCCTTCTTTCTCCATAGCGTTCAATCCACGTATGGTGAATCCGCCAGGAGTGGTGACCTTATCGATCTCGGCTTCCGGATTGGCACCGCTATGCTGAAGCAGTAGTGCGGCACCCTTAATGGTCTGCAGAACGATGTCCTTTGCTACATCTGCCTTAAAGCCAAGTTCCACTCCACCCTCTGTGGCAGCACGCACATAACGCATGGCATAAGCAATGCCGCATGAGGCAAGAGCCATACCAGCACCAAACTGACGGGCCTCAACAGAAAGGGTCTCGCCTGATGTGTCGAAGACATCCTTTACGAGCTGTTCCGACTCATCCGTACCGCATACACGTGTGATAAACGTCATCGACGCGCCTACTGCTATTGCGGTGTTTGGCAAAGCGAAGAATGTAGACGGATACTTTCCATCGTATTCCACCCACGACTTCAACAGTTCTGCCTTGAGCCCTGCAGCAACAACCACTATTGTCTGACGCTCCGCATCAAGAACATCGCTTATCTCTTCCATGACGCTCTCCACGAGCCATGGCTTTACTACCACGAAGACCACATCACCGAAGACAGCAGCCTTACGGTTGTCGGTAGATACCTCGACACCTTGCTCAGCATAATGAGCAAGACGGTCGGTATGGGGATTGGATATAGAAATGTCGGAAGGAGCAAACTTGCCTGAGTTCAGAAAACCGTCGAGCATTGCTCCACCCATGGCTCCTACGCCGATAATTGATAATTTCATAAATATAAGTTTATCCTAATGCTTTCTTGAACTTCTCAATAAACTCATCTGCCTGCTGCTTAGTCAAGCACAATGGCGGAAGCAGACGCAGGATGTTCGTAGAGGCACAGCCAGTGAAACAACGCTCCTCGTGGATAAGACGTGAGCGCACGTCCTTGTGCGGAATATCGAGTTCGATACCTATCATCATACCACGTCCACGCACGTCAACAATATGACTGTTCTCTTTCTTCATATCGTTGAGTTTGGCGAGCAGATACTCTCCCACCTCATGTGCATTGGCTATGAGATTCTCGTTCTCCATAACGTCGAGCACAGCGAGAGCGGCTGTACAGGCAAGGTGGTTGCCACCGAATGTTGTTCCGAGCATACCGTATACTGGCTTGAACTCAGGCGAGATAAGCACAGCTCCCATAGGGAAACCATTGCCTATGCCCTTGGCACAGGTGATGATGTCGGGACGTATGCCAAGCCACTGATGGGCGAAGAACTTTCCGCTGCGACCATAACCACACTGTATCTCATCACAGATAAGTACCGTGCCATACTTCTTGCAGGCAGCCTGCAGTCCCTTGGCAAACTCCTCTGTAGCCATACGTATGCCACCAACACCCTGTATGCACTCTATGATGCAAGCAGCCACATCGCCCTTGGCAAGTTCCTGCTCCCAGGCATTGAGGTCGTTAAGCGGAAGATAGGTCACGTGTCCACAGTCGTTGATAGGTGCGATAATCTTAGGATTGTTGGTCACCTCAACAGCCAATGAAGTGCGGCCATGGAAAGCCTTCTCGGCAGAGAGCACACGTGTGCGGCCTGTATGGAAGGAAGCGAGTTTAAGCGCATTCTCGTTGGCCTCAGCTCCTGAGTTGATAAGAAACAGCTGATAGTCGTCGTAGCCACATACCTTGCCCAGACGCTCAGCCAACTGCTGTTGCAATGTGTTGATGACAGAGTTGCTATAGAAGCCAAGCTTATTGAGCTGTGCCGTGAGCATCTCAGTATAGTGAGGATGACAATGACCAATTGAAATGACGGCATGACCGCCATAAAGGTCAAGATACTCTGTGCCGTGGTCGTCCCATACATGACAACCCGAGCCTTTGGTGATATTTATATCAAATAAGGGGTAAACGTCGAAGAGTCTCATATCTTTAAGTGAAGAGTGAAGAACGAAGAGTGAAGAATCCTATAGTACTATAGTTTGCCATATAGTATATGATATTTTCACAATCATTCATTCGTATGATTTAATTTATTTCTCTTTTTTACTGTTTTTATGGATGAGATTAATATAGCGATCAATTCATCGTTGTCGTCAGACATACTCTTAAATTGAGACTCACTTATGAATCCCGTATCATACAATAGATTTAGCCAATAAAAAGTTTCATTACATTCTTTCAAGGCTATATGAAGCTTATTGACAAAATCTGATGGGCTTTGAGCAAATTCTGCCTCCCTCACTAATGCTCCAACTGCTGTTCCTGAACGAAATATCTGATTTGTTAAGGAATACATTTTTGCAGGACAATCAATATATCTTACCATATTGATTATCCTTTTTGCAAAAGCATAACTTTTAGTGTGCAAAGGAGATTTCTCTCTTTTATATTTAAATTCATCCATAATTTGAGTGAAGAGTGAAGAGTGAAGAACGAAGAGGGGGAGAGGGAAGAGCAAAGAGGGAAGAGAGAAGAACGAGGGGGTAGAATGAAGAGTGAAAAGCCATTACAGCAAAGCTATAGGATTCTTCGTTCTTCACTCTTCGTTCTTCACTTAGAAACCAGATGGTTTGAATCTTAAACCCCATTCTTCCTCTATTCCAAACATTATATTCATGTTTTGCACTGCCTGTCCCACGGCACCCTTCAGCAAGTTGTCGATGCAAGAGGTGATGAGGAGTTTGTTGCCAAACTTTTCACAATGTATTAAGCACTTGTTGGTGTTTACCACTTGCTTCATGTCGATGGGTTTGTCGACATAATGGGTGAAGGGAGCATCTTTGTAGAAATCCTTGTAGGCTGCTACAATCTCCTCGATAGGAGCGTCGGTCTTCACAACCTCAGTAGCAAAGATGCCACGTGCGAAATCGCCACGGTAAGGAATGAAGTCGATAGAGGCAGAGAAGTCGCCGTTGCCAGCAAGCTGCTGCACTTGATTCAAGCTCTGACAAATCTCAGGCACATGCTGATGCTGGAATGGCTTGTAGATGCTCATATTGTTGTTGCGCCAAGAGAAGTGGGTAGTGGCACCTGGCTTCTGTCCTGCACCGGTAGAACCGGTGATAGCATTCACCGACACATCATCCTTGATGATTCCAAGCTTTGCTGCAGGCAATAGTCCGAGCTGAATGCAGGTGGCAAAACAACCAGGATTGGCAACATGCTGCGCCTTGGCTATCTCAGAGCGGTTGATTTCAGGCAGACCATATATATAATCATTACCATCGCGCTTAAGTCGGAAGTCCTGTGCAAGATCTATTATCTTCACATGCTCCGGAATCTTATGCTCCTTCAAGAACGCCTCGCTCTTGCCATGACCGAAACAGAAGAACACAACGTCGACATCATCGAAAGGCATCTCGGAAGTGAACATCAAGTCGGTATCGCCGTAAAGACCTTCATGCACGTCGGTAATAAGGTTGCCGGCATTGCTCTCGCTGTTGACAAAAGAGATTTCGGCTTCGGGGTGGTTGATAAGTATGCGGATAAGCTCACCGGCTGTGTAGCCGGCTCCGCCGAGGATTCCTATTTTCATCGTATATTGTATAATTAATTCATCTCGGCTATCCTTGCACACCCTTCTGTGGTTAGGCCTCCTGCTCCTTCGGCATGATTATCATAAGCAGGATATAAGCGAGCACACCACTGAATGCTGTGCAGACAGATAGCAGAACGTAAGCTACGCGAACAAGCGTAGGGTCAAAATCAAAGTAATTGGCAAGTCCGCCACAAACGCCACCGAGCATACAGTCGGTTGACGAACGCTGAAGTTTCTTATTCATAGTCGTATCGTTTTTTATTATTGTTATATGTATTTGACGCTACGACAGACAGAAAAGTTGCATTATCCGTGCAGATTATGACTTTTCGCCATAATCTGCCACACGGATTTAGCGTTTCTCATCGGGATGGATGCCATAGTATACACGGAGCGGAGTGGAGAGCACCTTGATGAAGCCCTTGGCTTCCTCGGCGGTCCAGCCATGCTGCATCTCGCCATACTCACCAAGCTTCGACTTAAGCAGGTCGTCCTTGCTGTCCACACCCACTGTCTCGAATCCAAGAGGACGGAGCTTGAGGATTGCAGTACCGTTGACATTGCGCTGTGATGAAGTAAGCATGGCCTCGATATCGGGCATCACCGGCTCAAGATACTGGCTCTCGTGGAGGAACATGCCATACCAGTTGGCCACCTGGTCCTTCCAATACTGCTGCCACTTGCTCAGAGTGTACTTCTCAAGCAGGCGGTGGGCCTCGATGATAAGCTTAGGAGCGGCAGCCTCGAAGCCTACACGACCCTTGATACCGATAATGGTGTCGCCCACATTGCAGTCGCGACCAATGCCATAGGCAGCTCCAATTTCCTCAATCTTCTGGATGGCAGCCACCTTGTCGTCGAACTTCTCGCCGTTGACAGCCACTATCTCACCCTTCTCGAATGTTATCTTCAGTTCCGACTCATCCTCACGAGTCACATGCTTAAGATAAGCCTCCTCGGGCAATCCCTGGGTAGAGTCGAGAATCTCGCCGCCACAGATACTTGTACCCCAAATGCCAACGTTGTAAGAATACTTCAACTTGGTGAAATCGGCAAAGAATCCATTCTCGTTGAGATAGTCAACCTCCTCCTTGCGCGAGAGAGCCTTGTCGCGGGTGAGCGTGATAATCTCCACACCAGGAGCCATGACAAGGAAGGTCATGTCGAAACGAATCTGGTCGTTGCCTGCACCGGTAGAGCCGTGAGCAATAGCGTCGGCACCAATTTCGTTGGCATAGCGGGCGATAGCAATAGCCTGGAAGATACGCTCTGAAGAGACAGAGATTGGATAGCAATTATTACGCATCACGTTACCATAAATCATATACTTCAACGACTTCTCGTAGTATTCCTGAGTAACGTCGAGTGTGACATACTGCTTTGCGCCAAGTTTGTAGGCGTTCTCCTCATTGGCCTTAAGCTGCTCGGGAGAGAAACCGCCAGTATTGGCACACGCCGCGTGCACCTCATAGCCTTCCTTGGCAAGTTTCATAACTGTATAAGAGGTGTCGAGTCCTCCTGAAAATGCGACAACAACCTTTTTCATAATATTTTTCTTATTAAATATTAGTTACCCAATTTCTTTAATCTCTCCAGTACAGCTTCCGGCAGCTTAGCCGGCAAATGCTCTTCCGGATCATACAGCATACCAGTACATATGCAATACTTACGTCCTGTGCGCTTGAGCACATCCACATTGATGCATCCCTCGCATCCACGCCAGAAAGCCTCATCATCGGTAAGGTCGGCGAATGTCACGGGATGATAGCCCAACTGTGTGTTCATAGCCATCACGGCAGCACCGCTCGTAAGCGAGAATATCTTGGCATGAGGCCAACGTGTACGGGCAAGAGTGAAGGTGAGGTCCTTGATGCGCTTTGCCACGCCAAGACCACGGAACTTAGGGTCGACGATAAGACCCGATGTGGTGACATACTGTTTGTTGCCCCATGTCTCAATATAGCTGAAGCCCACAAACTCATCGCCATAAAGGGCTATTACGGCCTTGGCCTCCTTCATCTTGGTTGCCACATACTCATGTGTACGCTTTGCGATGCCAGTGCCACGCACCTTTGCCGCCTTTTCAATGGTATCGAGTATTATGTCTACATATTTCTCGTGTGATGCGTCGGCAACCATCACTGTTATATCTTCTCTATTCATAATCGTGCTTTAAGTTTTGAGTCATGAGTTTTTAATTGTCGGCTTTGCCACAACAATTCAACATTCAACACCCAACATTCCACATTCTAAAAGTCAGCTTCCATTCCCGGGATTATAGTGCTGAGTCCCTTGATCACCTGCTCCTGACTCACACCCTCTTTTATCACGATAAAGATGGTGTCATCACCGGCAATAGTGCCTATAATCTCGTCAATATGACCATTGTCGATATTGTAGGCGATGGAACTTGCATAACCCGGACGGGTGCGGATTACTCCCATGTTGCCCGAGAAATTGATTGAGCGATAGCCAGGGATGCGCAACATCTCCGAAGCCATGCGAGGTGTGGGCACACGCTTGTACATTGTCTCGTTGGGCAGCACATATACGTATTTGCCGTTCATGCTTGCAGCCTTTGCCACCTTGAGCTGCTTAAAGTCACGGCTCAGCGTAGCTTGTGTCACAGCATAGCCTTCCTCTGCAAGAGCGGCAAGCACTTCATCCTGACTTCCGAGTTCCTTGCTCGAAATGAGCATCTTCAATGTTTCTATTCTATCGCTTTTTAACTTCATAACTTATATATGGATGTATATTTATTCGTTTACGGATGCAAAATTATGAATATCTGAATAAATATCCAAACGAATTTGTATAAAAATACACAAAGAGACTAAAAAACATACTAACAATGGAGTTTTTGTGTATATTTATACCATATCGATAGTTTCTACATATAGCCTTATCGCATGACTATATACTTTCATTATACACAATAATTAGCTGTCACACACGCATTTCACAATACCCTGCAGTTACAAGCATTACATTCATTATAAAACGAGCCGTACGACCATTGCCGTCCATATAAGGATGAATGAAAACAAAGTACCGTACAACGAGTGAAGCGATTACTAAAAGTACAATCATCGCAATAATACTATTGATTTTACGTTCTTTTC
>CAKQEI010000075.1 GCA_934230115.1 uncultured Prevotella sp. | reverse complement strand
CGAACCGGGATGGATTGCTCCACTGGTGTTTGAGACCAGCGCGTCTACCGATTCCGCCATCTGGGCGTTGGCGTTTTAGCGAGTGCAAAGGTAATATATTTTTTTTATTCTGCAAAATTTTTGGGCAGAAAATCCTAATAATTGTTCATTTAGGATAAATTCAATTTAAAATCGGGTTAATATCTTGGCTCTTTCGCAAGAAATAACTAACTTCGTCATGTCCTACAATAAATACATAGAAATCTATTTGAAAACCGATAATGACATGAAAGAAACAAACAACAATTATTGTGTCATCCTTGCCGGAGGTAAGGGTCGCCGTCTTTGGCCTTGCAGTCGTGAGGAGTATCCGAAGCAGTTTATTGATTTCTTCGGAAGCGGTCGCACGCAGTTGCAACAGACCTACGACAGGTTTGCCCGTATTCTTCCACCAGAAAACATTTTTGTCAATACCAATGAGGCTTACGCCGACATAGTGCGCGAGCAACTGCCTGAGCTTACCCCCATACAGCTGCTTGCCGAACCTATCCACCGCAACACAGCCCCGAGTGTGGCATGGTGTACACGCCGCATATTCAATATCAATCCCAATGCCAATGTTATTGTGGTGCCTTCGGACCAGGCTATTATTGGCGATGAGGCCTTTGAGGAAGCTGTCAACCGCGGCTTTGAATTTGTTGCACATAACGATTATATGCTTACCATTGGCGTTAAGCCAACGCGTCCTGAGCCTGGCTATGGATATATACAGATGGGCGAGAAAGTGGAGGATGGAGTGTATCATGTGCGCTCGTTCACCGAGAAACCCGACCGCGATTTCGCCCGTGTGTTCATGGAGAGCGGTGAGTTCTATTGGAACACTGGCATGTTCCTTGCCAACGCACGCCACTCGCTTGAGTGCTTCTGCAAGATATTGCCCGTTGTGATACGTGATTTCGACAGCCGTGATGACAATGGCAACTACGACTTCGAGGCCGAGAACCGTTTCGTGCACGAGAATTTCCCGTCCTATCCCAATCTGTCTATCGACTATGGCATACTTGAGAAGTCGGACAACGTGTGCATGATGGGTGGCAAGTTTGGCTGGGCCGACCTTGGCACATGGCACAGTATATATGAGGCACGCCAGAAGGGTGATGGCGATAATGTGGTGATCGACACCGATGCCGTGCTCGACGATGCTCATGGCAATGTGATTAAACTCCCCAAGGGCAGGCTTGCTGTAATCTCTGGGCTCGAAGGATATATAGTTGCCGAGGAGGGCAATGTCCTGTTGATATGTCGCAAGGAAGACTCTTCGGCCAATGTGCGCCGACTCGTCAACGAGATACAGCTTAAGAAAGGTGGGAAATTTGTTTGATAGACATATTCTATAGACACAAAAAAAGCAGCAACATCCAATTTGCATCGGATTGTTGCTGCTTTTTGTCGTCATCAGAGAGTGACTCGCGGTAATTCCGCTCTCTTTCGAGAGTGTGGAATTATTTTCCGTGGTGCTCGTCAGATACAGTCAACTTCTTGCGGCCATGAGCGCGGCGAGAAGCCAACACGCGACGACCATTCTTTGTTGCCATGCGCTCGCGGAAACCATGCTTGTTCACACGACGACGATTGTGCGGCTGAAATGTTCTTTTCATTGTCTTATTTTTATTTATTTGTTATTATTCACGCTTTTGGGTTGCAAAATTACTCATTATTTTTGAAACGACAAAGACTTGCAGCCTTTTTACATTGATTTTTTATGTTTTTTTCGTTAATGTATTGATTGTTATGGCTGTTTTGCATAAATTTTCGGCTGAGAATGAAGAAATGATGTCCTTTGTTTCCGCTTGTACGAATTTTTCTGTAACTTTGCACTGATTTTCGAAAATTATACAATAAAAATAAATTTAACAAAGCAATGATTAATTCACAAGACATCAAGATGGGAACCTGCATCCGCATGGATGGCAAGTTGTTCTTCGTCATCGACTTCCTTCACGTAAAACCAGGCAAGGGTAACACTTTCATGCGCGTTAAGTTGAAGAACGTTGTTGACGGTCGCGTTTTGGAGCGTCGCTTCGACATCAGCGAGAAGCTCGAGGATGTACGCGTAGAGCGTCGTCCTTACCAGTACCTCTATAAGGAGGGCGAGGACTATATCTTCATGAACCAGGAGACATACGACCAGATTCCAATCGCGGGCAACCTCATCACTGGTGTTGACTTCATGAAGGAGAGCGACATTATCGAAGTTGTTTCTGACGCTTCTACCGAGACTGTGCTCTTCGGTGAGATGCCTGTTAAGACCAACCTCCGCATCACACACTCTGAGCCGGGCATCAAGGGCGATACAGCTACAAACACTCTGAAGCCTGCTACTCTTGAGACTGGTGTTGAGATCCGTGTGCCTCTCTTCGTTAACGAAGGCGACCTCGTGCAGGTTGACACACGCGACGGCAGCTACTTGCAGCGTGTTAAGGAGTAATAGGATAAAGGCATAAAAGCTATAAAAGAGTAAAAAAGTAAAAAGCATTGGGGGGATAACGCTTGGCGTGTCCATAACTGTGCTTTCTACTTTTTTACTCTTTTTCGTTTTCCCCTTTTCTCATTTACTTTTCATTTTTCGTTTTTCCCTTTTCCCTTTTCACTTAAACAATGAAGTATAGTTTTATTATTCCCGTTTACAACCGCCCCGACGAGGTGGACGAATTGCTCGACAGCCTTACGAGGCTCAAGATGCACGACTTCGAGGTGATAGTTGTGGAGGATGGCTCGGCGGTGCCATGTCGGGAGGTGTGTGAGAAATACTCGCAGCAGCTCGACATACATTATTATATGAAGCCTAACAGTGGTCCTGGACAGAGCCGCAATTATGGTGTGGAGCGTGCCAAGGGTGAGTATGTGCTAATTCTCGATTCTGATGTTGTGGTGCCCGAGGGCTATCTTGATGCTGTGGACAAGGAACTTGCTGTCAAACCTGCCGATGCTTTCGGAGGGCCCGACTGCGCTCATCCTTCGTTCACCGACACTCAGAAGGCGATATCCTATTCCATGACCTCGTTCTTCACCACCGGAGGCATACGAGGCGGCAAGAAGAAGCTCGACAAGTTCTATCCACGCTCGTTCAACATGGGTGTGCGCCGCGATGTGTACAACCAACTTGAAGGCTTCTCGAAGATGCGCTTTGGCGAGGACATTGATTTCTCTATACGTATATTCAAGGCTGGCTGTCGTTGTCGCCTGTTTCCAGAGGCATGGGTGTGGCATAAACGCCGCACCGACTTCCGAAAGTTTTTCCGCCAAGTGTACAATTCTGGCATAGCGCGCATCAATCTCTACAAGAAGTATCCCGAGTCGCTTAAGCTTGTGCATCTATTGCCTATGGTGTTCACAGTGGGTGTCCTCTCGATGTTGCTGCTTTGTCTCGTGCTGCTGGCTGTGGCTCCTGAGTATGCGTGGTTGCCTGTAGTGCCGCTCGTGCTATACTGTGTGCTGATATTCATCGATTCGTCACGCGAGAACCACAGTGTCAAGATAGGTGTCTTGAGCATAGCGTCGGCATATATCCAGCTTATGGGCTATGGTTTCGGCTTCATTGAGTCGTGGTGGAAACGCTGCGTGTGTGGCAAGTCGGAGTTCTCGGCCTTTGAAAAGACATTCTATAAATAGATGTTATGGAACAAAATACCCCAAAATCCAAATCCGATGGTTTTGCCATAACCAACTGGGCAGAGGAAGACCGTCCGCGCGAGAAGCTTATGGCGCATGGCGCAGCAGCCTTGAGTGATTCGGAACTGCTCGGCATACTCATAGGTTCTGGCACGCCAAAGGAGAGTGCTGTCGCCCTTATGCAACGCATACTTGGCGACTGCGATAACAATCTAAACACGCTTGGCAAGCGTTCTATTCATGAACTGATGCAATACAAAGGTATTGGCGAGGCTAAGGCTATAACAATAGTAGCTGCATGTGAGCTTGGCAAGCGTAGACAAGCCACGGCTCCAGCCGAACGCCCGGATATGGGTTCGGCTGAAGCCGTGTATGGTTTTATGCATCCTAAGATGCAAGACCTCGACACCGAGGAAGCGTGGGTGTTGTTGATGAACCAACGCTTCAGGCTTATAAAAGCCGTGCGTCTGTCGCATGGCGGACTGTCGGAGACAGCTGTGGATGTGCGTGTCATTCTGCGTGAGGCTCTGCTTGTCAATGCCACAGTGCTCACTCTTGTACACAATCATCCTTCGGGAACATGCCGTCCGAGCGGAGATGACGACCGCTTGACATTCAAGCTAAAAAAGGCCTGCGAGACAATGAGGATATACATGGTCGACCATGTAATCGTTACTGATGGCAAGTATTTCAGTTATGCCGAGGAGGGTAAAATCTGAACCTGTTGAGCTGTGGACTATTACCACAGCTCAACAGGTGAGATGTCTTTGTCTCTGTTTCCGCAGAGATAGTAGTCGGCGAGGAACTGCAGGTTCTCCTGTGTTATGCTCCTGCCAATCTCGCGTATATACTTGCTTGCGAACATGTTGGCGTCGGGCAGCAAATTGCCTGCTATCAATTGGCAAACAATCTCGTAGGGGAAGGCATTGCCACGCCCGCAGATAATGTCGAAACAATTTTCGGCGGCTTTTTCGGCATCGTAGTAGGGATTGTCTGGCGAACAGATGCAGTGGGCTATGTTTACTGATAAGCTCAGTCCGGTGTAAGGAGTGCCGAATATGATTACTCCGCGGTCGATATTGGACGGGAATTTTACATCCTTAATTCGGTCGTAGCCTATCGATACAAGAAATTCTTTTGCCTCGGCTAAGGTATCGGCGAACACGAATTGTGCGCCGTAGCCGCTGTCCTTAAGCATCTTGTAGTCCTTAAGCGTTGGTTTGTGGTTCAGAATGTCGCGCTCCTCGCGTATGTGTTTCTGAGCCTCTTTGTCGTTGTCCACAGCTTGCACGATGCCACATTGCCACCAAGTGCTACCGAAACGGCATAAGTTGGTTATGAATATCTTCTCTCCATTGATGAATGGAGTGAAGTCGGTGATTTCGGTTGACTCCTTGCTTATCTTTATTGATTCCTTATTGTACAGGTCTTTGGCGTATATGTACTTCTCGTCCTCACGCTCCACCGAGTAAGCTCTGCGTGCTCTGTATTCTGTCTCAGTCCAGAGTTTGTGTGCAGGATTATTTTCGTTGATTTTGGCGAGCCATTCCATCGAAGTCATGGCGAGCAGGTTGGTGCGGCTTTCCATCATCTGTTCTACTCTCATGTTGTAGGCACTAAGCTCGTTGTACTGTCCGGTGTTGGCAAGCCATTGCATACCGGCAATCAGGCGCTTGCGGTTGTTCACGTTGAAGTAGCATCCATAGTGGAACCATTCCAGTGCGTTGCGGTAGACAAAGAAGTCGTCTTCGCTTGTGGGCATAGTGCACAGAAATTCGTGCAGGCGTGTATTCTCGGGTGCTGTCTCATATTCTGCGTTGATCACGTCGTAAGCCATTTTGGCTGCTACATCCAGTGTGCTGAAAAGAGCCGGCACTATTTCTCTGCCGATGAGGCTCTGCTGGTAGTGGTGCCAAAGTAGGAACTTAATGTCGGAGATGTTGATTTCGTCTTGGTCGTATTGTGGGCAGTCGCCTTCGCCCTCGTGCACAAAACCTTTCTCCACAGCGGTGCCTTCGAGATAGAATGGTATGTACACGCCATATCGGGCCTTGCATTCGGTAGTGAAGGTCTTCCAGATGTGTGTGCCAGATATTACATCCTCGAAATAGGCGGCTATGCACAAAGCCACTTGTTTGGCGTCCTGTGGGTCGTGGAACTGGTGTACCAAACATGCGCTGTCGAGCGCATGGTAGATTTTGTTTGCCAGATTGGTGTAGTAGATATCCACATCGCTGGGTTTTGTGTATGGATGCATCATGATCCACTCTTGTGTGAAAATTATTTTTTTCATCTTTATATATGGTTATTTTTTATTGTTTTTTAGGTTCTTGTCCATGTGTGGAACGGTCGGTATTGCAAGGGTGTGGTTTTTGTATGCCAAAGGTAAGCATAAATTTTGAAATGTGTGCTTGAATGTCGGATTTTATATTTAACTTTGTGCTATCATTTTTTTATTTAGGTAGAAAATAAATGGGAAAGACATGTTCCAACATTGTTAAACGTATGCTTTGCACCATGCTGACGATTGTCGGCACGGCGATAACTGTGTGTGCCCAAAACAATCCACAGCGCATCAACGACAAGTTGTACCCCATGTATGTCAAGGCCTATAATATGCGTATGTCGGCAGCAAGTTTGCCTATTGCCGACAGCCTGTGTGTGGCATCTATAGCATCGGGCGACCGTTATGGCGAGGTATATGCCCTTTCTATACATATATTATATGAGTTCTACCAACATAATAACCTTTCAAGGCTGGAACGAGCTATTAGCGCTTTTCAGAAAAAAACCAAAGAATATGGATTCAAGTCGCTTTATTACTATTCCGTCTCTCTCAAGGTGGCTTATCTCACGCGTGAGAGACGTTATATAGAGGCTTTCCTTTATCTTAATCAGCAGAGCGAACAGGCCGAAAAGCAGGGCGACATAGAAGGCATTCTGTTAAAGCATCGTATGCTTGGAGTGATACAGCATTTCCGTGGAGAGTTGTCACAAGCGGTGAGCTGTTATCGCGATGCAATAGAGGGTTATAAGATGTATAATCGTCCGCGCTACATCTCGCGTGAGTATCTTAGTATTGCCGACTGCTATCGCATGATGGGCGACTATGAGCGGATGCTTGCCACCACTGATGAGGCTTGGGTGCATTGTGATAGGCAGTCCGACCGTAACAATGTGTATATCTACAAGGCTTATGCCTGTTTCATGCTCTGACGTGACAGCGATTTTGTTGAGTGCTGCGATAATCTTGCAAAAAACCATAGTATGGTGAAGCTCAACAATAGCTTCATTATCATGAACAATGCCTTAAAGGCATGTAAGGCTATCTATGATGGTCGTGACAATGAAGCCAAAAGGTTTATAGATATTGTTGCCAAGTCGTCGCCCGAAGAGAGCTATCGTTTGTTGATAGCTTATTATAAGCGCAAGAACGATTATGCCAAGTGCATAGAGTATATGCATAAGATAATTGACGCTCGACTCAAAACAGAGGATGATATATTGATGTTGGACAACAATAGTGTGGACAGCATGTTTCTCGACCAGCATGTTGAGGCGGAACGACAGCGTCTGATAAACCACAATAATCAGTTGAGACTCGCCAATCTGAATATGTCGTTGCGCAACTCGTCGCTTGAACTTGCACAGCGTCGCAATGCTTTGGCTTTGGCTGAGACTGCCGACAAACGCAACCAGCTTTCGTTTAATAATCAGCAACTTGTGGCGCGACAGTTGCGCGACTCTATAGCAACGGCACAGCTCAAGCAGCTTGCCAAGGAGCGCAGGATGCGTATGGAAAAATTCGTTGCTATTACTGTGCTCTTGATAGCTTTGGTTGTAATGCTTATCATGTTGGTGTATAGTGTTGCCAAGCGGATGCTTGCCAATCGTTTGGGTGTGGCAAACAACAGGCTCAATGAGAGTATAGTCAAACTGAATATGGTTAAGGACAAGGCACTGGAGTCGGAACGCATGAAGACCCTGTTCATACAGAACATGAGTCATGAGATACGCACTCCGCTTAATGCCATTGTGGGATTCTCACAGTTCATAACCGATTCTGACAACGGTCTCAGTACATCTGAGAAAGTAGAGATGGCAAGGTATATTGCCGACAACTCGGAATTGCTTGTTACTCTTGTCAACGACATTATCGACATATCGGCTTTGCAGAGCGGTAAGTTTAGCATGAAAATGGAGAAGGTGAATGTTAACAGATTGTGCCGTGAGGCGTTGGAAACAGTGCGCCACAGGGTGCAACCTAATGTGAACCTGAACTATGAGACAAGTGTGGAGGATGCTTTTTATATCGTTACCGACCGCCATCGTGTGTGGCAGGTGCTTATTAATATGCTCACCAATGCCGAGAAAAACACCTCGTCGGGAAGTATTGCGCTTGCATGTTCAATGGCGAGTCTTCGAGAGCTGCGCTTCACTGTGACCGATACAGGCGTTGGTGTACCAAAGGAGAGGCATAAAGAGATATTCATGCGTTATGAGAAACTCGATGCCAACAAGCAAGGTACAGGTCTCGGACTCGACATTTGCCGAAATATTGCTCATTGCCTTGGTGGCGAGATTGACATTGATTCTGACTATACTGGAGGCGCGCGCTTCTGGTTTACTATACCTCTTTCAAGATGAAAACAAATATTGTATTGCGTATATTTATGATTTTCATGACCGCTGTCATATGTATGGCGGTACCGATGGATGCGTCGGCACAGAAACAACAGGCTAAGTGTGAAGGTGAGTTTAAGGCTATGTTTAAAGAGGCGTATAATCAATTCCGCAATAAACGCGGTTTAGAGATTGCCGACAGTCTTTACCATTTGGCGATGGAGGCAGGCAACACCCATATTGCCGTACGCTCTCTTCTCATTCCTGTCAAGCATGAGTGTATTAAGGACCACAACGAGGAGGCTATGCTTCGGGTTACAGAGCGCTTTATGAGTGAAGCGAAGAAATATGGCTATATGGACTTTTTTTATAGTGGCGTATCCTTTCGTGTCACCTATTATATTAATGAGGGTATGTACGACAAGGCTGTGGCTTATCAGCAGGAAATGCTCGACTTTGCCAAGAGCCGTGGCGACAGCTATGGCTTGGTTATAGGTCATACATCTATGGGCAACTTCTACCGCAAGCGTATGCACATGGCGCGTGCCATTTGTCAATATTCTTTGGCTCTCGATGCCTATCGCAAGTATGGAATAAAAAACGATCTTGGTATCGACTATAAGCGTATTGTGGAATGCTATCTGATTGAGGGCGATTTCAACAAACTTATTGAGGCAGCCGACAAGGGGTTGGAAGGCACTACTTCTGAACAGATTATTAGTGGACTTTACGGCTATAAGGCTTTTGCCTATTTCATGCTTGGCAAAAATGGTGATTTTTACGATTTTTATGCCAAATACAGCTCCTATAATCCAAATGTTCCTTCCATAGAACCGTTTGTGGCTAATTGCATTGCCACTATGAAATTGATATACGACGGCAAGGATGACGAGGTGGAGCGATTGTTTGCCGAGCCTGGATTAGGCAAAATGGGGGCGTTTAAAACGTATGTTGAAATTGCCTATTACCAGCGCAAAGGCCTGTTTGCCAAGCAACTTGAGGCTATGAAGCGTGTCAACGTCAGTCTATATGGCGACAGCCGTGGCACGTTTGCGGCAGAATGGGCTCGTACAAGCGCAATGGTTGATAATAATCTTGCGGAGATCGACCGCCAACGTGTTGCTAATATCAACTCTCGGCTCGAACTTGTAAATGCCGACCTTGAGCTGAAAAGCACACAGCTTGGAATATCGCGTGCTCGCGACGCCGAACGGCTTGCATTGATGTCTGCCGATGCAAAGCGTCTATCACTCAACAATCAAAGGCTGCTGTCACGCCAGTTGCGCGACTCGCTTGCCACACAACAGGTAAGGCATCTGGCGCAGATGCAAGAGATAAAGTCGGATAGGGTGAAGTATGCCACAATCTTGGTGGGTATCATTATCATGATTTTTGCCGCTTATTATTGTCTTAGGTATAATGCCAAGATGGCAAGTCAGCTGATGCGCACCAACAGTAATCTTAAAAAGACTCTTGCCGACCTTAGTGTTGCCAGTGAGCAGGCGCAGGAATCCGACCGCAAAAAGACGCATTTCATTCAGAACATGAGTCACGAGATACGCACACCGCTAAACTCTATCGTGGGATTCTCGCAAGTGCTTGCTGAGCAGGAGGAGTATCTCGGTGCTGAAGAACGAAATAACATGACGCATATCATCAATTCAAACTCCGAAGTGCTAAATACTCTTATAAATGACATCCTCGACCTCACGAGTTTGGAGAGTGGCAAGTATGTGATGAAACAGCAGCAAGTGGCGGTCAACGAGTTGTGCTTTCATGCCATTGCTGCCACACGTAGCCGCAAGGTGAAAGGTGTACATCTGGTAGTGAAGACGGATTTGCCTGACGAGTTTGGCATTGTGTCTGATGAATTCCGATTGCAACAGGTACTTACCAATATGCTTACCAATGCCATGAAGAATACTGAGAAGGGTAGTATAGTGCTCAATTGCTCGCTCACGGAGCGTAGTGGAATGCTTACCTTTACAGTCACCGACACTGGCATTGGTGTGCCAAAGGATAAACAGAAAGAGATATTCGAGCGTTTTTGCAAACTCGATCAGTTTAAGCAGGGAGTAGGACTGGGTCTTGATATGTGTCGCATTATTGCGGCTAAGCTTGGTGGTGAGATAGATATAGATCCAGACTATACTGATGGAGCACGTTTCTGGTTTGCCATCCCGGTTTAATCATTTTTCGTTTGCAAAGATACTGGTTTTACGAGGTCGAATGTCCCACTTGGTAATATAAAGGCGCAATAGGTCAGGATTAGTAATAAATGATAGCTAATAGGAATCCTTATTGGGGTGTTATGATTTCTCGTTACATGAAGTATATGCCTCCAAAGTGCCTCCGAAGTTAATTAGCTTGTTTTTCGTTCGTTCTTCGTTCGTCCTTCGATTGTTCTTCGATTGTTTATCGAAGGAAGAACGAAGGCAGAACGAAGGACGAACGAGAACCTATCGAGAATCGATCGAGAAGTTAACGAGAAGTGATCGAAAAGCAATAGGGCGTTTTCTATGTTGTAACTATTCAGCGGTAGGTGCACGACGAATCGTCAAACCTCAAATAAGGCTTGAATTGCATTAAAAGGTGTTTG
>CAKQEI010000074.1 GCA_934230115.1 uncultured Prevotella sp. | reverse complement strand
CGAGACTTTCTTCACAAGTGGCGATACTTTCAGTTGTTGTACAACTTTAACAATAGTTTTGCTAATCAAAATGTCTATCTTATACGCACGCAACGAATTCAAAATTCAAAACTCAAAATTCAAAATTGTGAGTGAGCGTAGCGAACGAACTTTAGGCGGTTATTGCGGCGGTGTCCCACCTCTTCCCATTCCGAACAGAGAAGTTAAGCCCGCTTGCGCCGATGGTACTGCAATGCAATGCGGGAGAGTAGGTGGCTGCCTTCTTTTACTTGGGTCTTCAAGGTCTAACGACTTTGGAGACCTTTTTTTATGCTTGTATATTAACAAAAAAATGGCTACGACATTCATGCCGTAGCCTCATTAAGAATTTAGATTTTCACTTTCACGATACACTTGCGCACTTTGCCTTCGCCGATGATAGGAGCGTGGGCGTCCTCGGGCCAGAAGATAGCAAACTGTCCTGGTTTGAGTGTGGAGTAGCTTGTGCCAGGCTCGTCGTAGAGAGCGCAGTCGCCTTCCTTGTCGTAAGGCTTGGTAAGGTTGGTGCAGTTGTCGAGAGGTTTCCATCCGATAGTCTCCTCACCTTCGAGAAGAATCTGAATGTCGATGTAGTCGCGGTGAACCTCGAGCACCTGTTCATTGGCAGCCTTAAGTTCAGGATTGCAGTTGTTGATGAAAATCTCATCACCCTGTACATCTATTCTTCCACATGGAGTGTTGAGAATGTCGTGGCTCTTCACATAGTCGAAAGCCTTCTTGAATAATGGATGCAGCGACTCGATGCGAGCGCTATCCTTAAGTGTTGATAAAACCATAGTTTTCTTGTATGTTTGATTATTTTAATTTGGATTAGTTCTAAACTATTGATGTTAACATCGCAAAAGTACAACTTTTTTATTAATCAAACTAATATCTTATACATTTTTATTTTGTTAGTAATGTAGTATTTCCAAATTTCATGCGTTTATATAGTGTAAGAATCAGAAAAACTATATTCATTATGGAAAATAACAAAGAATATTTTGAACGCCTCGTGCGCTGCCATAAGGACACGATATATACCGTGTGCTATATGTTCTCGAAGGATGAGGACGAAGTGGCAGACCTTTTTCAAGAAACACTGATAAATATCTGGAAGGGATTGCCCTTGTTCTCGGGTGAAGAGGGAGCTTTGCGCGGATGGATTTATCGTGTGGCCTTGAACACCTGTATCTCCCTCGACCGCAAGAAACGTAGGCGCAACACGGTACCGTTGACAATGGATGTCAATCTGTTTGACCCATCGTGTGAGAGCCGTGTTCAGCGTGCCGATCAGTTGCACAACCGCATCTGTCAGCTCCAGCCCTTCGACCGTGCTATTGTCCTACTGTGGCTTGAGGACTTACCTTATGAGGAGATAGGACAGATACTTGGCATATCGGCAAAGAATGTGTCGGTGAGACTGGTGAGGATAAGAGAGCAGATGAAGCGAATGAAATGATTGGTAAATGTTTAATGGTTAAATCTAACAAATTATATATTATGGAAACAAATGAAAAAAATACGGATGAATTGGAGCAGATGCGCCATGACATGAACGAGCTTCGCTCGCTACTCAGTGAGCAACAGATAGTGAACGAACGTTTGATGCGACGAGCCATGAGCAAGGATATGGGTAAGGAGCGCAGCACTATGATTTTTTCTATAGTATGTGTTCTGTTTGCCACGCCCATATATTATATCTACATGCCCCAATGGGGAATGCCAATGTGGTTTACATTAGCGACTATAGCTTTCTTGCTGATTGCCGCTGCCGCTACAGTTTGGTCGGTAAGGCGACTTATGAAGGAGAGTTTGCTCACGGGCGACCTGCTTGTTGTTGCCAAGCACATCAATGATTACAAGCAGTTTTCCATCGACTGGCTCATGTTTGGCATACCATTTATCATAGTTTGGCTCTCCGGTTTCTTCTATTATGCAAGCCGTAATATGGATACCGATTATCAGATTGGGTTCTTTTGCAGAGCAATAGTAGGTGCTGTTATTGGTGGAGCTATTGGAATATATCATCTTATACAATCGCGTCGCCGACTCAACAGAATCCTGAAGCAGATAGAAGAGATAAAGTCGGGAGAGTAGGATGTAGGTTTTTTAGGTGCTCATATTTTGGTTAAAGTAAGAGGGTTTGTCCATACGAGGCACGCCCTCTCTCTCGCTGAATAGTTACTATATGTAGTTTGGTTACCAAATTATGTTAATTGGCTACCATTTCGATTGTTGTTTCAACAAAAAAGCGTATCTTTGCATCGTAAACAAATATATTGAATTATGGTTGTAGTTAGCACAAGAGACTTTCGCACTAATCAGACAAAGTATCTGAATTTGGCAAAAGCAGGAGAGCACGTAGTCCTAAAATCGCGTGCTGGCAATTTCCGCATCTTCCCCGATGACGGAAGTAATACCATTGACGCACCGCGCGACTTGATGAAAGAACTCAGAAACGCTTTGACGGAGGTAAAGGAAGCCATTGCCGGAAAACGTAAACTTCAATCTGCTGATAGTTTGCTCGATGAGTTGTAATATTACAGTATCGGTTTCTGACGACTTCGCAAAAGAAGCAAAACGTCTCGCTAAAAAATATCCAAGTTTTAAACAAGACTACAAGGAGTTTCTTGAAAGCATTAAGAACAATCCTTTGCAAGGCGATGAGATTACAAAAAACATACGCAAAATCCGTATGGCTATCAAAGCTAAAGGCAAAGGTAAATCTGGTGGAGCAAGGGTCATTACCTTCAATGTCCTTACAGATGTGGAAAACGGTCATGTGGTCTTTCTTCTTCTCTATGATAAAGAGGATGCTTCAACCGTCAAAGTCAATGTTGTCAAGCAACTTGTGCGAGACATGGGATTTGATATTGAATAGAATCTAACAGGTGTATTTATCACTTATAAAACCGATGATACCAAGAGTAAATGGTACCATCGGTTTTTTATTTATGAGTCCACTTTAAAAAGTGGGTTCTATTTAAATTAAACAAAACACTTTAAGATGCGTCAATGTCATGAAACGCCGATTTATAGGGTTTTACAAATCTTGTTTTGAGATTTCTTTCGTCTCATTTCGAGGCGTTTTGACCCGAAATTAGAACATTTTGGATGATGCTGCATAGACTTTGCAACTTGGTTGCAGAAGATTTGCCGTAACTTTGCACCATAATAAATAATGTACTACAAAAATATAAAGATTATGGGCAAATGTAAATGTTGTCATACTCATGAGCATAGCCACGATCATCATCATGAGCATGGACATGATCACCACCATCATGAGCATGGCGAAAGAGGACTGAGAGGAAAGCTGTTGCTGATAGCGGCAACAGTTTTCCTGCTTATAGGAGCAGTGGTAGTGGAGCACAATACAAGTCTTGCCACATGGCAGTTGCTACTTGTGTATCTTGTGCCATATCTGTTGATAGGTCATGACACACTTGGCGAGGCATTGGAGGGAATAGCCAAGGGCGACATGTTCAACGAGGACTTCCTCATGTCTGTAGCTACGATAGGAGCCTTGTGCATAGGTTTTCTGCCGGGAGCCGAGACACAGTTTCCCGAGGCAGTGTTTGTGATGCTCTTCTTCCAAGTGGGCGAACTCTTCGAGGGTTATGCCGAGGGCAGGAGCCGTGAGAGTATTTCGCATCTGATGGACATACGTCCGGATGTGGCGAATGTGGAGCGTGATGGAAAGGTAGAGTCAGTAAAACCAGAGGACGTAAGGGTAGGCGAGACGATCGTAGTGCGTCCGGGCGAGAAGATACCTCTCGATGGAATAATTGTAGAAGGCACCACATCGCTCAACACAATAGCCCTGACAGGTGAGAGTTGTCCGCGAGATGTAGAGGAAAGAGACGAGATAGTGTCAGGTTGCATCAATCTTACGGGAGTGATACGCGTGAAGACAACGAAGACATTCGGCGAGAGCACAGTATCCAAGATAATCCGACTCGTGGAGAGTGCCGATGAGAACAAGTCGCGCAGTGAGTCGTTCATCACCCGTTTTGCTCGTGTCTATACCCCGATAGTAGTGTTTGCGGCATTGGCATTGGCCTTCATTCCGCCCTTCTTCTCGGCAGAAGGTTATGGCACAGCATTCTCCACATGGTTGTATAGAGCATTGATATTCCTCGTAGTCTCTTGTCCTTGCGCCTTGGTCATCAGTGTACCGCTGTCGTTCTTCGGAGGCATCGGAGCAGCATCGCGCAGAGGAATACTTATCAAGGGCAGTGGATATATGGACACATTAGCCAACCTTGGCACAGTAGTGTTCGACAAAACAGGTACACTGACCCATGGTGAGTTTGCTGTAGAGGCAGTGCATCCGAGTGATTTCGACGAGCATGAGCTATTGCATCTTGCAGCCCATGTGGAGCATTTCACCACCCATCCCATAGGAGCAGCCCTGCGTGATGCCTTCCCTTCGGAGGCAACCGATGGTTGCAAGATAGAAGATGTGGAGGAGATAGCCGGTCGAGGAATACGCGCCAAGGTATCAGGTCGCACGGTATGCGTGGGTAACGGAAAGATGATGGAAGACATAGGCTTGGAAGCCCACAACTGTCATTTGGCAGGCACAATCATTCATGTGGCTGTCGACGGCAAGTATGCCGGACACATTGTCATCAACGACAAGATAAAGGAGGACAGCGCTGAGGCTATAGCCTCGCTGAAACGTCTTGGTGTGGAGAAAACGGTTATGCTCACTGGCGACCGTGAAGCCGTAGGCAAGGATGTGGCAGAGCGTTTAGGATTGGATGAATACCATGCCGAACTCCTTCCTGCCGACAAGGTGGTCCATGTGGAGCGGTTGATAAGTGAAAAGACCGAAGGAAAGAGTCTTGCTTTTGTCGGCGACGGTATAAATGATGCCCCGGTGCTTAAGCGGGCTGATGTGGGCATAGCCATGGGTGGCCTTGGCAGCGATGCAGCTATAGAGGCAGCCGATGTGGTGCTCATGGACGATAAGCCTTCGAAGATATCCACAGCCATAGGCATAGCACGCCGTACAATACACATAGCCCGTGAGAACGTGGTGTTTGCCATTGGAGTGAAAGTGGCAGTGCTTCTGCTTGCAACCGTAGGCCTTGGCAATATGTGGATGGCAGTGTTTGCAGATGTGGGCGTGACGGTATTGGCAGTGCTTAACGCAATGAGGACATTGAGCAAAAAATGACGATATTAGTATACTCATTTCCGCTATGTGGGAACTTGCGGAGACCTATGCAGATATATACATACAAAAAAATGAGGAGAATACCGAAGCATTCTCCTCATTTTTTGCATGTATGCAATTACTGCTGTTTAGTATTCCATTGAGAATGTGATGCCGCGACGCATCATGTCGTTGGCAGTTGACTTAAGGCGAACGAGAAAGTCCTCATACGAAGGCTTGTTCTTTGTCCATCCTGCCTCGGCAAGAGCAACGGCACGTGGATAGGCCTGATAGTAGATGCGCTCGGGAGTTGTTATGCACTCGCTCCAGAGAGTTCCTGCCACTCCAAAGAGGTTGTTCTTCTCGAAGTTCTCGTCATTGCCCCATGAAGGGTCGAGAGAGTAGGTGGCCTTGAGTGATGTTGTAGGCATACCCCAGTTCACTTCAGGCATGTCACCCTTGGCCATAGGATAGTCGAAGTAGCAATGCTCGCCAGGGCAGAGCATGATGCGTGCGTTGTTCTCCACGGCAGCATCAAGAGCCTTCTGTGTGAGTCCGTGACGCCAAGCGAATGTTACGCAACCCGGTTGAATCTTCTTAAAGTCGGTCTCATACCAGAACATAGGAGTCTTGTGGTAGGTGTCGCGCAAGAGTTCGATGATGCGGTCGAAGAGATAACCCTGCAACTTCCAGTTCTCCGAACGGTCGGTGGTTGTGATGCCGAGCTTCTGCTTCAAGGCCTGACACTTAGGACAGTCGGTCCAGCAGTCGAGGGCAGGATTGCCTGCCTCGTCGCCACCAAGATGGATGTATTTCGACGGGAAGATGTCGGCAATCTCCTTGAACACATTACTCAAGAACTCGTAAGTGAACTCATTGCCAGGGCAAAGAAGCTCGTTGGAAACACCGCAAGTGGTGCGGATAGGCACCTGGCGCTGGTGGCATGTGAGTTCAGGGAACACGCTGATAGCAGCAACCTCATGACCAGGCATCTCAATCTCAGGCACAATCTCAACGTGATATTGTGCGGCAAACTTCACCAAGTCGCGCATCTGCTCCTGAGTGTAATATCCCTTGTAAGGTCTCTGCAAGTCGTCCTGACCCCAACGTGATGAGGCCTGTTCAGTAAGCTGCGGATACTTCTTTATCTCTATACGCCAAGCCTGGTCGTCGACCAAGTGCAGGTGAAGAGCGTTGAGCTTATAGCGAGCCATTTCGGGGATAAAGGCTTTCAGTTCGTCAAGCGGAATGAATGTACGGGCAGGGTCGACCATCAACTCACGTACATGAGTGCGTGGAGTGTCCTTGATTGTGAGCTGAGGAATGGCATCAACACATTCCTTATTGCCCGAACCAAGGAGAATCTGGTCGAGAGTCATCAATCCCCAGAACACACCGCGCGGAGTCTTACCCTTGATGTTCACGCCCTTAGAGTCTACAGTGAGAGTGTATGCCTCGTCATCCTCGAGTGAAGAGTCGATATCAAGGAAGAGTTGCAAGCCACGCTGACGGCTGTTCACTATGTTGCCGATGCGGTTGCTGAGCATTTCGCGGGCACGCTCCACCTCATTGTTCAATATAGTGCCGGCACCATCATTGTGCGAAACAACGATATTCCAAGCAGTCTGCACGTTCAGAGTCTTGGCACCCTTCTGTATTGTGAGCACCTGCGGCATAGGAGTGAGACATTTTGTAGGGTCGCTCACCTCGTTGGCCATCTTAGGCTCTGCATAGAAACGGCTCCATCCGGCAGCCTTCATATAAGCCTTCTCGCTACCCTTAGGAACGATGAGCTTCACGCTGCCCGGCTCAATGCCATAGAAAGAAGAAACGGCAGCCTTGGGCGGTACCTTAGAGTTCACCTTGACGGTCTTCAAGCCCGACAAACGTGAGAAAGCATATTCGCCAATGACAGGCGCTCCCTCGATAGTAAGCTCCGAAATGCTCTTGCATCCCGAGAAAGCGGCGTTGCCTATAGTCTCTACCGATGCAGGGATAGTGATGTCCTGGAGTTTGTCGCAAGCAAAGAAAGCCTGGGTGCCTATGGTCTTCAGCACTTTAGGCAGAGCGATGCCCTCAAGCTGATGGCATGAGTGGAAAGCGTTTTTAGGAACGTCGGTGCTATGAGCATCGGCAAGGTCGATGTTGCGCACCTGGAAACACAGGTCGCGCATCTGACGATAGTCGCCTTTGCGTTCAGTAGAAAGTTCACCCGTGAGTTTCAAGTTCACAGCCATTGACTTCTGCTCCGGCTTAAGGTCGTTCATTCGAGCGACAGTCTGAGCCGAGACAGCTGCCGACACGATAGCAGCGGCAGAAAGTAGAAAGAATCTTTTCATTTGTTGTTTAGATTGTTGTTTATAATTACAACTGCAAATTTACAGTCTTTTTCCGAAATAAACGACATTAAGCCACACTAACTTAGTGGCGATGGCTATACAAGCCCGTCGATATGCTTCTTAAGTTCCTTCAGTTCCTCGCGCACACTAATCAGAGTGGCAAGTATGTCGGCATTCTTGTCAACACCGGCGCGGTTCTTGTTAAGCATCTTGCGTGCGGCGGCAATCTTGAATCCTCGCACCTTCACGAGGTTGTGTATCACGCGAATTTGCTCAATGTCCTTCTCCGTATACTGGCGCACATTCTGTCCTACGGTCTTAGGTTTCAGATGAGGAAACTCCGTCTCCCAATAGCGCAATGTCGACTCGCGCACGTCGAACATCTGTGCCACTTCCTTGATGGAATAGTAGAGTTTCACGTTCTTGTTGGTGTTCAGTGCCATATTATTTATTAATTTATTTGCAAAAATAACCAAAACGGAGTATCTTTGCAAATGTTTTAGAAATAAATAAACAAATATAGATAACATATATACAATATGATGACAGCTAACGAAATCCGCGACTCGTTCAAGAAGTTTTTTGAGTCGAAAGGACACACCATCGTGCCAAGTGCTCCGATGGTAATCAAGGATGACCCAACATTGATGTTCACCAACGCTGGTATGAACCAGTGGAAAGACATCATTCTCGGCACACGAGAGCCAGAACCACGCCGCCGTGCCGACACTCAGAAGTGCCTCCGTGTGAGCGGCAAGCACAACGACCTCGAAGAGGTAGGCCACGACACCTATCACCACACCATGTTCGAGATGCTCGGCAACTGGTCGTTTGGTGACTATTTCAAGGAAGGAGCCATCGACTATGCCTGGGAATATCTCGTAGACGTACTTAAGCTTAATCCTGCCGACCTCTACGTAACAGTGTTCGAGGGCTGCGAGGAAGAAGGACTCTCACGCGACGATGAGGCTGCATCATATTGGGCAAAGCACGTGCCTGCCGACCATATCATCAATGGCAACAAGCACGACAACTTCTGGGAGATGGGCGATACAGGTCCTTGTGGTCCATGCTCTGAGATTCACCTCGACTCACGTACACCCGAGGAGAAAGCCAAGACTCCAGGACGTGAACTCGTAAACAAGGACGACCCACAGGTGATTGAGATTTGGAACATCGTGTTCATGCAGTATGAGCGCAAGGCCAATGGCTCTCTTGTTCCGCTACCTATGCACGTGATTGATACAGGTATGGGATTCGAGCGTCTTGTTCGTGCCATGCAGGGTAAGCACTCCAACTACGACACCGACATCTTCCAGCCAATCATCAAGGAAGAGGAGACCATTACAGGCATGAAGTATGGTGTAAGCGAAGAAACCGACGTGGCAATGCGCGTATGTGCCGACCACTTGCGTGCTGTAGCCTTCTCTATTGCCGATGGCCAGTTGCCTTCTAACGCCAAGGCAGGCTACGTAATCCGTCGTATCCTCCGCCGTGCCGTGCGCTACGCTTACACATTCCTCGGACAGAAGGAGGCATTCATCTATAAGCTCATCCCCGTATTGACCCGTGAGATGGGTGAGGCATTCCCAGAGCTCAAGGCTCAGCACGAGCTTATCCTCCACGTTATCAAGGAAGAGGAAGACTCATTCCTGCGCACACTTGAGAAGGGTATAAACCTCCTTTCTTCGGCAATGGAAGAGCTTAAGAAGCAGAACAAGACACAGCTCGACGGTGTTCAGGCATTCCGCTTGTTCGACACTTACGGTTTCCCGCTCGACCTTACCGAGCTTATCTGCCGTGAGAATGGCTTTACTGTTGACGAGGCTGAGTTTAATGCCGAGATGCAGAAGCAGAAAGACCGTGCACGCAATGCTGCGGCTGTAGAGAATAGCGACTGGGTGATACTTCGTGAGGGCGAGCAGCAGTTCGTAGGCTACGACTACACTGAGTACGAGTGCCATATCCTGCGCTACCGCAAGGTGACACAAAAGAAGAACACATATTTCGAACTTGTACTCGACAACACTCCTTTCTATGGTGAGATGGGTGGTCAGGTAGGCGACAATGGTGTTCTCGTAAGCGAGGACGAGACAGTTACCATCACCGACACAAAGCGCGAGAATGGTCAGTCAATCCATATTGTTAAGGCCCTGCCTAAGAATCCGGAGGCCGACTTCATGGCTTGTGTTGACGTAGACGCTCGTGAGGCTTCAGCAGCAAACCACACTGCCACTCACTTGCTCGACTATGCCTTGAAGCAGGTGCTTGGCGACCATGTGGAGCAGAAGGGTTCGTTCGTATCGCCAACAACATTGCGTTTCGACTTCTCTCATTTCTCTAAGGTGTCCGACGAGGATCTCCGCAAGGTAGAGCGCATTGTCAACGACCTTATCCGTCAGGATCTTCCGCTTGACGAGCATCGTGACACTCCATTCGAGGAGGCTAAGAAGCTTGGTGCTATTGCCCTCTTCGGTGAGAAGTATGGCGACAAGGTGCGTGTTGTACGCTTTGGTCCGAGCTGTGAGTTCTGTGGTGGTATTCACGCAAAGTCAACAGGTTGCATAGGATTCTTCAAGATTATCTCTGAGAGCAGCGTTGCAGCAGGCATCCGCCGTATTGAGGCAAAGACAGGTAAGGAGTGCGAGGAGTTGATGTATAATGTAGAGGACGCATTGAAGGCCATCCGTGCATTGTTCAACAACGCTAAGGACTTGCAGGCTGTCATCGGTAAGTATATCGAGGAGCACGATGCAATGAAGAAGAACATCGAGCAGTTCCAGGCTCAGGCTGTGGAGCGCACCAAAGCAGAGCTTATACAGAAGGCTCGCGAGGTGAACGGTGTTAAGGTTATCACTGCCGTGTTGCCTATGGAGCCGGCTGCTGCCAAGGACTTGATGTTCAAGCTCCGTCAGGCAGTAAGCGAGAACATGCTTGCTGTTATTGGTACTGTAGCTAACGACAAACCAATGCTTAACGTAGCAATGAGCGACGACCTTGTTAAGGAACACTCACTCAACGCTGGTCAGATGGTTCGCGAGGCTGCCAAGCTTATCCAAGGTGGTGGTGGCGGTCAGCCTCACTTTGCCCAGGCAGGTGGCAAGAACAAGGATGGCTTGTCGGCTGCTGTAGACAAAGTAGTTGAGTTGGCACAGCTGTAATAAAAATCTGGACAAAAGGCAATATAATCAGTGTTGCCGAATAAAATAAAAGGAGGTTGAGCGGAAACAGCTCAACCTCCTTTCGTATTCATACTCCAGCCAACTCTTCATGCAAGGCGAAAAGGAGATACAATGGAATGTTGACAATTCCCTCTTCCTTATTTTGGGAGTAGGGCAGCAAGCTTGTACGCAAGGATAGTCTGGGCATGTATTTTTGTCTGTACACTTTAAGACTTTTAGCATTCATTGTAAGCCCTGCTTTACATTCCAAGGGGAATACCTCCATACCGTCAGAGACAAGGAAGTCTACTTCGGCTGCTGAAGATGAAGTCCAGTAATAGTTGGTTTGAAGTCGTTTGAAGAGTTGAAGCTCCTGACATACGTATTGTTCTGTCAGTGCACCCTTGAACTCCTCAAAGATTCTGCTGCCTTCGAGTATCACCTTAGGAGAAACACCACTCATACATCTAAGCAAACCTACATCCAACAGAAATAC
>CAKQEI010000073.1 GCA_934230115.1 uncultured Prevotella sp. | reverse complement strand
GATGTCATTCCGATTTTTTTTCCAATTAATCCTGGCATTTCAATGAATATTAAAAATGAATGTTACTATACTTTGATTTCTACCTCTACACCGCTCGGGAGCTCAAGCTTCATGAGAGCGTCAACTGTCTTAGCTGTTGAGCTATAGATGTCGATAAGACGCTTGAAGTCTGAGAGCTGGAACTGCTCACGTGATTTCTTGTTAACGAAAGTACTGCGGTTTACAGTGTAGATACGCTTGTGTGTAGGCAATGGAATAGGACCGCTAACGATAGCACCTGTGGCCTTAACTGCCTTCACGATCTTTTCAGCTGACTTGTCTACGAGCTTGTGGTCGTAGCTCTTCAGCTTGATACGAATTTTCTGACTCATAATTGTATTTAAAGTTTATAATGCAATTTAATGTGGCACGTTCAGCGTGATTATATTCTCAACTTGGAGTGCTGAACAGCCGAAAAAAGGAGGTGGGGTACGTCGCTTAAGAGTCATTCGCTAAGCGACGCCCCATGTCCCTTTAGTTTTATTTTGTCAGGAGACGCGAGCGTCTCCCTACGCAATTACGTGATTATTACACGAGGTCTGCGCGACCCTTAACTTCCTCAAGTACTGCCTTAGCGATAGCGCTTGAGAGTGGTGAGTGATGGTCATACTCCATAGAGCTTGTAGCACGACCAGAGGTGATTGTACGGAGAGCGGTTACATAACCGAACATCTCTGACAGAGGCACCATAGCCTTAACGATACGAGCACCAGAGCGAGCCTCTTCCATGCCTTCTACCTGACCACGACGCTTGTTCAAGTCGCCGATTACGTCACCCATGTTCTCCTCAGGAGTAACAACTTCTACCTTCATGATAGGCTCCATAAGAACCGGACCTGCCTTCGGGCAACCGTTCTTGTAAGCGTTGAGGGCAGCAAGCTCGAATGACAACTGGTCAGAGTCAACCGGGTGGAATGAACCATCAGTGAGGACAACCTTCATACCAGTCATAGGATAGCCACCGAGGATACCGTTCTTCATGGCATTCTCGAAGCCCTTCTGAACTGAGGGGATGAATTCCTTAGGAATGTTACCACCCTTAACCTCGTTAACAAACTGCAAGTCGCCTTCCTTGTAATCCTCGTCCTTCGGGCCGATTGTTACGATGATGTCAGCGAACTTACCGCGACCACCAGACTGCTTCTTGTAAACCTCGCGGAGAGTAACAGGCTTGGTGATAGCCTCTTTGTAGTTAACCTGTGGCTTACCCTGGTTACATTCTACCTTGAACTCACGCTTCAGACGGTCGATGATGATGTCGAGGTGAAGCTCACCCATACCAGAGATAATGGTCTGACCACTCTGCTCGTCGGTACGAACGGTGAATGTCGGGTCCTCTTCAGCGAGCTTAGCAAGACCGTTGTCAAGCTTGGCGATGTCAGCCTGGCTCTTAGGCTCAACTGCGATAGAGATTACAGTATCAGGGAATGTCATTGACTCGAGCACGATAGGATGTGCCTCGTCGCAGAGAGTATCACCTGTGCGGATATCCTTGAAACCTACACCTGCGCCGATATCACCAGCGTCGATTGACTCCATAGGAATTTCCTTATTTGAGTTCATCTGGAACAGACGTGAGATGCGCTCCTTCTTGCGTGAACGTGGGTTGTAAACGTAAGAACCGGCAACTACCTTACCTGAGTAAACGCGGAAGAATACCAGACGGCCCATGAACGGGTCGGTAGCAATCTTGAACGCAAGAGCCGAAGTAGGCTCGTCCTCAGAAGGCTTACGATCCTCCTCTTCCTCAGTGTCAGGGTTTGTACCAACGATAGCAGCTGTATCGAGAGGTGAAGGAAGGAATGCGCAAACGTAGTCGAGAAGCGGCTGAACACCCTTGTTCTTGTATGAAGAACCGAGAAGCATAGGAGTAAGTTCCATTGAGATTGTACCCTTGCGGATTGCTGCGATAAGCTCCTCCTCAGAGATTTCCTCACCCTCGAGATACTTCTCCATAAGAGCGTCATCGAAGTTGGCAGCAGCTTCTACCATCTTGTCGCGCCACTCGTTAGCCTCATCAACGAGGTCGGCAGGAATTTCCTCAACATCGTACTCAGCACCCATTGTCTCGTCGTGCCACAGAATTGCCTTCATCTTGAGAAGGTCAACTACACCTTTGAAGTTCTCCTCAGCTCCGATAGGAATCTGGATAGGACAAGGATTAGCACCGAGGATGTCCTTCATCTGCTGTACTGTCTCGAAGAAGTCAGCACCTGAACGGTCCATCTTGTTAACATAACCGATACGAGGAACGTTGTACTTGTCGGCCTGGCGCCATACTGTCTCAGACTGTGGCTGAACGCCGTCGGCTGCTGAGTAAGTAGCAACTGCTCCGTCGAGTACACGCAGTGAGCGCTCTACCTCAGCGGTGAAGTCAACGTGTCCCGGAGTATCAATCAAGTTAATCTTGTATGACTTGCCAAGATAGTTCCAGTTACATGTAGTAGCAGCAGATGTGATAGTGATACCACGCTCCTGCTCCTGAGCCATCCAGTCCATTGTGGCAGCGCCGTCGTGAACCTCACCAATCTTATGAGTCTTACCTGTGTAGAACAGGATACGCTCAGAAGTAGTGGTCTTACCGGCATCGATGTGGGCCATAATGCCGATGTTACGAGTCAAATGTAAATCGCGATTTGCCATTTTTCCTTTTTACCTTATTATTATATTAGAATCTGAAGTGAGCGAAAGCGCGGTTAGCCTCTGCCATGCGGTGCATGTCTTCCTTACGCTTGTAAGCACCACCCTGGTTGTTGTAAGCATCCATAATCTCAGCAGCGAGCTTGTCAGCCATGCTCTTACCGCCACGCTTGCGAGCGAAAGCGATGAGGTTCTTCATTGAGATGCTCTCCTTGCGCTCCGGACGGATTTCTGTCGGAACCTGGAAAGTAGCACCACCGATACGGCGGCTCTTTACCTCAACCTGCGGAGTGATGTTGTCGAGAGCCTGCTTCCAAATCTCGAGAGCTGACTTCTCCTCCTTAGACATCTTCTCCTGAACTGTGTCAAGTGCTTTGTAGAAGATTTCGTATGAGGTATTCTTCTTACCGTCATACATCAAGTGGTTTACAAACTTAGAGACCTTCTGGTCGTTGAATTTCGGATCCGGAAGGATCACGCGCTTCTTTGGTTTTGCTTTTCTCATGTTGTTTTGAAAAAATTTGTCTGCGTGGGGTTGTCTCTTACTGTTCTTCAACGCCCTCTCTTGGGCATTTACTCAACCTGTCTATTAACAATTCTCCAGCAAAACGTTTTTAAAATTTTTCGTCCGACAATCAATTATCTAATATTGATTACTTCTTTGCCTTAGGACGCTTAGCACCGTACTTAGAACGACGCTGTGTACGATTGGCAACACCTGCTGTATCGAGTGTACCGCGAACGATGTGGTAACGAACACCTGGAAGGTCCTTTACACGACCACCGCGAACAAGCACGATTGAGTGCTCCTGAAGGTTGTGTCCCTCTCCCGGGATGTAGGAGTTAACCTCCTTAGAGTTTGTCAAACGTACACGGGCAACCTTACGCATTGCCGAGTTAGGCTTCTTAGGTGTTGTTGTGTAAACACGAACACAAACACCACGACGCTGAGGACATGAATCCAAAGCCGGTGACTTGCTCTTGTCTACGAGCACCTTTCTGCCTTTTCTTACCAACTGTGAAATTGTAGGCATAATTCTAATTTTTAATTTATATATTTTTATTTTATTTGTCGTATTCAGCAACAGCCTGTGTAACAAGCCGTTTTCGGGGTGCAAAGGTACGAACTTTTTCTGAAAATACCTAATATATAAAGTGACAATATCTTGTCAAAACGACTATTTTTCACAAATACAAGGTATTTTAACAGTATTTTGCATAATAAATCCATCCTGTTGGCTTTCAAAGGCCTTGAAGACTACACCCTACTCTATTTTTTCCTGTCCACATAGTTTTTTCTTGCTCTCCTTACAGCGAGAGCATCCCGAACGAATCCCGAACGGATCCCGAACAAAGCGAAGTAGCGGGTTATGGTTTTCTCAATTGTTTCTCGATCGGTCTTCGATTGTTTCTCGATCGGTCTTCGATAGTTTCTCGTTCGTTTCTCGTTCGACCTTCGATGGTTCTTCGATCGACCTTCGTTCATCCTTCGTTCTCCCTTCGTTCGTTCTTCGATTGCCGAACGAAGATCTATCGAAGATCTATCGAAGAAATAGCGAACAAAAAGCGAAGCTACTATTGAGGCACTACGGAGGAGAAACGAACTATTTACTTAGATGAAGCAAGACAGCTACGAACAAAGAAAAAAGTAGTTCGGGATGAGCAAAACAAACCTCACCTGTTAAAAATCACTTTGCCATAACGATCCACCTGCTCGATGAAATCGGAATTAAACACACGATTGCGGGCTGTGATGTCTATTTGCCACGGCAAGAGCAGATCGTCCAAACGATCAGCTACAGTTGCTATATCGCTGAAAGTAAGGCTATCACCAAAAAGCATTATGTCGATATCCGAGTTTGGGCGGTAGTTTCCCTTCGCCCTTGAGCCATATACAACGGCACGTTGTACATTATCTACAGAAGCCACTACATTTATTATTGCATTAAGGTCGCCTGTTGGTAAACCAAAGTCGTTCATCATTTAAGCAAATATATCATTAGGGGTGGTTGTAGACAGTTGATTCATTTTATAAAAGAATGCTGCCAAATGAGGATAATAAACGTCTAATATATTAGTGACCACATCGTTAGCTATTTCACCATTATAATTATGCGATGTTTCGTTGCGACTTTTTATCATATCCATCCATACTTGACCATCGGTTATTAAGTTCATTTCGAAAGCTTTACGTGTTGCATCGCGCGAACCGCCAATATCAGAAAATCCCTGATATTCGGCATAAGCTTTCATCAGCTTCCACGAAAGTTCATGAGTAAATTCAAATCGCTGCACAAGTCCGTCACGCTCAAAATCATTGAGTGTGCGTTCTTTGCCAGCATTCACTATCTCTGCAAGCCTACTAAGCGCCCTGCGATAGCTATGAAGTCGCTGTTCCCAGCGAGGAGTTTCGGTCATAATTTCATTATTAATTGGTTTACATTTTCTGCAAAGTTAGTAAATAATAACGATAAGCCAAAAGAATGAGGCACTAACAGAATGTATAAATAATTATTTTTCGAGATTAAGATGCGAACACCCATGCTAAAATTACAAAATACATGATTCGAACGACTCATTATCCAATTTGAAACATACAAAACGACAAATTTCATAATAATACAGCAATTGTTACAAAAAATATTTTCGCAATCGGAAAAAAATCAATAAATTTGCACAACAATATATTGTTTATAGTCTCTTGTCTATATCGAATAAGACATAATTCACATTTGAATAAGATTGTATGACAGCAAGTGGCTCCTATAGTTCAATGGATAGAACGGAGGTTTCCTAAACCTTTGATCCGGGTTCGATTCCCGGTGGGAGTACACACCACACATATTATTATATGTATTTTTATAAAGCAAACATTATCAAAATAAAAATACCCGTAAACAAATTATGAAAAAAGCGATGTCAATAGCGTTGCTACTCATAGTGGCAATGTTCTGCAAGGCGCAGATGGCAGACCCGGTGAAGTTCTCAACGAAGTTCAAGACCGGCAGTACCGCAGAGGCTGAAATCATCTTCAGTGGTAAGATTGAGAGCGGATGGCACGTCTACTCTACCAATCTCGGAAGCGATGGTCCTATAGAGGCATCGTTTCATGTTGACAAGAAAGACGGTGTGGAGCTTGTAGGCAAACTCACCCCACGCGGTCATGAGATTTCACAAATGGACAACATGTTCGGCATGAAGCTCCGCTTCTTCGAGCACAGCGTGCAGTTTGTCCAGAAGGTAAAGTTCACCAAACCCAACTACTCTATCAAGGGTTATCTGGAGTTTGGAGCTTGCAACGACGAGATGTGTATGCCCCCAACAAATGTTGAGTTCAACTACAAGGGCAAGTCGCCGGCTGTTGACGGCGAAAGTGCTGACGCTAAGGAAGACGCAACAGCCACCGAGGCATTAGCCAAAGCAGATTCTGCGACAACTGACGCTTCTACCGACTCAGCAGCAGTAGCTGCCCCACAACTCGACAAGAGCGAGATGCAGAAGCTTTGGACTCCTGTAATTCAGGAACTTGCAAAATACGACAAACCCGTAAGCAACTCCTTATTATATATATTCCTTGCAGGAATTGTGGGCGGATTCCTCGCCCTGTTCACTCCATGCGTATGGCCAATCATTCCGATGACAGTGAGCTTCTTCCTCAAGCGCAATAAGGACCGCAAGAAGGCCATCCGTGAGGCTATCACCTACGGTGTGTCGATTGTTGTGATTTATGTGGCATTAGGACTCATCGTGTCGTTGCTCTTCGGAGCGAGCGCACTCAACGCCCTTTCCACCAACGCGATATTCAACATTCTCTTCTGCTTGCTGCTCGTAGTGTTCGCAGCTTCGTTCTTCGGAGCATTCGAGATTACCCTCCCCTCTTCATGGAGCAACAAGATTGACCAGAAGAGCGACGAGACAAGTGGCGTGCTAAGCATCTTCCTCATGGCGTTCACTCTGTCGCTCGTGAGCTTCTCGTGCACAGGTCCTATCATTGGCTTCCTGCTCGTGGCTGTAGCCTCAGAGGGCAGCATCGTAGCTCCAACAGTTGGTATGCTCGGCTTTGCCGTTGCATTGGCTGTACCATTCGCCCTGTTCGCCATGTTCCCGACATTGCTTAAGTCGGCACCTAAGTCAGGTGGATGGATGAATGTGCTTAAGGTAGTGCTTGGTTTCATCGAGCTTGCATTCGCATTGAAGTTCCTCTCTGTAGCCGACCTTGCTTACGGATGGCACATACTCGACCGCGAGACCTTCCTCGCCCTCTGGATAGCCATCTTCTCATTACTCGGACTCTACTTGCTCGGAATGTTCAACTTCCCGCACGACGACGACAACCGCCGCACCAACGTGCCGCAGTTCTTCCTCGCTCTCGCATCATTGGCATTCGCATTCTATATGATTCCAGGCCTCTGGGGTGCTCCGCTTAAGGCTGTTTCAGCCTTCGCACCACCGATGAATACGCAGGATTTCAACCTCTACAAGAATGAGGTTCACCCGCGCTTCAAGGATTTCGAGGCAGGTATGGCAGCAGCTCGCTTGGAAGGAAAGCCAGTAATGGTCGATTTCACCGGTTTCGGTTGTGTCAACTGCCGCAAGATGGAGGCTGCTGTTTGGACCGACGCCAAGGTGGCAGACTTGCTCAACAACAAGTATGTGCTCATATCTCTGTATGTTGACGACAAGACTCCTCTGCCCGAGCAGATGACCGTGAAGGATACCGACGGCACAGAGCGCACGCTTCGCACCGTAGGCGACAAGTGGAGCTATCTGCAGCGCCATAAGTTTGGCTCTAACACCCAGCCTATGTACATCCTTCTCGACAACGAGGGTATGCCGCTCACTGGCAGCCGCTCTTACGACGAAGACATCAACGCCTACATGGATTTCTTGAAGGCAGGACTTGATAATTATAACAACAAATAAAATACATTTAAAGCCCCACCCCCGAACCCTCCTCAACAGGGATGGGTCGGGGGTGGGGCTTTTTCTTAATTAACTTATTAAAACTACTATGCTCGACAATCAAACACGTGAACAAATAATCGCCCTCATCAACCGTGAGGTGGTGCCGGCTGTTGGCTGTACCGAGCCAATGTGTGTATCTCTATGCGTGGCACGCGCCACCGAAGTGTTGGGCTTCCGCCCAGAAAAGATAACGGCTCTGCTTTCTGCCAATATTCTTAAAAACGCGATGGGTGTTGGAATACCTGGCACAGGAATGATAGGACTGCCCATAGCAATCGCCTTAGGCGCATTGGTGGGAAAATCGGAATACCAACTCGAAGTAATCAAAGACCTTACTCCCGAAACTCTTGAGGAAGGCAAACAATATATCGCTGGCGACCACATCGACATTCAGCTGAAACGCGGCATCACCGAAAAACTGTATGTTGAGATACGCTGTGAGGCAGAAGGACATGAGGCAACAGCAATTATTGCACACGACCATACAAACTTTGTGTATGTGGAGCGCGACGGAGAGGCTATCCTCGACAACAGACAGCCTTCAGGCTCAGAAAAAGCAAACAACGACATACGTCTCAACATGCGACTCGTCTACGACTTTGCCACGACGACACCCGTACCGGAGATTGAATTCATACTAAAAACACGCGACTACAACATACGCGCCGCTGAGGAATCGAAGAAGGGCAACTATGGCCATTGTCTGGGCAAGACCATCGACCGACCGATGAGTCATGGTATTTTCGGCAACTCTATCTTCTCGCACATTATCTCGAAGACAGCATTGGCGTGCGACGCCCGAATGGGTGGTGCCATGATTCCCGTGATGAGCAATTCTGGCTCGGGCAACCAGGGAATTTGCGCCACTAATCCTGTGGCGGTATATGCAGAAGAGAACGAGAATACAGAGGAAGAACTTATCCGCGCCCTCACTCTGAGCCATCTCACGGCAATATACATCAAGCAAAACCTCGGAAAGCTGTCTGCTTTGTGCGGATGTGTAGTGGCAAGTATTGGTTCGAGCTGCGGCATTACTTATCTTATGGGAGGCGACTACTGCCGTATTTGCAACTCTGTGAAGAATATGATTGCAAACATTACAGGCATGATATGCGACGGAGCGAAGCCTTCATGCGCATTGAAGATTTCATCGGGTGTCTCAACAGCCCTGCTCTCTGCCCTACTCTCTATTGAGGGCAAATGCGTGAGCTCGGTAGAAGGCATCATCGATGATGATGTAGACCGCTCAATACGCAACCTCACAAGTATTGGTGCCGATGCCATGAACAAGACCGACGAGATGGTGCTTGAAATCATGACACACAAAGGATGCTAATCATGCGTTTTGCCGATGGTAAGGAAACTCACCCTTACATCGGCAACCTTTGCCAAAACATCGACGCATGAGCCAAGCGAGGCTCCAGTAGTGAGAATATCGTCGACAAGGAGCACATGCTTACCCTTTAACTCTTCGGGACGAGCTACGGCAAACGCACCAATCATATTGGAGGCTCTTTGTGTCGATGTCATGAGTGTTTGACTCTTTGTGTTGCGCGTGCGAACAATAATGCCTTCAGCCACGGGTATGTGCAACACGGAATTAATGCCAAGAGCAAACTCACAACTTTGGTTGTAGCCACGCTTACGCTGACGGGCGGGATGCAAAGGCAAAGGGATTATCATGTCGATGCCATCAAAAAAGCCATGTGGCGACATCTCTCTTGCCACCACCTTGCCAAGGTAAGAGGCCAAGCCGGGACAGTCGCCATATTTTATTCTGTAAATGACATTTGCAAATGGCGAGTGTGGCACATAGTCCACCCACGACGCCCCACGCTCTATCATCATCCTGCCCCATAGCAAGCGCACGGTAGGATTGTCCATAGGTGTGAGCATGTCTTTTCGACGGGGCAGCCATGCAAAGCAAGCGGCACATAAGTATTTCTCACTTGTGGTGAGTCGAGTGCCACAACACTCGCAACAACGCGGAAATACAAGGTCGAGCAAGTCGAGAAACAGTTGCTTTATGAATTTTAGAAACCGTTGTTTCATGGCTCAAAGTCATCGGCGGGTTCGGGGTATTCATCAGCAGCAGCAATACAACGGCGTATTATGTCCATACCGAAACCACGTCCAAGGGCAAACCTAATGAGCTTGGAGTTGAGTTCGTAGTCGTTTTCAGCCTTTATAGAACGACGCTTGGACACAAGAAGCTCGCTAAGCACAGCCACATAATCCTCTTCAGGCACAGCATCAAGCACCCGACTGCTTATGTCGCGTGCCACACCTTTCTTATATAGAGCCTGCTCTATCTTGCGTCGCCCCCAGCGGTCGAAGCGAATTTTGTCGCGCACGAAGAACGTGGCAAAACGCTCGTCGTCGACAAACTTCTCGTCTATAAGACGGTTGAGCACACGCTCCATAGCATCGGCAGGCAACGCCCAACGACGCATCTTATCCATCATCTCACCCGAAGAGTGCTCCGCCTGCGAACAAAGGGCAGAGAGTTTAAGAAGAGCTTCCTGCTCCGTAACTTGCTTTTTAGATTTCTGGAACATAAGTATTGATTGTTGTTTAGATTATTGTCTAAATGATAATTCCTTCAGCAAATCTTGGTTTTCCAAAGCAATCGTCTGCTACCTCAGTTTTCTCATACCCCACCTCCTGCATCATTTCTGCCGTCGCCTGGGCATAGCGTGTGTTGCACTCGAAGAGCAAATGTCCATTCTGGCTAAGAGTCTCTTTGCCATAATCAGCAATCGCTTTATAGAAAAGTAGGGGGGCTGCATCAGGTACGAAAAGGGCTGTTGCCGGCTCATGCTCCAACACATTAGCCTCCATATCCTTGCGCTCGCTGTCGCAGATGTAAGGCGGGTTGCTTACTATTATATCCCATTTGCATTGGATGGGGTCATCAACATCCTTTGCAGCAAGAGCGTCACATAACTTGAACGCCACATCAGCCCCAAGCGTCTTTGCATTTTCCTTGGCTATAGCAAGAGCCGCCTCCGAGATGTCCCATGCCTCCACATAGGCATCAGGCAAAGCCTTCTTCAAGCTCACGGCTATGCAACCACTACCAGTTCCTATATCAAGAATGCGTGGCGACGACACGTCCATAGCACTAACCACTTCGCCAGCACACTCCACAAGCCATTCTGTCTCGGGACGGGGAATGAGCACACTCTCGTCCACAATGAAACTACGACCGCAAAACCATGCCTCGCCAAGCACATACTGTATTGGTTCCATCTGCTCTATTCGAGCCACAGCACGTTCGAGCCACATAGTGTCGTCGGCAGACAACTGCCCTACTCCACCACAAAGAATGTCGGCAAGCGACAGTCCAAATTTATCTTCAAGAAGCATCCTGGCTTGAGCCTTTGCCTCACCATCAGAGTACACAACGGCAAGACGATGCCATATTTCTTCGTATGTCATAAAATCCTATAAAATAAAAAAAGTGAACATTCGAAACGAATGTCCACTTCGGTAATCAACATTGTAAAAGTGCCGCGAGCGGGACTCGAACCCGCACAGCCATTACTGGCCAAGGGATTTTAAGTCCCTCGTGTCTACCAAT
>CAKQEI010000072.1 GCA_934230115.1 uncultured Prevotella sp. | reverse complement strand
GCAGATGATTTTCAAGGAAAATCTCACAGAGGAATAAGATAGAATCTGATCTATTTTACCACCGCTGAATAGTTACTTTGCAACCGAAAAAAGCAAAGGATTGAAATAAACCCCAAAAAATCCTAAAAGGAAGCCTAAAATAACTGATAATGAATAGGCAATAAACAATCAAAAAAAACGCCCCAAACAAACCTAAGCAAAAGGACAACAACTGAGAAAGTGTATAAAGTCCGAGTAGCAATAAAACTGAAACAATAAACATCAATTTATTAACTAAAGTACACATTTATGGAAAATGTAAAAAGTCCAGCGTTTCACTTTATGTCGAAGCGCATGGTGCTCCCGTTTGCTGTAGGTATGCTGTTGTGCTCTACCAATGCGTCAGCAGCTGATGTAAATGCAAACATTATTAATACCGTGGCACAAGGTCCCCAGAAGAGCCAGGTTACAGGCCGCATCGTTGATTCAAACGGTGAACCTCTTATCGGCGTGAGCGTGGTTGAAAAGGGCAACAAATCAAATGGAGCCGTCACCAATGTGGACGGTGAATACACAGTAAATGTTCCAGCCAAAGCAACACTTGTAGTGTCTTATGTTGGTTATAAGACTCAGGAAGTGGCTGTAGGCGGCAAGCGCAACGTTAATATCACACTCTCAGAAGACTCAGAAATGCTCAACGACGTGGTTGTTATCGGCTACGGTGTTGTAAAGAAGGCCGACTTGGCTGGCTCTGTTGCCGTTATGGACAACAAGGCATTCAAGGATCAGCCTATCACTCAGGCATCTGACGCTCTTAATGGTCGTATGTCGGGTGTGAATGTAGTTTCAGATGGTATCCCTGGTGGTTCAGTCAAGATTCGTGTGCGTGGTTCCAACTCTATTACAAAGAGCAACGATCCTTTGTATGTTGTCGATGGTATGGTGCGCGAGTCTGGTCTCGACGGCATTAACCCTGAGGACATCCAGAGCATGCAGGTGTTGAAGGACGCTTCTTCTACAGCTATCTACGGTTCGCGTGGTGCCAACGGTGTTGTCATCGTTACAACAAAGACTGGCGTCAAGGGCGAGACTCGCATCACATTCGATGCTTCTTATGGTTTCTCCAAGGCTACCAACCTGCCTAAGATGATGAGCACAAAGGATTACGCTCAGGCATTGATCGACTATAACGGCAAGACACAGAACGAGGTTAAGGACTATTTGGATGGCACAAATCCAGGCATTGACTGGGTTGACGTAATGTTCCGCAATGGTCAGACACAGAACTACAAACTCGTCTTCACAAAGGGTACAGACGGTATGCAGTCGTACATCTCTGCCAACTACATGAAGCACGAGGGTACTCTTGAGGGTAGCCAGTATGAGCGTTTCGCTGCTAAGGCCAACATAAAGTCAAAACTCACAGAATGGCTCAATGTTACAGTCGACCTCAACGCTTCTCGTGGCATAGGCAAGGGTGTGGCAAGCCTTCCTGGCACAACCAACAACCCATTGTGGATTGCCTTCAACTCATCTCCAACAATGAACATGTTTGATGAAAATGGCAAGTATGCACAGGATATGTACGGCACTATCGAGCCTAACGCCTACGGTATGCTTGTAGGCAACCAGAGCGAGCGCCGCAAAGACGTGTTCAATGGTCATATCGACTTGCAGTTCAATATCCTCCCCGGCTTGACATTCACAACAAGCAATGGTGTGGATTATTTGAACCGTACTTCATACAGCCTTACTTCAGGCAAGGTGTCGCGTACAGGTCAGATAGACATGGGCAACAGCAACTCACAGCGCACATTGCTCCAGTCTACCAATAACCTTACTTACACCAACACATGGGGCGACCATCATCTAACAGCCACTGGCGTATGGGAGGCAACAAAGAGCACCACTACAAATATGGGTATCACAGGTTTGAACCTTGTTACTGAGAACGTCGGTTGGTGGAACGTTGAAAACGCACGCACTCAGAAGGCTTCCAACGGTTTCTCTGAATGGACACTTCTCTCAGGCGTAGGTCGTATAATGTACAACTTCGCCGATAAGTATATGCTCACTGGTACATTCCGTGCCGATGGTTCAAGCCGTTTCACCAACAACAAGTGGGGCTACTTCCCGTCAATCGCTGGTGCATGGACTGTGACCAACGAGAAGTTTATGGAAGGCTCACGCGACCTGCTCAGCAATTTGAAGATTCGCGCAAGCTATGGTGTCATCGGCAACCAGGACATCGCTCCTTACTCTACACTCGCGTTGCTCTCAACAACCAATACATACTATGGTGTGGGCAATCCTTCTGTAGGCTACAAGCTCGACAGAATTGCTACTCCCGACATCAAGTGGGAGAAGACCAAGCAGTTTGACCTTGGTGTAGACCTCGGTTTCTTCAACAACCGTTTGGAGGTGAGCCTCGACTACTTCAACAAGCAGACAAGCGACGCTCTTCTTTCTACAACAACATCCAACGCTTTGGGTGGCTTCACATACATGGCCAACCTCGGTAAGGTGGCAAACCAGGGCTTGGACATAACAGTAAACGCTCGCATTGTTGAGACAAAGGACTTCCAGTGGCAGACCTCTCTCAATGGCACTTACCTGAAGAATGAGGTTAAGAAGCTTACCGATCAGCAGCCTGTTATCCACACTGGCAGCTTCCAGTCGGTAGTAGTGGAGCCTTGTATCATCAAGGAAGGCGAGGCACTTGGTTCGTTTTATGGTCAGGAGTGGGCTGGTATCGACAGCGAAGGCTATGATACATACTGGTCGACAAACGATTCGGGCGAGCGCGTGGCAGTAAGAAACCCGAAGGATTCAGATCGCAAGGTGCTTGGCAAGTCAACACCTGACTTCACACTTGGATGGAACAACACCATCTCTTACAAGAACTGGAGTCTCAATGCGTTCTTCAACTCAGCATTTGGCGTACAGCGTCTCAACGCATTGCGCTTTGCTATGAACTCAAAGATAGGTAACTCTCGTATGTTCACCGACGCCGACTTCCTCAAGGAGATAGGCAAGACAATGCCCAACCCGAACGTAGCCAACAACAACTATATCGGTGCTTCGTCTAAGTGGGTGGAGAATGCCAACTACTTCCGTTGCGAGAACATAACATTGGCTTATGACATGCCTAAGAGCTTTACCAAGTTTGCCGATATCCGTTTGAGCTTCAGCGTTCAGAACCTCTTCACAGTCACCAACTACAAGGGCTCTAACCCAGCTGGCTACAACGGCGACGGCGATGCTACTGGCGGTATCGACTGCGGTACTTACCCAACTCCGAGAACATTCACCTTCGGTGCAAGATTCAACTTCTAAACAATTAAAGGAAACATAAGTCATGAAATTAAATATATTACCAGGCTGCGTCCTTGCAGCTTCAATGTTGCTCACAACATCATGTAGCGACTTCCTTACTGAGGATCCAAAAGGACAGTTGACCAATGAGACGCTGTTCAAGACAAATGCCGACCTCGACCTTGCCGTAAACTCTCTGTATGCCAACATTCAGGGTTTCCAGTGCAACTCCAACACTATGATTGTTCAGTGTATGGGCGACGACGTAACGTCGACAACTGGTTCTAACAAGGCCGCTTATCTCTCTGCCGACGCTTTTGAAGCCCCGACAGACTTGAAGGGTGTTAACGATCTTTGGAGCTGGTACTACAATATCATCAAGGCCTCCAACTACGTTATCGACTGCGCCAAGTTCATGAAGGCTGATGCTTCTGAGTTGGGCGAGCAGCTCGGCCAGGCCTACTTCTGGCGTGCTTACGCCTACTACGGACTTGTTCGCACATGGGGTCCGGTGCCAGTATCTCCTGAGGAGGTTATCTCGGTAGACCTTAAGAATAATACAGACGCTATTCCTTGCGCTTCGGTAGAGGAGCTTTATGACTATATCGTGAAGAGCTTGCAGGAAGCCGAGAAATGCAACTTGCCCGAGACATATTCAGCTGCACCCAAGCATCTTGGCGACGCCAACGTATATGTTTCGTCACAGGCTGTTAAGTCGATGCTTGCATCTGTATACTTGTCAATGGCAGGCTATCCACTCAAGAAGACCGACTGCTATGCGCTTGCTGCCGACAAGGCCAAGGAAGTTGTTGATGCTGTGAAGGCACGCAACATTCAGACATTGCTTCCTAACTGGAACAGCGTATACAGCTATGGCAACGACAACCACAACGAGTGCATCCTCGGCATCTACTACAATGCCAACACAGGTAGCTGGGGTTGGGACGACTCACAGCTCACTTGCTGCCATGTTCCTGGCTCATTGCCATGGGGCGGTTGGGGTGACTTCCTTGCAGAGCGTCGCTTCTGGGCTCAGTATCCAGAAGGTCCGCGTAAGGATGCTGTCTATGCAAAGACATACCTTACTGGTGAGGGCAACAACGTAGACTGGTGGGCAACAGTTGATGGTGAGCCTTATTATAAGGTAAAGGATGTTGAGGGCAAGGACAAGACCAACGCCGTATTCTCCGACTACCGTCCGATGTTCACAGGCTTCTCTGTAAACTGCGACGAGAAGGGTAGTCCGTTAAGAATCGACTTCGACTGCACCAAGCCTCTCTATGCTGGTATGACTCTTGGCAAGCGCCATCAGCTCATCCGCTATTCAGAGGTGCTCTGCTGGTTTGCTGAGGCTTCAGCACGTTCAGGCAAGTATATCTCTGAGGCTAAAGAAGCCTTGAAGCAGGTTCGCTCACGCGCTTACAGCGATGCTTCAGCTGTATCAGCCATCGACGCTATGTCCAACGATCAGCTTGCTGAAGCTGCTTACAACGAGCACAGATATGAGGTTGCTGGCAACGTTCTCGGTATGGTTACATGCCGTGAGGATGAGTTCCGCATGGAGCGTCTGCAGGATGTGTTCAACTATCGTGTAGGTCCTCAGAGCGATGTTCTTGTTCCTGCAGGTACTGTCACACACAGCCAGACAGCCGATGGTGTGCCATTTGAATATACTCTGAAACAGGACCTCGTACTTCCTGAGAACATGGTTGTTACTGGCACCTGGAAGGGTGATAATTCAATTTACCACATCTATCCGCCAACAGAGGTGGAGCGCAACCCGAACTTGAAGCGATAAGTTGTAATTAAATAAGGAAAGTCGCGAGGACTTTGTTCATAACAATTATATCCCTTGTGGAATCATGCTATTGGTTCTGCAGGGGATTTTTTGTGCAGTCTTGTTTTGTAAATGACAATATGACAATGGTAATTTGACAAAAAAGCAAAAAAATCCCGACAGGGTGCAAACCTTGTCGGGAATGGTGCGCCGCAGCCCTGCGGCGGCTTGTGTTCAAATACGGCTAAATATACAAAGCCGGGGCTTTATTGTATGCGGTCAGCTGCTCGGCGTATTCTGTCACTTAGGTCAACAAGAGCACCGCGCAGCTGTTCGCGCTCCTCGTCTGTAAAGGCTGTAGGCTTTTTGTTGCCGTCGATACCGTCCAACTTATGATAAAGCCAAGAGCCGGAGCGGTTAAAATAACGCTTCGCCAAGTCTGCCCAAGAAATGGAGATTAAAAGATCGGATAACTGCGCTTTCATTGTCTCCGCTTGTGTCTGTTTTAAAATCATTATTGCCATAGTCGTATATATTAAAAGTTATATTTCCTTTTAGGAGGGTTCCGAAGTCGGCACCCTCTTTTTGTTCTTCGTTACTCGTCTCCGTCCAGCCATTCGGTAAAAAGCCTTTCTACATAGTAGCGTAATTCGGTTGCCAAAAGTAGTACTTTTATTAGTACTATCCAAATATTTTAGTACTTTTATTCGTATTATTTTCCCCCTTTGCTTCTGTAAAGAGAATGGAAATATGTTCAAAAAATATCCAGATTAATCAAAAGAAATCAAATCAAACTCCGTCTTATTGGCAAAAGTGATTAGTAGAGTGGCTTCGTTTTGGCGCAATCTTCCAATATTCCAGTTCTTCCAATTAAAAAAAGGATGGTATGTTTTGCGGGATTCTCTTCTTTTATCCTTATAACTTATTGATTATTAATTAATTATATATAGTTATGTATAAATATATAAAAGAAGCAAGGAAGCTGATACCCTCTTAAAATTAATTGGAAGAACTGGAAGTGGAAGATTCGTGCTTTTCTTTTTCATCGTTTATATGTTCCAGTTGTTCCAGTTGTTCCAAATAGGTTGCTTACATGCAATGTTGCTTTAAAAGGCTTTGTAAATAATTGATTATTAATAAGTTATATATAGAAATATGGGAATCTGCACTTTAGAAAACGTTATTGGAACAACTGGAACAATTGGAACAGGAACAATCCGTTCTTTCTCTAAATGGCTAAAAATCAATGGCTTAGGTGTGTTTGGTCTTTGGTGAAAAATTCCAAATAAAAGGAAAAAACAGCCTGAAAAATGCCAAAATTAAGAGTTTATATAGCAGGAAATAGTGGTTTTGCTCTCCCTATTGGCGGAAAAAGCATGTGGAGATTAGCGTGGAAGCATCAATGAAATGTATTGGTTTTGGTCGAAAATATCTGCAAAGATTACATGAAATCGCAATAAATTGGAATTGTTGAGTTTTTTTAGTTTCATACGGAATATGGAGTTGTAGTTTTTTTAGTTTCATGCGGAATATGGAGTGATAGATTTTTTAGTTTCATGCGGAATATGGAGTGGTAGATGTAATACAAAATGGGGCTGACGGGCTGCGCTCGGCTTTGCCGCTTGCCTAAGCAAGAAAGCCCAATATCTTCCATAGCCTGTACGGGCTGAAAGCCCAATGTCATCCATAGCCCAGGGCATCGCCCTGGGTAAACGGATATAAACAACCAACGCGCCCTGTAAGGGCAACTGTAAAAAAACAAAGGAACGTTAGAGCTGCCCTTACAGGGCGCATGGTTCGTAACTTCCTTATACCCAGGGCGGTGCCCTGGGCTGTGGAGAGTTGCCCCTTCGGGGCGAGCTGTCTACTGATATCCCCCTGTATATAAATCACTCCAAATATCGGATGAGCCCTGTCTTTTTTAACTCTCTCGGCAGGAAAAAATATTTCTCTCGGCAGGGAGTAAAAATTCTCTCGGCAGGCAGTAAAAATCCTCTCGGCAGGCAGTAAAAAATCTCTCGGCAGGGAATAATCACGCAACTCATAAGTTACGGCCAGATTGTCAAAAAGCCATTGTCAAATGGTCATTTTCAAATTGATTTCGATATATTGACCGCCGCATTGTTTTTTTTCAATCAATCTGCATTTCTGTTTTTGATTGAAAGTTTCTTTTCTCTCAAATAAAATATGTAACTTTACACCCGAAATTTTAAAGGTAATCATAAGTAGGTCCCAAGAATCTCAGGAATATGGACTTCTGCTATATGATAGTCTTTTCATTATTTCTATTGCTCAAAACTTCAAACAATAAAAACAACAACTTCACATAGAGATGAAAAGAATGAACAAAAAATATACAGGCATCTTGTGCTCTGCGGCATTGGGATGTCTTATTGGTGGTCTGCCAATGTCTGCTAATGCTCAAAGAGTGGTGTTCCCACAGGCAAAGCAGGCAGGAATGGCAAAATTGGAAGCCAGTGCTAACAAGTATGTCCTTGGAAACGATCTGCTCCATGTATCATATTCGGTAAATAATGGCGTATTGCGTTTCGACGGATGCCCGGAAATGGACTTGCTCCCTTCGGACGTTCTCTTCCGTGTGCGTCTTGCCGACTGCACAGAGTTTACCTCGTTGGACATGAAGCTCGAAAACGTGACGAGTGAGACCTACACAGCCGACGCAAAGGCTGCCAAGGGATCGGAGCGTTTTGCAGGAAAGGGAATTAAAGCCGTGTTTACACGTGGCGACATGCGCATTGAATGGCGTGCGGTGTTGCGTGACGGCTCTCACTATCTGCGCACGGAAATGAGCATCACCTCTGCCAAGGATGTGGCTATGGACCACATAAAGCCGATGGTTTATGCCGTTGACAACCGCAAGGCAAAATCAGCTCCGGTTGTTGTAGGCAATACCCGTGGTGCCGTGCTTCTCAGCGACAAGATTTTTGCGGGCCTTGAGACTCCTATGGGCGTCAACACCAATAATGTGGACGCTGCCGACATTGCCACGATTAACAACCGTGACATCGTGCCAATGGAGGGCAACTGGGTGCGCCACACTACGCTGAAGGCAGGCAAGACATGGAATGTAAGCAGCGTTGTGGGACTTGTGGCCGAGGGACAGCCACGCCGCTCCTTCCTTGCCTATAGTGAGCGCGAGCGTGCAGCAGCATGGCATCCTATGACCATATACAACTCATGGTATGAGCTGAACATCGACCGCAACAATGCTCCCGGCAACCGTGGCAAGTATGACGCTGAGGACAAGCAGAATCTCAAGGGCGACTATTCGGAGAACATGACAGCCACACAGTGTGAGGACGTGGTGGCAAACTGGAAGAAGAAGTTCTACGACGTGTATGGCAAGGCTCCAGTGGCGTTCGTATTCGACGACGGATGGGACGCTTACGGCACATGGACATTCAACCCCAACTTCCCCGAAGGCTTCAAGAACGTTGACCGCATGGCACGTGAGATGGGCGTGGGCATAGGAGCATGGCTCGGACCAGTGGGTGGATACGGAGCGAGCGGTGAGTATCGCCGTGGCTATTGGCGCGGACGTGGAGGCATGCAGCTCAGCAATCCTGCCTACTACGACTATTTCGTGAAGTGCTCAAGCGACATGATCGACAAGTACGACTTCCGTTTCTTCAAGTACGACGGCATTAGTGCTCAGTTCTCTGCCGTAGGTCCCGACATGACCGACGCAGGTATTGAAAACTGCGAGGCAATCATCAGCATCGAGAACGACGTGCGCAAGAAGCGCAAGGACATCTTCTATAACACAACGGTAGGCACATGGGCCTCACCATTCTGGTTCCATGTGAGCGATGCTGTGTGGCGTCAGGAGGGTGACTTCGGCAAGATAGGAGTTGGCGACGACCGCGAGCAGTGGATTACTTATCGCGACCGTCTTGTTCACCAGAACTTTGTCGACCGTTCGCCGATATGTCCTATCAACACACTCATGACTCACGGTGTGATTCTGACACGCTTCGGAGACGTTTCAAAGACAATGGACTACGATGGCATTGTGCGTGAGATGCGTTGCGCCTTCGGCTGTGGCTCGTCAATGGTGGAGCTTTACACCGACTACAAGCTTCTCGACGAGATAAAGAACAACAAGGGCAAGAAGGGCACATTGTGGAAGCAGCTTGCCGACGGTATGGACTGGCAACAGCGCAACGCCGACGTTCTGCCCGATATCCACTGGGTAGGCGGCAATCCTTGGGATGGCAAGAAAGCCAACATCTATGGCTGGGCAGCATGGAACGGCAAGAAGACCACATTGACATTGCGCAATCCTGACGTTGCGGCACAGACTCTCACAACCACCCTGCGCAAGGTGTTCGACATTCCTGCTTACATCAAGACATCCATAACATTGCGCAGCTCGTTCGCCGACCAGCGCATAGGCAAGTGTGGCTTAAGCGGTCTGCCCGTAGGCAAGGCTGTGGACATCGACAAGGAGATAACCATTTCCATGCCAAAGTCGTCGGTGTTTGTATTCGAGGGTGTTGACAAGGGCAACTTCGATTTCGGAGAAGCAAACAAGTAAAATCTACTATATATAATAATGTGGGGACTATGGCCTTGTGAAGCTATAGTCCCTGTATTGTTTATCTATTACTAAAACAATGAAAAGAATCTTATTATTCAGTATTTGTCTGTTGGTCTTTTCCTTGCAAGCCGTTTGGGGTCAGAAGAAGGCTTTGGATGAAATCCGCAAAGTCATAGAACGTGTTACGGGGAAATCGGATTTGCCCGTGTCTTTTGTGTTGAAAGCGAATAAGGGACAACTTGTGTGAGTAGCATTGACGGTCGTCTTAACGAAGACTGGCATCGCCAGCAAATAGCGTTGCAACACAAGATATTGAAACGTATGAAGAGCTTGGCATGAAGCCTATATGTCCTGGATTTATCCCAGAGGTGTTCAAGCGTATTTATCCATATTTGTATCCCAATATGGGTTAGTGAAGAAGAGTACATATTCTGCTATCTTTTCTTTGTAAAATTAAGAAAAACTTTTATTTTTCGTATAAAATCCGCTAATTTATATAAAATAGCTTAAAATGAGCGATTTATGAGTTTCTTACCTCAATAGGGGTAATGATTTGGCAATAGTTCTAAATTCTGCATTGTGCATAAGTATGCTTGTCAAACAACTCTTTATTTCTTGATGCAAAGATACAATTTAATTTTTATTTTCCTCCGACTGATATGCTAAATAATAATAAAAGTGCAACAAAAATAATCTGATTTTAAAAATATTCCATTATCTTTGCGCTGAACGCAATAATAAAGATAAACGCTGAAAGATATAAATCGCATAAAAGTCGTGTTGGTAGAGAAGAAGCGGACAAGCAAATGGTTGTCCGAGCAATTAGGGAAAGATCCAGCAACAATCTCAAAATGGTGTACCAATACCTCACAACCAGATTTAGTAACATTGACTAAGGTAGCTACTCTATTGGACGTTGATGTTCGTCAGCTTATCAATAAAACAAAAGGTACTAACAGTGATGATTGACAATCATTAGTTCAAAAAAGGATTAATAATGAATACAAAAGCAAAACCATTCATCAAATGGGTTGGCGGTAAAGGACAACTCATTGAACAACTGGAAGCAAAACTCCCAGCTGACTTTGATAATTGGGATGATGCGACATACATAGAGCCATTTGTTGGTGGTGGAGCTATGTTGTTCTACATGCTTCAACAGCATCCAAATATCAAACGTGCTGTAATCAACGACATTAACAGCGATTTGGTTACATGTTATAGAACTGTACGTGACAATGTGGAAGAGTTGATTCCTTCATTGCAGGATATTCAAGCCCAATATTACGCTTTGCAAGATATGGAAGCAAAACGTGAGATGTTTATGGCAGTACGCCAACGCTACAATGAGAAGAACCTTGACCCTATAGAGAATACGGCAAAGTTCTTCTTTCTTAATCGCACTTGCTTCAACGGTTTATATCGTGTAAACAAGAAAGGCTTGTTTAATGTTCCTTGCGGAAAGTATATGCAACCACAGATTTGTGATGAAGATACACTTAGGGCAGATAGTGAGTTATTGAAACGAGTGGAAATCTTAGAGGGTGATTTTGAGAACACTTTGCTCTATGCACAAGGTAAAACTTTGTTCTATTTTGACCCTCCTTATCGTCCTCTGAGTGACACTTCAAGTTTTAACGACTATACAAAAGAAGCCTTCAATGATGATTCACAAGTCAGGTTGAAGGA
>CAKQEI010000071.1 GCA_934230115.1 uncultured Prevotella sp. | reverse complement strand
TTGTAGATCTCGGTGCCGAGAACGTAACGATACTTGCCCTTGTACTCGCCAATTTGCTGAAGGGTCTCTTTTGCTTTCAGATTAATTGCCATAATTTAGAGTTTTGAGTTTTGAATTTTGAATTATCGGCAAAGCCGATTTTGAGTTGTTCAGTTTTGAGTTTTGAATTGTTTAGTTCAAGTTTTTGCGTTCAATTTTTGCGTTCAATTTTTGCGTTCAATTTTTGTGTCCAAATTTTTGTGTTCAAGTTTTTGTATTCAAGTTTTTGTATTCAAGTTTTTGTATTCAAGTTTTTGAGTTTTGACTTTGAGTCGTTAAGTTTTGATTTTCCACTTAGATTTCGTGTTCATCTCCAACTCACAATTCAAAATTGAATAATTCAAAATCGCCTCGGCGATAATTCAAAATTCAACATTCAAAACTCAAAAATTTTTTCCTGTCCAGGAAAAAAATTTTTCCTGTCGAGGGAGTTATTTTTGTTGTTTTGTTTTACGATTGCAAAGTTACTACATTTCACGCCAAAATGCAATAGTTGTACGGAAGTCGTGGAGCATTTGTACGGAAGTAGCATTCAAACTCAGATTGTCATGATTGTCATGATTGTCATGAAGGTCATTAAGAAAAAAAGTGGTTGTCAGACTCTCTATAGTAATATAAAAATATTTATTTTTATATTACTATAGAGCACTTTTTCGCATTCTCAAAACCTTAATGACAATCATGACAATCATGACAATCATGACAATCTGTAGTAGTTTAGCGTGAGAACTACGAATCTGCAGCCACAAGACTATCCGGTTGATTACCAACGTATTAACAACTGATAGACAATTGCAATAAAAGTTTTTTGCGCCAACGCAACAATGGTAGAAAGCCGCACCAATCGCCCTAAACTCTAACTCAATCTATGGTAAAATAGTGGCTAACGGCACTGCTGAGGATGATTTTCCACTGCATTTTCGCCCATATTTTATTATGCCGATTGACGAAAAAACAGTATCTTTTCGTATCGTTTCGTGTCTAAATTAGACATAAACGCTACGAAAACCATAAACCACAGTCAAAAAAAAAGCAAGAATATGCAAGACCACAAGCTTACGATAAGCCAAATCGGGGGAGGCTGTCCGATTAATTCACTCTCGTAATGTGTTGATACAAGGGCAGTTGCCATAGTTTGTAAAATCAATAACAACCGCCCTTTCGTATTTATATTCGTAGTTGCACTCCCGCACGCACCCGTCGACTCCACACGCCAAATTGAGCAGAAAAATGCTGATTAGTCATGCGATTCTACCCAAAACGAGGGTCTGAACACGAGTTTCAACACTCCCCCATTACCTCAGCCAGTTTGTCCAGTAATGGAATCGATGGTATATCCATGCAGATTTACATCCTTGGGGTTTTAGCGATGTAGTCGGCAATCCACTGGCCCACTTCCTTTGTGCCATACTCAGCTCCACCCTCAACCTGAATCTCGGGGGTACGCACATTGGCGTCGAGCGAGGCATCCACAGCCTTGCGCACAAGCGCACCCTCGTCGTTGAGACCAAAATGCTCGAGAAGCATGGCGGCTGAGAGAATCTGGGCAACAGGGTTGGCGAGGTTCTTGCCGGCAGCCTGTGGCCATGAGCCGTGAACAGGCTCGAAGAGCGGAGTGTGCTCGCCAAGCGAGCTTGAGGGCTGCAGACCCATAGAACCTGTGATGCAGGAAGTCTCGTCGGTGAGGATGTCGCCGAAGGTGTTCTCGGTGACAATAACGTCGAAGAAGCGAGGCTCGGTGAGCACGCGCATGGAGGCGTTGTCGATGAACATATAGTCGGTGGTGACCTCTGGATACTGCGGCTCCATCTCCTTGGCTATCTGTCGCCACAGACGCGATGAGGCAAGCACGTTGGCCTTGTCGACCACGGTGAGGTGCTTGTTGCGCTTCATGGCAAACTCGAAGGCCACCTTGAGGATACGCTCAATCTCGGGGCGTGTGTAGATGTCGGTGTCGTAGGCCTTGTCGTTGTCCTGATACTTCTCGCCGAAATACATGCCGCCCGTGAGCTCGCGAATAACCACGAAGTCGGCACCCTTGAGCAGCTCGTCCTTGAGCGGCGACTTGTGCAGAAGGCAGTCGAAGGTGGCCACAGGGCGCACGTTGGCAAAGAGCCCCAACTTCTTGCGCATGGCAAGCAAACCCTGCTCGGGGCGCACCTTGGCTGTGGGGTCGTTGTCGAAACGTGGGTCGCCAACGGCGGCAAACAGAACGGCGTCGGCATCCATGCAGGTCTGGAAGGTGGACTCGGGGAAGGGATCGCCAACGGCATCAATGGCATGGGCGCCACAGATTGCCTCGTTGAACGTGAACTCATGGCCGAATTTCTCTGCCACTACCTTCATCACCTTTACACCCTCTTTCATGATCTCCGGTCCGATTCCGTCGCCGGGGAGTACTGCTATTTTTAATTTCATAATTTATATTGTTTTTTTTATAATTTTATAATACTAAGAATGTGGAGCGTTACCTCTACTCCACGATATTCAGCATTTTTATCGTCGCCTTGATGGCAGCCTCCGTCTGGTCGGCATCCAGTCCGCGTGTACGCAGAATCTTGTCACCGTTGCGCCATGTTATTACTGTCTGCACAAGGGCGTCGGTGCGTCCGCCTGGGGGGATGGTGACGGCGTAGTTCTCGAGCGTTGGGAAGGAGCGTCCGAGGCGTTCGCGGTAGATTTTGCGCAAGGCCTTGACAAAGGCGTCGTACTGTCCGTCGCCAAGGGCGTTGTCCTCATACTGCTGACCGTCGATTTCCACCTTTACGCTCGCCATAGGGCGTAGCCCGTAGGCCAGCGACACCATGTAGCTCACGAGCTTAACCTTGTCCTCGGGAGCCGAATGCTTGAGCACGTCGCTCACGATAAAGGGCAGGTCGTCCTGGGTGACCATCTCCTTGCGGTCGCCAAGCTCGGTGATGCGCTGTGTGACGCGGCGCGTCTGCTCGGGCGTAAGCTCCAAGCCAAGCTCCTCGAGGTTGCGGGCTATGTTGGCCTTGCCACTGTTCTTGCCAAGGGCATACTCGCGCTTGCGTCCGAAACGCTCGGGCACAAGATCGTTGCAGTAGAGATTGTTCTTGTTGTCGCCATCGGCATGAACGCCAGCCACTTGTGTGAATACGTTCTCGCCCACGATTGGCTGGTTGGGAGCCACGGCAATGCCAGAATAGCCCTCTACGAGTCGGCTCACCTCGCCCAGACGGTCCTCGCGGATGCCTGTGTCGAGATGGAGCTGGTCCTTGAGTATGGCTTGCACACTCGCAAGAGGAGCGTTGCCGCAGCGCTCGCCAAGACCGTTTACCGTTACGTGGAGTCCGCGTGCACCATTGCGCACGGCAGCAAGGGAGTTGCCCACGGCAAGGTCGTAGTCGTTGTGGGCGTGGAAGTCGAAATGGGCAGATGGATAACGCTCGGTCATCTTCTGGAAGAACTCTGCCACCTCCATGGGGTTGAGGATGCCGAGCGTGTCGGGCAGGAGAAAACGCCTGACACCGCTCTCCACGAGCGCGTCCATCATCTGATAGACATAGGAGGGCGAGTGCTTCATGCCACTGCTCCAGTCCTCAAGATAGAGGTTGACAGCCATGCCCTTCTGCGCCGCATAGGCCAGGGAGCGGTAGATGTCGTCGATGTGCTCCTCGGGGGTCTTCTTAAGCTGCTGGGTGCAATGCTTGAGCGAACCCTTAGCAAGGAGGTTCATCACGCGGCAGCCGCACTCGTCGATCCAGTCGATCGACTTATGACCGTCGACAAAGCCGAGCACCTCCACCCTATTCAGCTTGCCCACGCTCGCCGCATAGCGGCAGATCATGCGCACGGCGTCCTTCTCGCCCTCAGAGACACGGGCTGAAGCCACCTCGATGCGGTCGACATTCACGTCGCCGAGGAGCATACGCGCCATCATGAGCTTCTCGTGAGGCAGGAAGGACACGCCGCTCGTCTGCTCGCCGTCGCGCAGCGTGGAGTCCATTATTTCTATTCGTCTTACTGATTCTGTTCCCATGTTTCCACCTTATCACGATTCTGGACAAGGAAGTCGACATCGTCAAGTCCGTTCTCCAGACAATGTTTCTTGTAGCCGTTTATCCCGAAATGCTCGCTGCTGCCAGTGGCGAGGTTGGTGACGGTCTGGTTGGGCAGGTCGACACGCACCTCGGTCTTATGGTCGCGGTCGATGCACTCGAAAAGTTCCTTGAGGAAAGGCTCGCTAACCACCACAGGCAGAACGAGATTGTTGAGTTCATTGTTCTTGTGGATGTCAGCAAAGAAGGAGCTGATGACCACGCGGAAGCCAGCACCAGCTATCGCCCATGCGGCATGTTCGCGCGAGGAGCCAGAGCCGAAGTTCTTGCCCGCCACGAGGATGCAGCCGCTGTAGGAGGGGTCGTTCATCACGAAGTCGGGCTTAGGCGTGCCGTCGGCATTGTAGCGCCAGTCGCGGAAAAGGTTGTCGCCCATGCCCTCCTTGTCGATGGCCTTGAGGAATCGGGCGGGTATTATCTGGTCGGTGTCCACATTCTCAAGCGGAAGGGGAATGCAGGTGGAAGTTATGACATTGAATTTCTGTTTCATCTTTGTTCGTGTTTGGAAAGTCCAATTAATATTTGTATGTGTTTGGAAAGTCCAATTAATAATTAACAACTAATAATTAATAATTTAAAAAAGTGTGCGCGGGTCGGTTATCACTCCCGTCACAGCCGCAGCAGCCGCTACCAGTGGCGAGGCAAGGATTGTGCGCGAGCCGGGACCCTGGCGTCCCTCGAAGTTGCGGTTGGAGGTAGACACGGAGAGCTTGCCGGCAGGAATCTTGTCGTCGTTCATGGCGAGACAAGCCGAGCAGCCAGGCTGACGTATTTCGAAGCCAGCCGCCTCTACAATCTTGTCGATGCCCTCCTCGCGTATCTGCTTGTCCACGAGCCATGAGCCAGGTACGAGCCACGCCGTAACGCCCTCAGCCTTGTGCTTGCCCTTGACGATGGAGGCAAATGCACGGAAGTCCTCGATGCGGCCATTGGTGCAGGCTCCGAGGAACACGTAGTCCACCTTCTTGCCAAGGAGCTTCTCGCCCGGCTCGAACTGCATGTATTTCAAGCTCTTCTTGAACGAAGCCTGACCCTCGGCGTCGATGGTGTCGAGCGTAGGGACAGACTCACTGATGCCAATGCCCATGCCGGGGTTGGTGCCGTAGGTGATGCGTGGCTCGATGTCGGCAGCGTCGAAGGTAAGCTCCTTGTCGAACACGGCGTCGTCGCCACTCTTAAGCGTCTTCCAGTAGGCCACGGCCTTGTCCCAAGCCTCGCCCTTAGGGGCATACTCGCGCCCCTTGATATATTCAAACGTCGTCTCGTCGGGGGCTACAAATCCGCCGCGAGCTCCCATCTCGATAGAGAGGTTGCAGAGAGTGAGACGGCCCTCCATCGACAAATCTCTCACCACATCGCCCGCATACTCCACGAAATAGCCCGTGGCTCCCGAGGTGGTGAGCTGGCTCATGAGGTAGAGAGCCACGTCCTTGGCTGTGACGCCCTTGCCGAGCTTGCCGTTGATGCTGATGCGCATCGACTTAGGCTTGCTCTGGAGGATGCACTGCGAGGCCATGACCATCTCCACCTCCGACGTACCAATGCCAAAGGCAACAGCGCCCATGGCTCCGTGGGTGGACGTGTGGGAATCGCCGCAGACAATGGTCATTCCAGGAAGCGAGAGTCCCTTCTCTGGGCCAACGACGTGGATGATGCCGTTGTCCTTGGAGTTCATGGCAAAGTGGGCCACGCCGAAGTCCTTGGCGTTCTTGGCGAGGGTGTCTACCTGACGCTTTGACACGGGGTCGGCGATGGGCTTGTCCTGGTCGTGGGTGGGGGTGTTGTGGTCGGGCATACAGAATATGTGGTCGGGACGGAACATCTTGAGTCCGCGGGCACGCATTCCGGCGAAAGCCTGCGGTGAGGTGACCTCGTGGCAGTAAAGACGGTCGATGTAAAGCTGTGTGGGACCATCCTCTACGGTCTGCACAACGTGCTTGTCCCAAATCTTGTCGAATAATGTATTCATTATGTTCTTGTTAAATTTAAATTGTCTATATCGTTAATTCTTAAGATTTTACCGTTATTTCACGTGAAACTTATTGATGCAGTCGATGTAAGCCTCTACCGAAGCCGACACGATGTCGGTGTTGGCTCCGAAGCCATAATACACGCTGCCATCGTATTCCACCTGCATGTGAACCTTGCCCACATCGTCCGAGCCCTTGGAGATGGCCTGGATGGTGAATTCCTTCAGAGTCATCTGCTTCTGTATGATCTTCTTCAGGGCCTTGATGGCTGCGTCCACCGGACCGTTGCCCGTGGATGCCTCCTCAAACTTCTGACCCGAGATGTCGAGACCGATGCTTGCCACACTCTTCACACCCAAGCCTGTAGTGACCTGCAGGAAGTCGAGCTTCACGGCGTGGGCCTCCTTGGCGTCGGCTCCGGCGAGCATGAGAATGTCGTCGTCGTTGACCTCCTTCTTGCGGTCGGCGAGCTTGAGGAACTGCTGGTAGATGGCGTCGAGCTTGCTCTCGTCCTTTATCTCAACACCTAAGACACTCAGTCGGTACTTCAGTGCGGCGCGGCCAGAACGGGCTGTGAGCACGATTGAGCCGCTGTCGAGACCCACGTCCTTGGGGTCGATAATCTCGTAGGTGGAGACATTCTTGAGCACTCCGTCCTGATGGATGCCGCTGGAATGGGCGAATGCGTTGCGGCCCACGATGGCTTTGTTGGGCTGCACAGGCATGTTCATAAGGCTCGACACCATGCGGCTTGTGGGGCAAATCTTGGTGGTGTTGATGTTGGTGTCGATGCCGATGGTGTTGTGGCACTTGAGAATCATGGCAATCTCCTCGAGCGATGTGTTGCCGGCACGCTCGCCGATGCCGTTGATGGTGACCTCCACCTGTCGGGCCCCGTTCATCACGCCGCTGAAGGTGTTGGCGGTGGCGAGTCCGAGGTCGTTGTGGCAATGGGTGGAGAGGATGGCCTTGTCGATGCCGTCGACGTGCTCCATGAGATACTTTATCTTGGCGCCGTATTCCTCTGGCAGACAGTAGCCTGTTGTGTCGGGGATGTTCACCACGGTGGCTCCAGCCTTGATCACGGCTTCTACCACGCGGGCGAGGTACTCGTTGTCGGTGCGTCCGGCATCCTCGGCGTAGAACTCCACGTCCTCTACATATCGCTTGGCATATTTTACGGCACGCACGGCACGCTCGATAATCTCCTCGCGGTTGGAGTGGAACTTATACTGTATGTGGGAATCGGAAGTGCCGATGCCTGTGTGGATGCGGCCGCGCTTGGCGTATTTAAGAGCCTCTGCCGCGCAGTCGATGTCCTTCTCCACGGCGCGGGTGAGGGCACAGATGGTGGGCCATGTCACGGCTTTGGAAATCTCGATGACCGAGTTAAAGTCGCCTGGACTTGAAATGGGGAATCCTGCTTCAATCACATCCACTCCAAGCTGCTCAAGCTGACGGGCCACTTGAATCTTCTCAACTGTGTTCAACTGGCAACCAGGCACCTGTTCGCCATCGCGGAGTGTTGTGTCGAAAATAAACAATCTGTCGCTCATATCTCTATCTGTTTTGCTTGTTACTTATATTCTTGATAACTCTTGTTTTTTTACTATTTCTTTTTATCACCTTTCGGATAACAAAAAAACCTTTCGCACTTCCTTTGTGGGGCAAGTGAGAAAGGTTTTAAGTCTGTGTTCTTCATTACAAGAAGTCAAGGCTATTTTGTTCAACCTATCGGCATACTCTACCCCGTTCGACATCGTCCTGAAGTCGAATTCGAATAATAATGCTGATAATGTTGTAAGAAACGTTCATAATTATCTACTTTTTATTGGTTATTTCTTGTTTTCAGTTACAAAGGTAAGATTTTATCTTTATTCTGCAAATATTTTATAACAATAATTGCCATTTTGCTTGCATTTTATCACTTCGAGAGGAATTCATGGTTGATTTATTGGAAGTATACATTATTTATATATGCAAGATAAGGAGTTAAGGAGTTTAAGAAGTTAACTTCTCAAACTTCCTATCTTCTTCAACTTCTCCGCCACATTCCTTTGCCATGTTCATAAAAATTTGTAATTTTGCCGAAAATATCAAAATCAAAGGATAGAAAAATGGCAGAATATTTAAGCACAACAAAGAAAAAAATCACAGCACCCCTGTTTTTTGACATGAAGCACAACGGTGAGAAGATAAGCTGGCTCACAGCCTACGACTACACCACGGCTTCTATCGTCGACGCAGGAGGTGTGGACGCTATACTCGTGGGCGACTCAGCCTCGAACGTGTCGGACGGCAACATGACCACACTGCCCATCACAATGGACGAGATGATCTACCACGCTCGCTCGGTGGCTCGCGCCGTGAACCATGCGCTCGTAATCTGCGACATGCCTTTTGGCAGCTACCAGGTGTCGGAGGAGGAAGGACTGCGCAACGCCATCAGAATAATGAAGGAGAGCGGTGTGGACGCTGTGAAACTGGAGGGCGGAGCCGAAATAGCCCCGATGATAAAGAGAATCGTAGACGCAGGAATACCCGTGAGCGGACACTTAGGACTCACTCCGCAGAGCGTGCACAAATTCGGTGGCTACGGACTGCGAGCCAAGGGAGAGGATGAGGCAGAGAAACTCATAGCCGACGCAAAGGCTCTCGACGAGGCAGGATGCTTCTGCATCGTGCTGGAGAAGATTCCGGCCGAACTTGCCAAGAAGGTGACTGAGGCTGTGAGCTGCGCCACTATCGGCATCGGTGCCGGAGCAGGATGCGACGGACAGGTGCTCGTCTACGCCGACATGCTCGGCATGAACCGCGGATTCAAGCCTAAGTTCCTGCGCCAATACGCCGACCTCTACGAGATTATGACCAACGCCATCGGACAATACGTCAACGACGTGAAGTCGATGGACTTCCCCAACGAAAGCGAATCGTATTGATGGACAACCAGTATACACCCACATACCACAGGCTGTGGAACCGCGAGTTCTCATTGCTCATAGCAGCCGAGTCGCTGCTGTGCATAGCCTGCTACATGACCATCCCCTTCCTGCCCTACCGCCTGTACACGAGCCAATACATCAACTCGCAATGGGCCAACCTGACGATGGTGATGTTTGTGGCAGGAATATTCCTGTCGGGATTCTTCGTGAGCTGGCTCATTCAGCGCTACCGCCGCAACAAGGTGTTCTTCACCTCGGTGCTGGCGCTCGCGGGCATCATACTCGCCATGACGATGTTTGACAATCCGAAACGACAACTCGCCACCCAGGACGATATAATCAGCCTGATGGCGGCTTGTCTCGTGGGAGGAATGGCTTTCGGCAACGCCAAGCGAGTGCTCTCGTGCACATTGCTCATCGACAAGACCGAGTCGCGCCACAGGACGGAGGCCAACTACGCCGCCATCTGGATTGCACGCATGGCTATCGTGCTCGGACCGATAGCGTCGATTATGCTGCGCCCGGAGGTTGACAACATGTGGTTCTACGGCATCGGAGCCGTGGCGGCGCTGCTTGCCGGAATAATTGTAATGTCGGTGAAGTTCCCGTTCCGGGCACCCGAGGAAGGCACCCACTTCATCTCCATCGACCGCTTCTTCCTGCCGCAAGGATGGAACGTGGCTATCGTAGTGGCGCTGATGAGCACGGCTTTGGGCGTGGTGATGTCGACACACACCGACACGGAGTTCTTCTCGTCATTGGCCGTGGGATTTGTCATCGCCTTGGTGATTCTGCGCTTCCAAGTGGTGAGAAACGGACGCTACACGTCAGCAATAGGCAATCTGTGCATACTGGCGGCGGTTGTGGCAATGAACCTGCACAACGGATTGCTCGACAGCACACTCAAGCCCATGATGATGGGACTGGGATTCGGACTGACAAGTTCGGAACAGCTGTACAAACTGCTCGGACGATGCAACCATTGCCAGCGAAGCACAGCCGAGAGCACGTACTTCCTTGCGAGCGACGGCGGACTGTTCATAGGCATTGCCTTAGGCTGGAGTGGAAACTGGAGCTGCGATGCCTCGGCTGCCTATGGCGAACAGATAGCGATAGCCCTGTTTGCCATAGCCACAGCGATGTGCTGCGTGAACGCTATACTGAAGAAAAGAAACGCGGAATATCACGCGCAATAAGCGGACGGAGTAAGATATTGAACCGCAAGTATATAATTTACTTTCATTAAATATTTACAGGAGGACAAAACCATGATTATCGATTTCAACAACATCGAAGAGAAGCACATCGAAGGCTTCAAGGGCGGCAACGGACCTTTCCTTACAAGAATGTCCGACGACGGCAAGGTGAAGATTATGCGCAACATTCTGCAACCGGGCAGCAGCATCGGTCTGCACACCCATGAGGGCAACTGCGAGGTAATGTTCGTACTGAAGGGAGAAATCACCTTCACTTGCGACGGACAGAAGGAAACGGCCAAGGCGGGAGAAGTGCACTACTGCCCCGAGGGACACAACCACTGCGCCGAAAACCTCACCAACGAGGACGCTGAGTTCTTTGCCGTTGTGGCAGAAGGAAAATAACCGGACTATCACATAGATGCAATAACAGATATTTTCGCGCAAGCGAAATAAATAATGGAGACACATGGCAAAATCCAATGAAATAGACATGCTTCATGGACCATTGTTCATGAAAATACTGCTGTTCACTCTGCCCTTGGCAGCGAGCAGCGTGCTGCAACAACTGTTCAACTCTATCGACGTGGCGGTGGTGGGACATTTCGCAAGCAGCCAGGCTCTTGCCGCAGTGGGAAGCAACGCCCCGGTGATAAGTCTTATCATCAACCTTTTTCTTGGAGTTTCCATGGGAGCCAATGTCATTATATCCAACCATATAGGACAAAACGATGACAAAAAAATCAAGCAGGCCGTCGCCACAGCCGGAATGGTGGCTGTGGTGGGCGGACTGTTGCTTATGTTTATAGGTGTGGCTGTGGCAAAACCTATCCTCACGCTTATGGGCACTCCACCCGACGTGCTGCCATTGGCCATACTCTACCTCCGAATCTATTTCCTCGGAATGCCTTTCTTCATGATGTTCAACTTCGGCTCGGCTATTCTCCGAAGCCTTGGCGACACGCGCCGTCCTCTCTACATTCTTGTGGCGGCTGGCATCGTGAACACCGTGCTCAACCTCACCTTCGTGATTGTATTCCACATGGGCGTGGCTGGAGTGGCTATTGCCACTGGCATTGCCAACATGGTGAGTGCGATGCTTATCATACGACTGCTGATGCTGGAGAAAGAGCCTTTCCGACTACACATTAATAATATAAAGGTGAAATGGGCTGAGCTGAAGCCTATGCTCATGATTGGTGTGCCAGCAGGATTGCAAGGCATGGTGTTCTCGTTCTCCAACGTACTGGTGCAAAGTGCCATCAACAGCCACGGAGCCGAAGCCATAGCCGGCTCGGCGGCGGCACAGAACTTCGAATACTACTGCTACTACGTAATTGCGGCTTTCGACGGAGCTGCCATAACGTTCATCGGACAGAACTATGGCGCGGGACTGAAACACCGCGTGATGCGCATATACTGGATATGCATGGTCATGAGCATTGTGGGAAGCGGAGTTCTGAACGAACTCTTCGCGTGGCAATCCGACTTCTTCCTCGGCTTCTTCTCCAACGACCAAGGGGTGAAGGCGTTCGGCACAATACGCATGGAAACCGTGCTTGCCTTCCAGTTCATAGCTTGCAGCTACGAGATTTCAGCCTCGGCACTGAGGGGAATGGGCAAATCGATGCTGCCTACAGTGCTCACAATCTTCGGCACATGCCTGCTAAGAATAGTGTGGGTGTATGTGGTGTGCCCCATCTGGCACTCGTTCGACACAATAATGCTTGTGTATCCTATAACATGGTGTACTACAGGCATTTTGGTGTGCACGGCGTTTTATCTCACGGCGAAAAGACTGATTTTACTTAAAAATACTTAAAAACAGAATCTTTTTTGCTCCGAGACATTCTAAAATTTTGTATATAAGGAAATTAGTTGTAATTTTGCACCTCGAATTATTCACTTAACATAAAGTCTAACTTTATTAATTTAAAATTTTAATTTTTTCAATTTTATGTCAGATTTAAAGAACGTACAGCCATTGGCAGACTTCAACTGGGACGAGTTTGAGAACGGTGGCAACTCAGAGGTAAGCAAGCAGGAGCTTGAGAAGGCTTACGACGAAACCCTCAACAAGGTGTCTGAGCACCAGGTAGTAGAGGGCGAGGTAATCTCTGTAGACAAGAAAGAGGTTATCGTAAACATCGGCTACAAGAGCGATGGTATTATCCCTGCATCTGAGTTCCGTTACAACCCGGACCTCAAGGTAGGTGACAAGGTTGAGGTTTACGTGGAGAACCAGGAGGACCGCAAGGGTCAGCTCGTTCTCTCTCACAAGAAGGCTCGCTTGAGCAAGAGCTGGGAGCTCGTTAACGCTGCTCTCGAGAACGAGGAGGTTATCCAGGGCTACATCAAGTGCCGCACTAAGGGTGGTATGATCGTTGACGTATTCGGCATCGAGGCATTCCTTCC
>CAKQEI010000070.1 GCA_934230115.1 uncultured Prevotella sp. | reverse complement strand
ATAAAGAAGAAGATGCAGCAAATGGACCCGTATAAGGTTTTCAATAACGAATAAGTCCCACCCTAAGCCCCTCCCTTCATGGAGGGTGGGGTTTGGCTTTCTTTTATATACAATATGCCTTTCTCTTATATATAATAATGAGAACCCTGCATAATTATTTCCCTTTTCTTTGTATTTGTAAGAAAAACCTTCATGATAATGACATTTTATCGTAAAAAATTTGCATAGGACAAATTATTGTTATACATTTGCATCAAACAAAAAATATTACGCATATAAACAAATAAAAAAGTAACAAAGTTATGAACAATACATTCACATATATTTACCGATTTTACTTTTACTTTGCAAGCAATTGTGAAGCGGTGAGTTGTGTGTGAAAAAACAACTTAGGTTATAGAGTGTATTAACAAGAATAAATATACAGACCCCGCTTCACATTGCAATGTGAAAGCGGGGTTTTTCAGTTTAAGTATGAAAAGAATAGCTATACAGGGCTTCCAAGGCTCATTCCACGATATCGCCGCCCATCAGTACTTCAGTGGCGAACAGATACAGCTCATCTGTTGTGCCACCTTCGAGCAGGTATACGAGAATATGCGTCGCGATCCTACCGTGATAGGCATGACGGCAATAGAGAATACGATAGCCGGAAGTCTGCTGCACAACTACGAGCTGCTGCGCGAGTCGGGTGCCACGGTGGTGGGTGAGCATAAGCTCCACATAGAGCATTGCATCTGTTGCTTGCCCGATGATGATTGGTCGACAATCACCGAGGTTCATTCTCATCCCGTGGCTCTTGCCCAGTGCAACGCCTTCCTTGCCAACCATCCCGACATAAAGGCTGTTGAGGCTGAGGACACGGCTGGCTCGGCTGAGTATATTGCCAAACACCAGTGTCACGGTTGGGCTGCCATCTGCAACGCTTCTGCCGCCAAGCTCTACGGACTGAAGGTGCTGCAAGATCAGATACACGACAACAAGCATAACTTCACACGTTTTCTCGTTGTGTCGAATCCTAATAAGGCAGATTTCCTCCGTCCGTTGGAGAAGGCCAACAAGGCAAGCGTCGTGTTTCATGTTGCCCATGAGGAGGGTTCGCTGTCGAAGGTGCTCACAATACTTTCGTTCTATGGCATCAATCTCACTAAGATACAATCGTTGCCAGTAATAGGATGTGAGTGGGAATATCTCTTCTACGTCGACCTGACATTCGACAACCTCACACGCTACCGACAGAGCATCGACGCAATAATACCGCTGACACGCTCGCTGAAAATTCTCGGAGAATATGAGGAATGTTGAATTTTGAGTTTTGAATTTTGAATTATCGCCGTTGGCGATTGTGAATTGATGAATTGAGATTTCAGATGTGACGCAATAATTCAAAATTCAAAACTTACAATTCAAAATGCGCGCAGCGCACAATTCAAAACTCACAATTCAAAACTCAAAACTATGAAAATACTTCCCGCCGACCGACTCTCGTTGGTTCAAGAATACTATTTCTCGCGCAAGCTCAAAGAGGTTGCCAAGTTAAACGCCGAGGGACAGGACATCATCTCCCTCGCCATAGGTTCACCCGACATGCCGCCTTCGCAGCAGACAATAGACAAGCTCTGTGAAGTGGCCTCCAAGTCCGACGCGCATGGCTATCAACCCACAATGGGCACACCAGAGCTGCGCGAGGCGATGGCTGGCTTCTACAAACGTTGGTATGGAGTGGATGTGGACGCCAAGACAGAGGTGCTGCCGCTCATAGGTTCAAAGGAGGGCATACTGCATGTCACCCTTGCTTTTGTGAATCCTGGCGACCAGGTGCTTGTCCCCAATCCCGGTTATCCCACCTACACCTCGCTGAGCAAGATTCTTGGAGCAGAGATCGTAAACTACAACCTCCGTGAGGACAACGGATGGCAGCCCGACTTCGACGAGCTTGAGAACATGGACCTCTCGCGTGTAAAGCTTATGTGGACCAACTATCCCAATATGCCCACAGGCGGCAATGCCTGTCGTGAGACTTACGAGCGGCTTGTGGCTTTCGCCCGAAAGCACAACATCGTGGTGGTGAACGACAATCCTTACTCCTTCATCCTCAACGACAAGCCGATGTCGCTCCTTCAGGTGCCAGGCGCAAAGGACTGTTGCATTGAGTTCAACTCGATGTCGAAGAGCCACAACATGCCTGGTTGGCGTGTGGGAATGTGCGTTTCCAATCCTACTTTCATCTCATGGATATTGAAGGTGAAGAGCAATATCGACTCTGGCACGTTCCGTGGCATACAGCTCGCAGCTGCTGAGGCTTACAACACAAACACTCCCGAATGGCATCATGAGGCAAACATTGCCACCTATCGCCGTCGCCGCGATATTGCCGAGCAGATAATGACAACGCTCGGGTGCACATTCGACCACAGTCAGGTGGGAATGTTCCTTTGGGGCAAGATTCCCGACAAGTACAAGGACTGCGAGGAACTCACCGAGCGTGTCCTCCACGAGGCAAGAGTGTTCATCACTCCAGGCTTCATCTTCGGAAGCAACGGCCAGCGATACATACGAATCAGTCTGTGCGCTAAGGACGAGAAAATTAAGGAGGCGTTGGAGAGAGTGAAGAGGAGTGAAATGCACAGCAAATAAGGGGGAAGTAAAAAGAGAGTAAACTCTGGGCAACCAATAAGAGTAAATGAAATAAGGAAATAACAAAATAACAAATAAGCCTTACATACTACTCCCCTCCCTGCGGGGAAGGGAAAGGGGTGGGGCTTCTAAACGATTACGACTATGGAATTAGATTTACAGCCATTAAACTTACCGAGTGACAACCCACGCCCATTCGTCATTGCCGGACCATGTTCGGCTGAGACCGAGGAGCAAGTTATGACCACAGCACAGCAGCTCAAGAATCTTGGTTGCCGTATGTTTCGTGCTGGTATATGGAAACCGCGCACCAAGCCGGGTGGCTTTGAGGGCAATGGCGAGGTTGCCTTGCCTTGGATGAAGCAAGTGAAGGAGGAGACTGGTATGCTCACAGCCACTGAGGTGGCTACACCAGAGCATGTGGAACTCGCATTGAAATATGGCATCGACATTCTTTGGGTGGGTGCACGCACATCGGCCAACCCATTTGCCATGCAGGCACTTGCCGACAGCTTGAAGGGCATTGACGTGCCAGTGTTTGTCAAGAACCCTGTCAATCCCGACCTTGAACTGTGGATTGGAGCTATGGAGCGCATCAATCAGGCTGGTATCAAGCGCATGGCTGCCATCCATCGCGGATTCTCAAGCTTCGACAAGAAAATCTACCGCAATCTCCCCATGTGGCAGATTCCTATCGAGCTTCGCCGCCGCATACCAGAGTTGCCTATCATCTGCGACCCAAGCCATATTGGTGGACGCCGTGAGCTTGTGGCACCTCTTTGTCAGCAGGCCATGGACCTTGGCTTCGACGGATTGATGGTAGAGAGCCATTGCTCGCCCGACAACGCTTGGAGCGACGCCAAACAGCAGGTCACTCCCGACGTGCTCGATTATATCCTTAGTTTGCTTGTCGTTCGTTCTGAGACTGTCACCACAGAGGGAATACACGAACTCCGCAAGCAAATTGACGAGATCGACAACAGTCTGATGGAGCTTCTTGCAAAGCGTATGCGCGTGTGCCGTGAGATTGGACAGTACAAGAAGGAGCACAACATGACCATCCTTCAGACAGTACGCTACAACGAGATTCTCGACAAGCGTGGCGCACAAGGCTCGCTCTGTGGCATGGACTCTGACTTCGTGAAGGAAATCTTCGAGCATATCCATGAGGAGTCGGTAAGACAGCAGATGGAAATTATAAACCAGAAGTAATGTTGAGTTTTGAGTTTTGAGTTTTGAATTTTGAATTGTGCGCTACGCGCATTAGGAATTATTCAATGTTGAATTGAGAATTATGCCTTCGGCAACATGCAACAACTCAAAACTCAACAACTCAAAATCGGCTTGCCGATAATTCAAAACTCAAAATTCAAAACTCAAAATTCAAAACTCAAAATTGCCAAAGGCAACAACTCAAAATTCAAAACTCAAAACTCAAAATTGCGCATCGCGCAATAATTCAAAACTCAAAATTCAAAACTCAAAACTCAAAATGAAAATCCTAATCCTTGGTGCCGGCAAGATGGGCAGTTTCTTTCTCGACGTGCTCAGTTTCGACCACGAGACGGCGGTTTATGAGAAAGACCCCAAGCGAATGCGTTTCACCTACAACTGTCAGCGCTTCACCACGCTCGACGAGATACGCGAGTTTCAGCCGCAGCTTGTCATCAATGCCGTGACACTTAAATACACTATATCTGCCTTCAAGGAGGTCTTGCCTTTGCTTCCCGACGACTGCATCATCAGCGACATATCGTCGGTGAAGACAAATCTCAAGGCCTTCTACGAGCAGTCGGGCCATCCCTACGTGTCAACCCACCCAATGTTCGGACCAACTTTCGCCAATCTCGGACAGCTCTCCGAGGAGAACGCCATCATCATCACCGAGGGCGACTACATGGGCCGCATCTTCTTCAAGGATCTATATTCTCGACTCGGACTCAACATCTACAAGTATTCCTTCGAGGAGCACGACAAGACCGTGGCCTACTCCCTCAGCACGCCATTCGTCAGCACCTTCGTCTTCTCTGCCGTGATGAAGCATCAGGACGCGCCTGGCACAACCTTCAAGCGACATCTGCGCATAGCCAAGGGAGTGCTCAACGAGGACGACTACCTGCTTCAGGAAATACTCTTCAATCCCTACACATCGCCGCAGGTGGCACAGATACGCGATGAGCTTGGCGAGCTTATCGACATCATCGACAGCAAGGACGCCAAGCGCATGAAGGCTTATCTCACGAAAATACGCAACAATGTGAAGAAGGACATCGAGAATATTTGATTATATCGGGATTTATAATTAAATTTGTAGCCTAACTAATTAGTAACAGACTATGACTCTACCCCTTCTCCTCCTTTCCCTCTTCACCTTCGTCGAGCTCAACTGCGAGAATCTTTTCGACTGTCGCCACGACTCTCTCAAGAATGATACGGAGTTTCTACCCGAAGGCTCCTACCGTTGGACCCCCACCCGCTATTGGCAGAAGCTGAATAGGGTGGGGCAGACGATTATTTCTTGTGGCGAGCCGCAAATTAGCGAACAACCTAATGGCGACTCCAAGCCCCAGTCCTGGCAATTGCCCGACCTTGTCGCCCTCTGCGAGGTGGAAAATGACAGCGTCATCCACGACCTCACCAAGCGCAGCTTGCTCCGCAACGCCCGTTATGAATACGTCATGACCAATTCGCCCGACGAGCGTGGCATCGATGTGGCACTTCTTTATTCGCCCCTTTCCTTCCGTCTTGTCAAGAGCCACAGCGTCAGGGTGAACCCGATAAAGGGAATGCGTCCCACCCGCGACATCCTCTATGCCGAGGGCATCATAGCCTCTGGCGACACACTGCATGTAGTGGCTGTCCATCTGCCCAGCCGACGCGGAGGGGAGCGTAGTTCGCGTCCATTCCGCATGGCGGCGGCAAGCAGAGTGGCGGCAATTGTCGACTCTATATATAATAATGTGTCGCCCGACGCCAAGATAATCATTGCTGGCGACTTCAACGACTACACCCGTTCCTCAAGCCTTCAGCTCTTGTGCAGCAAAGACATGACCGACATTTCCTCCAATGCCACTGGGCGCAACGGAGCCAAAGGCACCTATCGCTACAAAGGCGAGTGGTCAAGTCTCGACCACATCATTGTCAGCCGCAAGCTCCTCCCTCTCGTCGTCGGTTGCAATGTCAACGATGCCAACTTCCTCATCGAGCCCGACGGACAGTACGGCGGAGTGAAGCCGCGCCGCAATTATATAGGACCACGCTACAACAACGGGTTTAGCGACCATCTGCCCCTTGTGGCAACATTCCGCATGTAGCATTTATCCACTTGCAACCCTTTGTATATGTGTTAATATGTAACTGTTCTCCTCTTTTTTGACTACATTTATTTTTAAAATCGTAATTTTCACTTTAAAATTGTTGTCAGTTATATAAATTCTAATTACCTTTGCATTAATATATCGTGTAATAATTCAGGACACTTTATACAAGAACATAAAAGAAATAGATAAATACGTAAACAATATGCAAATGAAACATCAGTTAAGAAGCGCAGTGTGTACCGAAGGCCGCCGTATGGCAGGAGCCCGCGCTCTTTGGGTCGCCGCAGGTATGAAACATGAACAGTTTGGCAAGCCCATTATTGCTATTGTCAACTCGTTCACACAGTTTGTGCCGGGTCACACACATCTGCATGAGATTGGACAGATTGTGAAAAAAGAGATAGAAAGCATGGGTTGCTATGCTGCCGAGTTCAACACCATAGCCATCGACGATGGCATTGCCATGGGACACGACGGCATGTTGTATTCCCTACCGTCGCGCGACATTATTGCCGACTCCGTGGAATACATGGTCAACGCCCATAAGGCTGATGCTATGATTTGCATTTCCAATTGCGACAAGATAACTCCCGGTATGCTCATGGCCTCCATGCGCCTTAACATCCCCACCGTGTTCTGCTCTGGCGGACCTATGGAGGCTGGACGATGGAACGGCGAGAATGCCGACCTCATCACGGCCATGGTCAAGGGTGCCGACAAAACCGTCTCCGACGACGACCTTGAGCAGATTGAGAAGTGCTCATGTCCTGGATGCGGATGCTGCTCGGGCATGTTCACAGCCAACTCCATGAACTCGCTCACCGAGGCTATCGGTATGGCTCTTCCAGGCAACGGCACAATCCTCGCCACCCACAAGAACCGCATAGAGCTCTTCAAGGCAGCCGCCCGACAGATTGTCAAGAACGCCTTTGCCTACTATCAGGACGGCGACGAGAGCGTCTTGCCCCGCAGCATTGCCACCCGCGACGCCTTCCTCAACGCCATGACTCTCGACATAGCAATGGGCGGAAGCACCAACACCGTGCTCCACCTGCTTGCCATTGCCCAGGAGGCTGAGACAGAGTTCACCATGGCCGACATCGACAAGCTTAGCCGCCACGTGCCATGTCTCTGCAAACTCTCGCCCAACACACAGAAGTACAGCGTGCAGGAGTGCAACCGTGCAGGCGGCATACTCGGCATTCTCAACGAGCTCAACCGTGGCGGACTGATTCATGGCGACGTGAAGCGTGTCGACGGCATGACTCTTGCCCAGGCAATGGCCGAATACGATATCACCGGCGAAAAGATTTCGGCTGAGGCCGACCGCATCTACCACAGTGCTCCGGGCCGCAAGTTCTCCACACAGATGGGCAGTCAGGACGCACAGTGGAAGTCGCTCGATACCGACCGCGAGAATGGTTGCATCCGCTCGCTCTCCCACGCCTACACCAAGGATGGCGGACTCGCCGTGCTCTTTGGCAACATCGCACAGGACGGTTGCGTGGTGAAGACCGCTGGCGTCGACCCCTCCATCTGGAAGTTCAGCGGACCTGCCAAGGTGTTCGACTCTCAGGAGGCTGCTTGCGAGGGCATCCTCGGCGGCAAGATCAAGAGTGGCGACTGCGTAGTCATCACCCACGAGGGTCCTAAGGGCGGTCCGGGAATGCAGGAGATGCTTTATCCAACTTCTTACATCAAGAGTATGCACCTCGGCAAGGAGTGCGCCCTCATCACCGACGGACGCTTCTCTGGCGGCACATCGGGTCTTAGCATTGGCCACATCTCGCCCGAGGCGGCTGCAGGCGGCAACATCGGCAAGATAAAGGATGGCGACATCATCGAGATAGACATTCCCAACCGCTCAATCAACGTCAAGCTCAGCGACGAGGAGCTTGCCTCGCGTCCGCAGCAGCCTCTCACCCGCGACCGTCATGTGAGCAAGGCCTTGCGTGCCTACGCCCAGAGCGTGAGCTCGGCTGATAAGGGTGGAGTGAGAATAATCTAAAAAAACGAAGCAAAGGAGAAAACTATTATGGAACAGATAACAGGAGCAGAAGCTCTCATGCGCTCTCTTCAGAACGAGGGAGTGAAGACAATATTCGGCTATCCCGGCGGAGCCATAATGCCGGTGTTTGATGCTCTCTACGACTATACACGCGGCGACAACAAGGTGTTCAACCACATTCTTGTGCGCCACGAGCAGGCGGCTGCCCATGCCGCCGAAGGTTTTTCACGCGTCAGCGGCGAGGTGGGCGTGTGCTTGGTGACAAGCGGTCCGGGCGTTACCAACACCCTTACTGGTGTTGCCGACGCCATGATCGACTCCACACCTATCATAGTCATTGCCGGACAGGTGGGCGTTAGCGCGCTTGGCACCGACGCCTTCCAGGAGGTCGACCTCGTAGGTCTTGCCCAGCCTATCAGCAAGTGGAGCTATCAGATTCGCCGCCCCGAGGACATCGCCTGGGCTGTGAGCCGTGCCTTCTACATCGCCCGTACGGGCCGTCCGGGTCCGGTGGTGCTCGACTTCCCCAAGAGTGCCCAGGTAGACAAGTGCGAGTGGCAGCCAGCCAAGGTTACATCCGTGCGCAGCTACGAGCCTTATCCCAAGATTCAGGACGACCATGTGGCTGCTGCTGCCGAGCTTATCAACAAGGCAGAGCGTCCGCTCGCCCTCGTGGGTCATGGCGTGGAGCTTGGCGGAGCACAGAACGAGCTTCTTGAATTCCTTGAGAAAGCCGACATCCCCGCAGCCCGCACCTTGCTCGGACTCTCGGCCCTTCCCTCCGACCATCCCCTCAACATGGGAATGCTCGGTATGCACGGCAGCTATGCGCCCAACGTCATGACTCAGCAGGCCGACGTAATCATAGCCATCGGTATGCGCTTCAGCGACCGTGTCACGGGTCGTCTCGACACCTACGCCAAGCAGGCCAAGATAATCCATCTCGACATCGACAACGTGGAGATCGACAAGAACGTCAAGACCGACGTATCCGTTGTTGGTGACTGCAAGATGTCGCTCCCTGCCATCACCCGTCTGCTCAACAAAAATCAGCACACGCAGTGGATTGAGGGTTTCAAGCCCTATCTTGAGCAGGAGACTGAGCAGGTCATCGAGCCTGCCATCCATCCCCAGGACGGACCCCTCCTCATGGGCGAGATTGTCAACGCCGTGGCCGAAGCCACCAATGGCGAGGCGGTGCTTGTCAACGACGTGGGTCAGAACCAGATGTTCTCCTGCCGCTACTTCAAGTTCAAGCGCAAGCTCAGCGTCGTCACCAGTGGCGGTCTTGGCACAATGGGCTTCGGTCTGCCAGCAGCCGTGGGCGCCACATTCGGCACTCCCGACCGCACCATCTGTCTCTTCACAGGCGACGGCGGTTTCCAGATGAGCATCCAGGAGCTTGGCACCATCATGGAGCAGCAAGCCCCGGTTAAGGTGATTCTGATGAACAACAACTATCTTGGCAACGTGCGCCAGTGGCAGGACATGTTCTTCAACCACCGCAAGTCGTTCACCCGTATGCTCAACCCCGACTACCGCCAGATATGCAGCGGCTATCATCTCAACTACGATGTTGTCATTGAGCGTGCCGACCTCCACTCTGCCATCGAGCGTATGCTCGCCACTCCCGGCCCCTACATTCTCGAGTGTGCCGTGAAGGAGGAGGACAACGTAATGCCGATGACGCCTCCGGGAAAGAGTGTGGACGAAATGCTGCTTTCTGTTAGTTTTTAATTATTGGCTATTAATTATTAATTGAAGAATATGGAACTTTACACATTGCTGGTCTACTCTGAGAACATAGCCGGTATCCTCAACCAGATTACCGCCGTGTTCACACGCCAGCAGGTCAACATAGAGAGTATTAACGTGTCGGCTTCAAGCATCAAGGGCATTCATAAGTACACCATCACGGCTTGGAGCGACGAGGAGCAGATAAAGAAGATTACAAAGCAGATAGAGCGCAAAATCGACGTCATAAAGGCCGACTACTATCTCGACGACGAGCTCTTCATCCACGAGATTGCCATCTACAAGATTTCCACTCCCGTGATGATGGAGAACCCAGAGGTGTCGCGCGTCATCCGACGCAGCGGAGCGCGCATGATGGAGGTGAACCCCACCTACGCCACCGTGCAGATTGCCGGACTAACCGACGACGTGCAGAACCTCTTCAACTCGCTCAACTCCTTCGGCTGCCTGCTCCAGTACTCACGCTCGGGACGCGTCGCCGTAACGCGCAGCGTCGACGAGCCAGTGTCGGAGTATTTGCATAAGAACAAGGACATTTATTGAATGTTGAATGTTGAGTGTTGAATGTTGAATTGTCGCCTTTGGCGATGAGGAATTATTCAATGTTGAGTTTTGAATTGTTCAATGTTGAGTATTAAATGTTAAATTGGGTGGAGGGGTTTGACAAACTATAAAAACTTCTCCACCCAATATATAATTAATGAAACGTGACAAGAAAAAGTAATATCTAATAATTAAAATAAAATGGATCTATTAAGCAAAATCGGAAGTTACAACTTCCTCGTCGAACCCTTTCATTGTGATTTCTCCAACCACATCTTCATAGGCCATCTTGGCAACCACCTCCTCAATGCAGCCGACTTCCACAGCAACGAGCGCGGCTACGGCATGGACTATCTCAACTCCGTGCACAAGACGTGGGTGCTCTCGCGCTTCGTCATCGAGATGAACGAAATGCCCGTGGCCTACGAGCGCATCACCGTCGACACGTGGGTGGAGAACGTCATGAAGTTCTTCACCAGCCGCAACTTCGCCATCCTCGGCAGCAACGGCAATGTCCTTGGCTACGGACGCAGCATCTGGGCGATGATCGACACCCGTACCCGACAGCCCGTCGACATACTCCAGGAGCGCGACGGACTCATCACACGCTACATCGAATCCGAGGAGCCGTGCCCCATAACTCCCTTCCAGCGCGTGAAGGTGGCAAAGGACGCCGAGATACGCCAGTCCGTCGCCACACACTACAGCGACGTCGACGTCAACGGACACATCAACTCCGTAAAATATATCGAGCATATACTTGACATGTGGCCACTCTCATGGTTTAAAACCTACCGTTTGCAACGTATCGACATAGCCTACGTGGCAGAATCATATTTTGGCGACACCCTGCACTTCGCCGTAGAGCAGCGTTCCGACGAAGAATACGACATTATGGTGCTCAAATCCTCGGATAATGGCACAGAAAAGAAGGAAGTGTGCAGATGTAAACTTAAATTTGTAAAAAAGTGATAGAAAAATTTGCAGATTACTTGTAATTTATTACCTTTGCACTCGTAAAAGAAACAAAATAACACCTCAGCCCCTGTTTTCATAGAAACAACTAATAAAAGGAAATATATAATTTAAACCCGCGGTCGCTTTCATACGGCTGCATTAAAACACATTGTAATATGGCACAAATGAATTTCGGTGGCGTTGTAGAGACAGTAGTCACCAGCAAAGAGTTTTCATTGGAAAAAGCACGTGAAGTTCTGAAAAACGAAACGATTGCCATTTTGGGATACGGTATTCAGGGACCTGGTCAGGCTGGCAACCTCCGCGACAATGGCTTCAATGTCATCGTGGGTCAGCGTCCGGGCAAGACATACGACAAGGCTGTTGCCGACGGATGGGTTCCGGGCAAGACACTCTTCTCCGTTGAGGAGGCTGCCCAGAAGGGCACCATCATCTGCATGCTTCTCTCCGACGCAGGTCAGATAGCAGTATGGCCGAAAATCAAGCAATATCTCACACCGGGCAAGACCCTCTACTATTCTCACGGTTTTGCCATCAACTGGAACGACCGCACAGGCGTAGTGCCTCCTGCCGACGTCGACGTCATCATGGTTGCTCCTAAGGGTTCGGGCACATCGCTCCGCACAATGTTCCTCGAGGGCCGCGGTCTTAACTGCTCTTACGCCGTTTATCAGGACCACTCGGGCAAGGCCGAGGAGAAGACCATCGCCTTCGGTATCGGTATCGGTGCAGGCTACCTCTTCAAGACCACATTCCAGCGCGAGGCAACTTCCGACCTTACAGGCGAGCGCGGCTCATTGATGGGAGCCATCGAGGGCTTGCTCGAGGCTCAGTACGAGGTGCTCCGCGAGCACGGCCACTCTCCTTCAGAGGCTTTCAACGAGACCGTTGAGGAGCTCACCCAGAGCCTTATGCCTCTCTTCGCCGAGAAGGGTATGGACTGGATGTACGCCAACTGCTCTACCACAGCCCAGCGCGGTGCCTTGGATTGGGCTCCACGTTTCCGCGAGGCCATCAAGCCAGTTATGGAGTGGCTCTACCTCTCTGTAAAGACCGGCAACGAGGCTCAGATTTCCATCGACTCCAACTCTAAGGCCGACTACCGCGAGAAGCTCAACGCCGAGCTCAAGGCCATGCACGACATGGAAATGTGGCGTGCTGCCGAAACCGTTCGCCAGCTCCGTCCTGAGAACGAGGCCAAGTAAAACGCAGCGCATAACCTTATTAGATAAATAATATCCTCTAATCGAGCAGAAGGAACAGCTGAAAAGCCGCCCTTCTGCTCGATTTTTTTTCTTATACCATTGCAATATCTTTATGCATGACAAGTTATTAATCAATAATCCTAAAATATTTGTTAAAAAACATGCTGTATATGCGTTGTTGGGTGTGCATTTTGACGGATTATTAGTAAATTTGCACACCTAAACATTTTAAATATGAGCTATAATAAATTTTTGAATAAAATTAACAGAGATTTAAATATTTATGCACATAACAGCGCATAATT
>CAKQEI010000069.1 GCA_934230115.1 uncultured Prevotella sp. | reverse complement strand
AACAATATTTTTCTACGTAGGTACGGAGGTGAGCATCGGCAACAACATAAACCTTCACGCAATGGAACTTGCTTCTGGTGGTGCTGCTTTGTCGCCAGCCTTGCTTGCTACAATCTATTGGGGCGGTTTTCTTATCGGACGTATGGTGTCGGCTTCAATGAAAAATGTTAAGCCACGTCCAATGCTCATCACCGTCACACTCGGAGCAATAGCACTCATGACGGCAGCCATGCTCACAGAGAATCTTTGGCTTTTGGCGGCTGTAGGATTATTCCACTCCGTTATGTGGAGTTGCGTGTTCACTCTTGCTGTTGACGGACTTGGCGAATACACATCGCGTGCCTCAGGAGTGTTTATGATGGGTGTGTTTGGTGGAGCAGTCTTCCCTGTGCTTCAGGGAATGCTTGCCGACTGGATAGGCTCATGGCAGTTCACATGGACAATAGCTCTTGTTTGCGAGTTTGTGCTGTTGTGGTATGGACTTAGAGGGTATAGGAAATAAAAATAAAAACATATCACTCCCCGTAGGGAGGGGAGTGATAAGTTTTTATAAAGTTGGTATCGACCTCAACTAACTTGAAACGTGCTGAAGAAGTGGAAATTCTGTAATATTCTACTCTATTATCCAATCTTCTATATTCCCCTTCGTGCTGTCGAAGTTTATTCCAACCTTGGTAATAGGTTTGCCGCTTAGTGCAAATCGCCTGTGATAATTCTTCAGGTTGATTTGTCGCATGGCAGCTTGCGCACTCTTGTTGAGTTTCAATTCCAAGAGATAGAGGTCGGTGTTGGTGAGCAGAACCATGTCTACTCTGCCCTTTGGAGTATGCACCTCTACGTCCACCACAAAGCCAGTGAGGAGAGTGAAGATGATATACAGCATCTGCTGGTAATGACCCTCATAGTTGGTCACATTGCAGTAGGGCAATGTTTCGAAGTAGTCTTGCAGGAGTTGCAAAGCACCGTCCATATCTCTACGTCTTATAAGCGAGGCCATTTTGGTTATGGTCACACCGCCTTGTTGGGCTTGTGTGCCGTTGACATAATTGGGCAATAGACTATTGAATAGTCCCACTCTAATTTCCTTGTTGGGAATGTCAAGAGTATAGAGTTGTGTGTCATTGTCGTAGTCCTTGATGGTGACGTACCCACTCTGGTAGAGTAGGGGTGTGATGGAAGTCATCTTCTCTGTAGGTGCATCGAACGCTGAAGACAGAGCTTCAGTAGGAGCGATGGTTGCTGGCAATACATCAAACTTATTCAGCATGTTGATGAGATAAGTGGGTGTGCCAGAGCTAAACCAATAGGCACCGAAATTTTTATCAGCAAAACAGTTGAGCAAACTGTATGGATTAAATATGTCAGGAGAAACCTTGGAGAAATGGTAGCCATCGTAATATTCCTTGAGCTTGGCTACGGTTGCCTCTCTTGTTAAATCTTGTGTCTTAGCAAGCATATCTATGTCTTCCGACATTTGTGTAAGCAGTTCCTCTTCAGTTATGCCGCAGATGCCAGCATACTTTTCGTCCATGGATATGTTTTTGATGTTGTTCAACTCACTGAATATGCTCACCTGCGAGAACTTGGTGATGCCCGTGAGAAACACAAAACGCAGTAGCGACTCGCACTTCTTTAGAGGGCTATAGAAGTTGCGCATGATGTTGCGCAAAATATCTAATTGTTTGTCTTCGTGAGCGACATCAAGCATAGGAGCGTCATTCTCATCAATGAGAACAACAATCTGTTTGCCTGTCTTTGCATAAATGGAATTGATAAGAGCGTTAAGTCTCACGTTAGGGTCAGACAAACCGCTGTTCACAATGCCGTATTTGTGCTCGTTCTCTTCAATGATAAAACAGAGATATCGCTCAAGTTGTTCTTTCTCCATGTGTTTGCCTCCGCTCATGTCGAAGTGCAGCACGGGATATTCCGTCCATTCTTTCTCAAGTTTTTCAATGGCAAGTCCCTTGAACAAATCCTTCTTTCCCTCGAAGTAGCTTTTTAGCGTAGTCACCAACAACGATTTGCCGAACCGTCTTGGACGGCTCAGAAAGCAATATACGCTGTCGCTATGTGTCATGCGATAGATGTATTCCGTCTTGTCGATATACAGTCGGTCTTCCTTGCGTATTCGCTCGAAAGTCTGTATGCCTAAAGGATATAGTTTTATTGCCATAATATTCCCGTTTTGTATATTGCAAAGGTAAATAAAAAAAATGACAATATAAAAATCTGTAAGCATTCTCCCTAATTTTATATAAATTATTTAGCGAAAATCTATAACTTTGCATCGTAATAAAAAAACAGATAAATTTTATACGCCGATGAAGCTATTGATAAAGAACATGGTTTGTCCGCGCTGCGTCTCGGCAGCGAAGGACGTTCTAGTGTCCGAAGGTCTGACGGTGAAGTCAATAAGTTTGGGCGATGCAGAGATAGAGGAAGAACTTACTGGCGAGCAACGCCTATCCATTGCGAGGAAATTGCAGGATATAGGCTTTGAATTGCTCGACGATCCACGCTCGCAGTTGGTGGAGCAGATACGCATTTCTGTAATGCAATGGGTAAGGATGGAAGGGGAACGTCCAAAGATGTCTGATTATCTCTCGCGTCAGCTCAACAAGGACTATAGTCTATTGAGCAAGCTCTTCTCCGAAGTGCGTGGCATTACCATTGAGCGGTTTGCCATCGTTCATCGCATAGAATATGCCAAGGAATTGTTGTGCTACAGTCAGCTTGCCACAAGCGAGATTGCCTATAAACTCGGATACAGTTCGCCGGCACATCTCTCCTCACAGTTCAAGCAAGTCACGGGCATGACTCCCAAGGAATTTCGCTCGTTGGGCACACATGACAGAGTGTCTTTGGATGCGTTGTGAATAGACGTGTAATCAGTAACCATATTATATATATATGAGAAAAACCATTTTAAGCGTTTTAGGATATTTATTTGTGTCGCAACAGATTTTTGCGCAGACAGATAGCATAGCCAGTACACACGAATTGAAGAATGTGACGGTGAAAGCCACTAATGGCATTAAGTCGAAATACCGTGTTGACAATGCCGACATAATAGGACAAGGACAACTGATACGTGCTGCTTGCTGCAACCTTGGCGAGTCGTTTACTGCCAATCCTTCTGTTGACGTAAGCTACAGCGACGCTGCCACTGGAGCTAAGCAGATAAAGCTGCTCGGACTTAGCGGCACTTATGTGCAGATGCTCACCGAGAACATTCCTAATCTGCGTGGCGCTTCCTTGCCTTATAGCCTCGGCTATGTGCCTGGGCCTTGGATGCAGTCGATACAGGTGAGCAAGGGTGCTTCGAGCGTGAAAAACGGATATGAGAGCACTACGGGTCAGATTAATATTGAGTTTCTTAAGCCACAAGGCACAGATGGCGTGCGTGCGAATGTTTATCAGGATAGCGAACAGAAGACGGAGGTCAACCTCGATGGAAGCATTCATCTCAACGACCGCCTTTCCACCGCAACCCTTCTTCATTTCGAGAACCGACAGATGGATCATGATGGCAATGGCGACGGATTCATGGATATGCCAAAGTTGCGGCAATATAACCTAATGCACCGTTGGGCGTATGTGTCGCCACGGTGGATTAGTCAATTGATGGTGCGTGGCTTGCACGACGAGCGTGAAGGCGGACAAAGCCGTAAGCATTTGGCATCCTCTTCGTCGGAACCTCTCTATTCAACCTCGGTAAAGACCAACCGCTATGAGATGCAATGGAAAAACGGTTTTACCCTTAATGCCGACCATAACACGTCAATAGCCTTGATGCTGCATGGCTCATGGCATGATGCCGACAACATGTTCGGAAAGACACAATATGATGTCACTCAGAAGAATGGTTATGCCCAACTGATGTTTGAGACTGATATTACGGAGAAGCATAATATTAGTGTGGGAGCGTCATTCAACCACGACTACTATGACGAACGCTTCAATCCATTGGGAACATTGCCTAAAGCCGACAGCAAGGTGACAAAGGAGACTACTCCTGGCCTGTATGCCCAATATACATATAAGTTGGGCGACAAGCTTACTGTAATGCCAGGCGTTCGTTGGGATCATTCCAACATTTACGGCAGTTTCCTCACGCCACGTCTGCACATCAAGTACTCTCCATCCGATATCATTACGCTACGTACTTCTATAGGTAAGGGCTACCGTTCGCCACATGCCTTGGCAGAGAACGTGTCGCTATTGGCAAGTGGCAGAGAGATAATCATCGATACCGACCTTAAGCAGGAGGAGGCATGGAACATGGGAGCTTCTTTGGGCTTCAACATTCCTCTCTTTGGCAAGAATCTTGAGCTGAATGCGGAGTATTACTACACCGACTTCAAGCATCAGATGATAATGAACTTCGATGGAGCTAAAGGCAGTCATACTCTCTCGTTTGAGAATCTCGACGGCAAGAGCTATAGCCACACTTTCCAGGTGGATGCCACATACTCATTATTTAGTGGCATGTCTGCCACAGCAGCCTTCCGTCTGAACGACGTTAAGTGTACTTATGATGGCGAGCTGCGCCAAAAGCCTCTTACATCACGCTATAAAGGCTTGCTCACTCTCTCGTATAAGACGCCGCTCGAACTTTGGCAATTCGACGCAACCGGTCAGCTGAATGGTGGTGGAGAGCTTTACGACCGCAGCCGCTATCCTGCCTACTTCCAGTTGCAGGCGCAAGTGACACGAGAGTTTCACAACTTCAGCCTTTACTTAGGTGGCGAGAACCTCACCAACTATAAGATAGACAATCCTATTCTCCACTCACATCATCCATGGAGTGCGGCATTTGATGCTACTCAGGTGTGGGGACCTGTTACTGGAGCAATGGCTTATGTAGGCATTAGATTCAAATTAGAGAAGTTATAATTTAGAGAAGTTATAGTACATACATTATTAATATAAGGATATTATGAAGAAGAATCTTTTAGTAGCATTTATGCTTGTAGTAGCTGGCAACACATTTGCCAAGACATCAGCCGACACATTGGTAGTAACCACTCAGCCGCAGATGCACTGCCAGAACTGTGAGAAGAAAATCAAGAGCAACATTCGCTTCGTAAAGGGCACAAAGAAAATAGACACATCTGTAGAAGACCAGAAGGTTACTATTGTCTACGACTGCAAGAAAGCCAAATACGACGACTATGTTGAGGCTTTCAAGAAAATAGGGTATGAGATAAAGAAGAAGTAAAAGCTTTTTTCTTCCGAGAAAGATGAATATAGTATAAAACCAAAAGGAGTCAGTAGTTCTTGTTTGTATGAACTACTGACTCCTTAATATTCTACAGTCTCTCGCAGAACTCAATCTTTTCCTTGTTAGGTCCCTCAATTGTGAAGAACTTAACTCCGTTCTCCCAGAACGGCAAACAATTGACCTCGGTGTCAAGCATTTTCAGTCCTGCACGCTGCACAACCTTAAACAGTTCGTCGATGTTCTTCACGTCGATAGCAATATGGTCGATAGCTCCGTATGCCATAGCAGCCTGACGGTTCTGATAAGTTTCTATCACGAGATTGTGGAGCTGAAGGAATGCAACCTCCTCAGTGCCGTTGATGGTGCGCAAGGCTGTTGTGAAGCCGAGAGTGAGATAGAAGTTGATTGTCTCCTCGATGTTGTTGGTAGGCACGCCGATGTGCTGAACGCCTGTTGTGAAATCTTTGATATTCATAGTGTTTTATGGATTTTATGTATGTTTATGGATTTTATGTCGTTATTCTATGTTTTTTATAAGTTGATGATTTGTGCTCCTATTTGGAAGTAAGCCTTCTGCGACTGCGGGTTCCATAATCCCATGGCATGCACGGGCAGGGTGTAGGAGCCAATCTTCAGGTCGTGGCTCACTTTCAGTTGTGTATGCACGATGCCTGATGTATTGCCGTAGAAGTTTTGTTTCTCGCCAGCCTTGTTCAGGGCAAAGGCACCTCCCACTCCTGCATCCACTCTCCATCCCTCCTTATTATATATAGGATATTCGGCATAAACGAAGGTGGTGTATTTCTGTTCTTTGTTGTCAACCGAGCGGTCGCGTCCGAACATTATTGTCGACCAACTGAGCAGCAATGGAAACCGTGGCTGCTGGAAGCGGTAATTCAGCGTGCAGTTGAGGAATCGTCCAGTCTCGTGTGCCGAATAATTAAAATACTGCCTATTGTTGTACGTAGCTCCAGGCGAGAAGTTGTAAGTGTCCATAACCGAGAGCTCCAGCCCGCCCGTGCGCAGCATGATGTAATGGTTGAACTCCTTATAGGAGCCTTGAGTGTTTGTGCCTCCCCACAGACCGAGAGTCATGTGTCCATTGGCAAACGTATAGCCAAGGTCAGTAAGTATAAGGCAACCGTCAGCTACCTCCATTCCTCGCCACAGATGGTTGTTCTGCAAGTCGGCAGTAAGGTGGATTTGTGCTGAAGCCGTCAGGCATATTGCCGAGGCAATGAGTGATGTGGTGATTCTTTTCATTTGCAAGGTTTAGGTTTTTAAATTTTTATTCTTTACGCTTGCAAATTTACGTCATCCCAAATAGGTGACAAAACAAAAATAATCCTTGTTTATTGGGAACGTTACCGCAATCGTTCCCAATTTGCGCAAACGTTCCCAAAGATTTTTATATCAATCGATACGTGCTTACGTATCAAAGTGAATACGTGCAATCTATTTTCTGATCTTGTGTCCAGCCAGTCCATAATAGAATATGAACAGGAAGCAAGGCACAGCGAGCCAGTAGGCATTCTGTGCACCGAATGAGTCCTTAAGTGCGCCAAACAATGTAGGCACCACAGCTCCTCCGGCAATGGCCATAGTAAGCAAGGCACTGCCCGACTTGGTGAAACTTTTCTTGTAATAGTCGTAAAGTTAAGTCATTGACTATAGTCCTAAAACTTTAGAGCGTATTTTTTATGACAAATAAAAAGCCCGACAAGAGTGACGCATGTATTCACTTCCTGTCGGGTTCACAGTATTTCTGCAACTACTTTTCTCTCCTAATCAGGTATCTTGAAAACTAATCTACGCTTAGACCTATTAGCTATTATGTATCCTATCTTATTCCCACTTGCGTTTGATTACTCTTTGTTGGCCTCAGGCTTCTTCTCAAGGTCAATAATCACCTTCATTGAAGTCTCGCGGTGAGTGTCGATATACTTGTAGGCTTCGTCGTATTCCTCGAAGGCAAAGCGGTTGCTTACGAGTGGCTCCAGATTTACAATGCCACGCGATACATAGTCGATTGCAGTCTGATAGTCCTCGTGGCGATACATCATCGAGCCTATGAGTCGCAGCTCATGCTCGCCAAGATGGAACATGCTAAGGGCAGGGTCCTTGGCAAAGACAGCCACAACAACGATGTCGCTGCCCTTCTCGATAGTCTCCATAAGCGAGCGTATCGAAGACTCAACGCCAGCTACCTCGAAGCCTACCTGATAACCCTCGTCGCCGAAAAGCTCTTTGGCAGCTTCCTTCAATGGTCGCTTTGTGATGTTAAGCGTGTCGGCAATGCCACACTCGCGAGCCTTGGCAAGTCGAAGGTCGCTCACATCTGTTATGAGTACTCGCTTTGCTCCACGAGCCTTGCAGAACTGAGCCACAAGATTGCCGATAGTTCCCGCTCCGCTTACCACAACGTTCTTGCCTTTCACGTCGGTGCGGTTGCTTGCATGTGCGCCTACAGCCGCAGGCTCAACCATAGCTCCATAGTCGAGACTCATTCCCTCGGGCAATTTAACCACACGGTCGTCGTCGATAATGAAGTAGTCTTGTGCGCAGCCGTCTGCCTGGAAAGCCTGTACACGTAGATGCTCGCATACATTATATTGTCCACGCTTGCAAGGGTTGCACTCTCCGCAAACAAGCTGTGGGCGTGCAGTGATGTTGTCGCCAGGCTTGCAAACCGTCACTTTGCTGCCACATGCCACAACCACAGCCGAATATTCATGTCCCTGTACAACGGGATAGAATGTGGCAGGATGGAGTCCGTGGTAAGAGTGAATCTCACTACCGCAAATACCAATGCGCTTGATGTTGGCGAGTATCTGGTGTTCCTTAAGGTCTGAGGCCTCAGGTGCTGCCACTTCCTTAAACTCAATGTGCTTAGGGGCTACTAATATTGCTTGTCTCATAGTTGTAATGTTTTATGGTTTCTTTAAAATTATAGTTTATTTTACCCTTTTACTTTTTTACCCTTTTACTTTTTTACTTTTTTACTTTTTACCCTCCTTCAGTTCCTCCACAATCTTGTTGTACACATGACGGTGGAGCTGGTAGAAGCACAGACACACAGCTGTTACCATCCAAAGCATACCAGGAATAGTGGAGAACGTGTGGCGCATGATGTTTATCACGTCGGCATTCTGCTCTACACCTGCCACATATCCTGCCGAGTCGAGAGCCAAGGCAAACATTGCTGTACCGAGAGCCATGCCCATCTTGTTGGCAAGCGACACGAAGGCATACTGGAAACCATCGTTGCGTATTCCAGTTTTCCATTCACCGTATTCCACACAGTCGGGTATAACGGCATAGATGGCTGTGTTGAAGCCCGAGAAGAAGAACCAGGCTATTGCCGAGCATATGTAGAACTGGACGGGGGTGGTGGTGGGACTGAAGAAGTAGAGCATCGCCATGAAAATACCGCAGAGCAGAGCGAAAACGGCTGCTGCATATCCCTTGTTGCCAGTCTTGCGGAACATCCACGGGAAACATGCGGCTCCTGCTATTGATGGCAATATGATAGCCATGGAATAGTAGCTGAAGAGCGTTGCCGAACCTTCAACGTAGGTGAAGTAGTAGAGGATGTCGGCATTGCGTCCGTAGAGGATGAATCCAAAGAGAAACTGTCCGAGGATGGCAAGCTGATATGGGCGGTTCTTGAGCACCGACTTGAGCTGTACAGAAAGAGGTAACTTCTGTCCCACAGGCACCTCAACCACCTCTTTTGTCTTGCTGAAGCAGAACAGATGGCAGGCGGCGAAGATAATGCCATATATTATAGCTACTGCCAGATAGCCGAACTGTGCGTTGCCCTTGCCAAGGAATGTTACGAGAGGCACAGTTATGATGTTCAGCACACCGATGGCAATCATCGCGCTCACCGAACGGCTTGTGTTGAGCTTGGCTCTCTCGTCAATGTCTTGTGTCATAGCTCCGCAGAGTGTGCCGTAAGGCAGGTTGACGCAAGTGTAGCCAAGCACCAAGATGCAGTAGGTCACAGCCATATACACAATCTTTGCAGTCTGGCTCCAGTCGGGGTGTGCCCAGAAAGTGAGCATGAGTATGATGGCTGTTACGGGTGCTCCGAACAGAAGCCAAGGGCGGAAGCGTCCCCAGCGTGTGTGGGTCTTGTCGGTAAGGGCTCCGATGATAGGATCGTTCACGGCATCCCATATTCTCGATACAAGCATAAGTGTGGCTACGGCGCTCATTCCGATGCCAAACACGTCGGTGTAGAAAATCATGAGGAAGTTGCTTACGAACATCCAACTGAAGTTGCAGCCTACATCGCCCATTCCATAGGCAATCTTGCTGATGAACGGCACACGGCCTTTGTTTGAAGTTGTATTCATTTACTTTTAGGTTTTTTGGTTATTTTCTGACGCAAAGTTAATGCTTTCCCGCAAGATAAATGATAAGAAAATATCAGACTTTCTACGCAACCGTTCCCGCAACCGTTCCCGATTTGCGCAACCGTTCCCAGAGATTCCATTAATGTCAATAATAGATTATACAGTCTCCGCTCAACCTTAGTTTATACTACCTTTTCTTCTCAATACCGAATCTTTTTGCTAATTTTGCATCATCATTTCTGTAATAGCTAAAAACAACGATAATGTCAAAATACATCACCATAAAGGATATAGCCAACGAGCTTGGTATTTCTAAGTCAACAGTCTCTCGTGCTCTTTCGGGCGACTCCTCGAATGTGAAGGCAGAGACTATGCAACTCATCACCGAGACAGCACGCCGCATGGGCTATCATCGCAACGAGATGGCTGTGAGCTTGCGTAAGCAAAGCTCACACAATATAGGCATCATCATTCCCGAGATAGTAACCTCTTTCTATATGACCTTCATCAGTCATGTGCAGGCAATATTGCGCGAACATGGATACAATGTGCTGATAGCAGCATCCAACGAAAGCTACAAACAGGAACGTGAGAATATAGATATGATGGAGCGTTGCATGGTTGATGGACTTCTCATAAGCGTTTGCGACAAGGACCGCAATGCTGATATCTACCGCCGTATAATGTCGCATGGCACACCAATGGTGTTCTTCGATCGTACTGTCGAGAGTATAGAGGCCTCGCAAGTGCGACTCGACGATTATATAATGTCGTTTTTCATGGTGGAGCAGCTCATCCGCAGCGGTTGCAAACAGATAGTTCATATCCCTGGACCTTCGCGCATACGCAATGGTTATGAGCGTCTGCGTGGCTATCGCGACGCACTTGAGAAGTTTCATATAGCCTATAATCCCGACCTCGTGCTGCCTCCAGCGTTGAGTGCCGAGGAGGGTAGTCAAGTTATGAGTAACTTCCTTGCTAAGAATATAGCGTTTGATGCTGTGTTCGGATTCACAGAGACAGCACTATTGGGCGCAAAGAACTTAATGCAAAAACGTGGACTGCACATACCAGAGGATGTGTGTGTATGCTGTATGGCTGGCACTACGCTTTGCACACTTGTTCATCCCACAATAACCGCAGTGGAACAGCCCGTTGAGCAAATGACTGCTGAGGCTTGCCGATTGCTCATGGCGAAAATATCTGATAGCGACAAGCAAGTGGAGGATGTTGTGCTGAGGGGAGAAATAGTGGAAAGGGAGTCAACGGTAAAAAGGGATTTATATTGACATGAGTGGGACAAAGCTTTTTAGCATCTGAAAATAATGTAAATTATAATTATATCTAAATCAATATAAAGCTGCAAGCCCGACAAGAGTGACGCACGTGCTTACTTCTTGTCGGGTTTATAGCTTTTCTATAACTGAACCATTAGTCCTCAATCCACTTCTTCCCAATCTATCAACCCTTTCCCTTTCTCATCCAGTTCCACAGCCAGTCCAATAGCTTTTCGCTTGTCTGCCTTGAAAGGTTCAAGATATTTGTTTGCGATGATTTGTTTCTTTGCAGCAGCCATTTCGTATAGAGCTTGCTTCACTTCCTCGTTAGGAACCCCGAGGATATAGCCAAATTCATCGTATTTCTTTATAGTCAGATACCCCGACTGATAAAGAAACAACTCAGCACCTCCGCCTGTAACGTCCGACAATTCTAATATATTGCGCATAATAGTGCATTGCTCAAAATTACTAAGACGCAGTTCTATGTTGTCAATAAACTTGGCAATCATGGATGTTGACCCTGACGCAGCCCAGAAGTTGCCGAGCTCCTGAGTGTCGAGAGCATTGATGAGGCTGAAAGGATTATATATGTCTACCATGTTGCGGCGGCTGAAATGATATCCGTCGTAGTAATCCTTCAACTTGTCATGGGTTTCTTGCAATGACCATCCGTTCACCTCTGCCATTCTTTCCAGTTCGGGCTTGAAGTTATCGGCAATCTCTTGTTCCGTAATTCCGCATATTGCTGCATATTCGGGCAGGAAACTGATGTTGGTGAGATTGTTGAGAACCGAGAATAGTGATATCTGTGTAAACTTGGTAATACCCGTTATGAACACCAATTTTTCGTACTCGTCGTCGGCTTTGAGTATGGCAAACACCTCACGGTAGACTTCTGTACAAGCCTCATGCTCAGAAGTGTGCCATGAGTGTTGTAGTGGAGAATCATATTCGTCTACAAGTATGGCAACCTTCAATCCAGTCTTTTTGTATGCTGTTTTGATGATAGCGTCAAATCGGTCGGCGAGCATGGCAGTAGGCTTAGGAGTAATGCCGTAGAGTTCTTCGTATTCACCAAAACGAATATCAAGATATGAGCGTATGGTCTCGGCATTGGCTCCGCCGCGACTCATGTCAAGACGTATCACGGGATACTGCTTCCAGTCTTTTTCCAACTGCATTATTTTCAGACCCTCAAACATGTCTTTCCGTCCTTCAAGGTAAGTCTGCAATGTGTCAACAAGCACAGACTTGCCAAATCGGCGAGGACGGCTCAAGTAACTGTATTTTTTGCCGTTGTTCACCAATTCCCAAACAATGTCGCTTTTGTCGACATACAAATAGCCGTCTTCTCTAATAGTTTTGAACGACTGAATACCTACAGGCAGTCGCCTGTTATTGATGTCTGTCATAATTCGATTCTCCTATTTTGTGTAAAGATACGTCGAATAATCGGAACAGCCAAACTTATCCTTGATCATTGCAGTTCCAAAAAATTCGCTTGAAACTGAAGTCGGTCAGCAAGCTGATATATCTTTCAGCTACCTGCTTCATAATCATCTGTTAAAAAAATCCATGCCGTAAAGATACGGCTTTATTTTCAAACCCGCAAGAGCTTTCTGGGAAAAGTTTCTGAAAAAGTTAGAGATTGTTTTTTCATGTGACAGGACAAGGGTCTATATGCCACGATGAATATCTTGGCGAATAGAAAATGCTGTACAATTCAAATTTTAATTGTATCGAATTCGGTACAATTAAAAATGCAGCAGGTAGCAATAACTTTATACTTTCTGTCAAGACATGGATTCAAAGAACAGGTGCCATAGGCATCATGGACAAGGCTGGTCGTTATGGTGGAACTTATGCACATCAAGACGTTGCTTACCACTTCGGAATGTGGATTAGTCCTCGCTTTCAACTTTTGTTGGTAAAAGAGTATCAACGCCTAAAAGC
>CAKQEI010000068.1 GCA_934230115.1 uncultured Prevotella sp. | reverse complement strand
TCGTTTGTTACTCTGTACAGAAAGCATAACAATCTAATCAGTGCTAAACTAACGACTGCCTGCACCATCGACTCCGCCACGGAGAAGAAGATGAGACAGTTGGTTGAGGGAAGGACAAATGGCACTGTTGAGTTTCAGACCGAGGTGAATCCTAATATAATAGGTGGATTCGTGCTTGAGTACGACACCTATCGCATGGACGCCAGCGTGCGCAAGCAGCTCAACACCATTTTGTCGCAGCTAAATTAATTAAACTTTTTCTTAGAAGTATATGTCAGATAAAATAAAACCAAGCGAAGTGTCGCAAGTGCTTCTCGAACAGCTGCAAGGCATCAACAACAGCCAGCAGTTCGACGAGGTGGGCACGGTGCTCGAGGTGAGCGACGGTGTGGCCCGTATCTACGGACTCCGCAACGCCGAGGCCAACGAGCTTCTCGAGTTCGAGAATGGCACTATGGCTATCGTGATGAACCTTGAGGAGGACAACGTAGGTTGTGTGCTTCTTGGTTCTACCGAGGGCATCAAGGAGGGCATGGTTGTCAAGCGCACCAAGCGCATCGCTTCTATCCGCGTCAACGACAATATGCTCGGACGTGTCATCAACCCGCTCGGACAGGCCATCGACGGCAAGGGCGAGATCGACATGACAGGTGCTTTCGAGATGCCGCTCGACCGCAAGGCTCCGGGTGTTATCTACCGCCAGCCCGTGAAGGAACCTCTGCAGACCGGCTTGAAGTCGGTCGACTCAATGATTCCTATCGGACGCGGACAGCGCGAGCTCATCATCGGCGACCGTCAGACCGGAAAGACAGCCATCGCCGTCGACACCATCATCAACCAGAAGAGTTTCTACGAGGCTGGCAAGCCAGTATATTGTATCTATGTGGCCATCGGCCAGAAGGCATCTACCGTAGCTGCCTTGATGGAGAACCTCAAGCAGCACGGCGCAATGCCCTACACCATCATCGTGGCTGCCACAGCCGCCGATCCTGCTGCCATGCAGTATTACGCACCGTTTGCGGGAGCCGCCATCGGCGAATATTTCCGCGACCGTGGCTACTCCGCCCTCGTAGTCTACGACGACCTCTCGAAGCAGGCCGTTGCCTATCGTGAGGTGTCTTTGATTCTGCGCCGTCCTTCAGGACGCGAGGCCTATCCGGGCGACGTGTTCTACCTCCACTCACGTCTGTTGGAGCGTGCAGCGCGCATCAACGACCAGCAGGAAGTGGCCGAGCAGATGAACGACCTCCCCGAGTGCATGAAGGGTCATGTGCGTGGTGGCGGCTCACTCACAGCCCTGCCTATCATCGAGACACAGGCAGGCGACGTGTCGGCCTACATTCCTACCAACGTGATTTCCATCACCGACGGTCAGATTTATCTTGAGAGCGACCTCTTCAACCAGGGCTTCCGCCCAGCCGTCAACGTGGGTATCTCCGTTTCGCGTGTAGGTGGCTCAGCCCAAATCAAGAGTATGAAGAAGGTGGCAGGAACGCTGAAGATAGACATGGCACAGTATCGTGAGCTCGAGGCCTTCTCCAAGTTCTCAAGCGACATGGACGCCGTTACCGCCATGACCATCGACCGCGGACGCAAGAACAACCAGCTCCTCATCCAGCCGCAGTACAGCCCGATGCCCGTAGGCGAGCAGGTGGCCATCATCTATTGCGGCACCCACGGCCTTATGCACGATGTGCCGGTGGAGAAGGTGCGCGAGTGTCAGGACGCGTTCCTCGACAAGATTCGCTCACAGCACGCCGACGTAATCCAGGCTCTCGCCAGTGGTAAGATTGACGATTCGCTCACAGCCGTTCTCGAACAAACAATGGCCGACGTGGCAGGTCAGTATAAAAAGTAATAGCTTATGCCGTCGCTCAAAGAAATCAAAAACCGACTCACCTCGGTCAACAGCACGCGCAAGATTACGAGTGCCATGAAGATGGTGGCTTCTTCCAAGCTCCATCATGCCCAGCAGATGATTGAGAACATGCTCCCCTACGAGACTATGCTCGAGCACATCCTCAAGACTTTCCTCGCCTCCGAGGCCGACGCTTCCACCGTGTTCAACGTGGAGCGCCCCGTGAAGCGCGTGGCCTTGGTGGTGTACGCCTCAAACAGCAGTCTGTGTGGAGGATTCAATGCCAACGTCATCCGTCTGCTACAGCACATTGTTGACGAGTATTCCGAGAAGTTGGGGGGCAAGGACAACATCGTTGTCTACCCCATAGGACGAAAGGTTGCTGAGAAGGCGGCTAAAATGGGGCTTCACGTGGCTGGCGACTTCACCGGTCTTGCCGAGAAACCCAACGTGAAGCAATGTATTGATATAGCCCGTGAACTTGGAAAGAAGTTTGTCGACGGCGAGATCGACCGCGTGGAGATGGTCTACCACCACTTCAAGAGCGCGGGTTCGCAGATTCTCACCCGCAAGACATTCCTTCCCATCGACATTACCGAGGAGTTGAAGCGCGACCGCACTCGCGACCTCAACTCCATCGTTACGTCGAAAGAGGCACAGGAGTATCTCAAGAAGAAGGGCGAGGCGTCTGAGCGCAAGCAAGAGGAGAATGTGCGTCCGCTCAACGACAACTTCATCGTTGAGCCAGACATGCACACCGTGCTCTCGCAGCTCATACCCAAGTATCTTCACCTGATGCTCTACACAGCCTTGCTCGACAGCATTGCAAGCGAACATGCCGCACGTATGGTGGCAATGCAGACCGCTACCGACAATGCCGACGAGATTCTGCGTGAGCTTAACCTTCAGTACAACAAGAGCCGTCAGCAGGCTATTACCAACGAACTGCTCGACATCGTGGGCGGTAGCGTGAACAATTAATGATTATTATATAAGGAGTTAAGAATTAGGGCATAAACCACTCTGGTTCTTAACTCTTTTTTTGGGGCTCAGCCGATATTTGGAGTGATTTATACAGGCGTTTATCAGCAGACAGCGCGCCCCAAAGGGGAACAAAAAAAGCAGCCGCGGTCATTCTTTCGAATGTCCACGGCCGTCTCACTGCTTATTTTGATTTGAACTACTGTTTGCTCAATTATCATATGTTCAGAGCTTCAATGTATTCGCCCGAAGCTCCCGTTGTTGTCCTGAGAGGGCTTCAAGCTTAGTTGAAGCTTCTCTTGTTGTTGGCCATTACGCCTACTTCAGCCAAAGCTGCTACAACAACTGCCAATACAATTCCAAATACCATCATAATAGTTACCCTTTCTTTTTTTTACGTTTAAACAATCTTTTATATCCTAAAGTTATCTGTCACTTTGTATCCTATAGTCACCGATTTGTATTACATGTGTATCCTATAGTCACCAATTTATATATCCCAAGCTGCAAGATTACTTTCAAATCATCGCTTTCTGTCTTTTTCTGATGCAAAGATAACAATTGTTTGTGTACGTACACGACAATAAAGCGTAAAAACTTTATCAAACCCGAATAATCTTGATTTTCATCAAAAAGGAAGTTTGATTGCCAAGTTTCCCCATGTCCGTATACGTTTGAGTTTAGAAATAATGCAGTTTTTTGAAAATGACAATTTGAAAATGACAATTTGACAATGGGTGCGCGGAGCGCAATGTGGAGTGTGGAGTGTGGAATGTTGAATGTGGAATGGTCGCCTTTGGCGATGTAGAATGATTGAATGTAGAATGATTGATTGTTGAATTACTTCACTCTTCATTACTCATTCTTCATCGGCTTGCCGACCATTCAACACTCCACATTCCTCATTCGTTCAAAGGGCTTGCCATTGATGCGTTGGAAAAGGATTGGACGGAGTATCCGGTTCTTCATTTCGATATGTCTGGCTTCAAGTATTCTGATGTTGATGTGGTTAGAGAAAAATTCGACTATATGCTTCATGACTATGAGGCGAGATTAGGAATATCGACACATTACACATCCCCGGGAACCAGATTTAAGAATATAGTCAAACACTTGTATAAAGAAACAGGTAAGCAGCTTGTTGTCATCATTGATGAGTATGATGCTCCCTTGTTGGATGTCTTGCACAACCCCGTGCGTCTTGAAGAGGTGAGAAACATCATGCAGGAGTTTTATGCGCCTATCAAGGAATGCGATGAATATTGGCGCTTTGCCTTTATCACAGGCATTACGAAATTCTCGCAGCTTAGTATTTTCAGCACAATCAATAATCTTGCAAACATAAGTATGGATTCTGAGTTTGCTGCCATCTGCGGCATCACAGCTGAGGAACTCACCACGACATTGAGTCAGGATATTGAAATAATGGCTGGGCACAATGGTGTGAGCAAGGACGAGATGGAGCGGATATTAAAGGAGAATTATGATGGCTATCATTTCACGCGCAACAGTCCCGACATATTCAATCCGTTTAGTTTGATGCGTGCCTTTGCTTCTGGCGAGACCGACAACTATTGGTTTGCCTCTGGCACGTCCACCTATCTCGTTCATCAGATGCAAAGATTCCATACTGATGTTACCGCCCTTGATGAGGTGTTTGCGTTCTCATCATCTTTCGACCGTCCGACAGAAAGGATGTCGGATGCTCTGCCGTTGCTCTATCAAAGTGGTTACCTCACGATTAAAGGCTACGATCCGTTGACTAAGGGGTATTACCTTGGCATTCATAATAAGGAAGTGAAAGCGGGACTGATGGAGATTTTATAGCCATTATAAGCCTGCAAAGGAAGCGTTGACCCAGATTAATGACAAGGGCTACATGGTGCCTTTTGAGGCTGATGGCAGAAAACTTGTGAAGATAGGTGTAAGTTTCAGCACCGAGACGAGGACTGTTGAGGACTGGAGCTATGAAAAGAAATGAGGGGGGGGTGTCAGAACTATGAAAAAAGATGTTTTTTTGTAGAGTTCTGGCACACTCCCCATTTTTTTACCTCAGCAGCGTATACGCATTCTCCTTAATCTTGTTCATGAGCTTCTCGGGATAGTCGGGGTGCTCGTTGATGAATGTCTCTACTATCTGGCGTGCCTCCTGGCTGTGGTGGCCTGCAAGGAGCGACGAGAGCCAGTAGCCGGGGAAGAAGATGTCGCCTGTGCGCTGCACGTCGATGATGGCGTCGAGTCCGGGTCGCAGGTAGGCGTTGTTGAATGGCTCGCGCGAGCGGTCGTTGAGCAGGCGCAGCATGGCCGATGTCCAGGGCTCTATGCGGCGGTTTTCGGCCTTGAGCAGCGACTGGAAGAGTTGCTGCTGGGCAGCTTTGTCGGGGGTGCAGGCTCGGGATATGAAGTCGAATTGGCGCAGCTCGTCCTCATTGGTTATTCTGGCACGTTGCGCATGCAGAATCTCCTGCCATTGCTGTGGCTTGAGTATGGCGAGTCGGTAGGCTATCTGCGTGTAGTCGGTCTTCGAGAGCAGGGGGTCGGTCTGCGCAGCCCATACATTATACAATGAGTCGGTTGTGGCTTTGTCGGTCACGGTGTAGTAGAGCTGTCGTATGAGTCGTTGTTTTACGGATGGCGTCTTTTGCGAGAGGTATTCCTGCCACATTTGTCTTTCCTGCTCATGTCGCTCGTCGTCGTTCATGTTGGTGATGGCTCCACCCCAATACGTCACAAGCTGTGATGCAATCAGTGCGTTTTTTTCAGCCGCAAGCCACGATTGCATTGTTGTGGCAAGGGTTTTTGCTCCTATGCCGTGGGCGAGATAGTTCTCGTTGAGGTTCATGGCAAGTGCAAAACGCTTGAGGTCGTCGGTGGGCGGGTGTGGCGGATTGTAGCAGTTGATGAGGAAGAGTCCGTAGCCAGAGCCGTCGGCGTTGGGGATGATGAAGTCGGGACGTCGTGCCAGGGCTATTGTCTTAGTCTCGTCCTGCAAGTTTACGGGTATGGTGGTTGTGCTGAGCTGATAGTCCTCGGTGCAGGCGTTTTTCACCTTATTTATATATACGGCGTCCACCGTGAACGACTGTTGCCATTTCAATCCGCGGTTGTAGGGGTCGGTTTGCTTCACGACGAGCTGTCCGTCGTTCCATTCTGTTGTTATCGTTGGCATTCCCTTCTGCTTCACCCATGTCTCGCTGAACTCCTTCAGGTGGGCTTCGGGAGCGTGTCGGTCGAGAATGTTTATCAGCTCGTCCCATGTGGCGTTGGCGTAGGCATATTTATGCAGATACTCTTGGAGTCCCTTGCGGAATCGCTCAGCCCCCATTTGTTCCTCAAGCTTGCGCATCATTACGGGCGATTTCTGGTAGATGATGTTGCCATAGAGCAGTCCGGCAGAGTTGAGGTTGTCGAGTGGCTGCTGTATGGGGTGTGTGCCGGGAGTGCGGTCGGTGTTGAGGGCGCGTGTCTGGTACATGCGCAGGAAGTTGAGGTCGTGGTTGACGTCGGGGTAGAGTTGCTTGGCAATCTTCGACGCGAGGAAATTGGCAAACACCTCCTTGGTCCACACGTCGTTGAACCATCTCATTGTGACGTCGTCGCCAAACCAGCAATGTGCTGTTTCGTGGGCAATGAGCTCCACACGTGTTTGCAGCTCTTCGGGTGTGGGGTGGTCGCCGAGGAAAATCTCGTGGTCGGTGAATTGTATTGCTCCCGGATGCTCCATGCCTCCAAACTGATAGCCAGGCAGCACGACGAAGCCGAAGGAGGAGAAGGGGTATTTGATGCCGGTGTATTCCTCAAACCAGCGTATGGAGTGGTCGGCTATGTCGAACACGGTGTCGAGCTGTGCCACCTTCTTGGGGTCGGTCTCGCGGTAGAGTGCTGTCAGGGTTCTGCCATTGCGCACGGCTGTCTGCTTGTGGTATTTGCCTGCCACGAACGAGAACAGGTAGGTAGGTATGCGCTCTGTGGCTACTGACGCCATCGACTCCCATCCTTCGGGCACATTGAGCTTGACGCTGAAGAGGGCTTTGAGGTCGGGCTGGTCGAAGCATGGGAACACGGAGCGTGCGTGGTCGGGCACGAAGAGTGTGTACATGTAGTCGGCGTTGCGGTTGAGCGACTTGTCGCCGCTTATGAAGCTTAGCGTTATGGTGTTTTTGCCGCGTCGCAGAGCCTTGCGCGGGATGATGATGTGCTCGTTGTGCCAGGTTAGTGTAGTGGGCTTGCCGTTGATGGTGGCTTGGCCGTCGAACTGCGATGGCGAGCCTTGGAAGTCGAGCTGCAGGTCGTCCTTACCTTTTTTATATACAAATGTGATGGTTGACTTGCCCTTTACGGGCATTGTCTTAAGTGCGGGAATGTCGAAGGTGAGGTCGTAGGCAATGTCGCTTACAACTGATGTTCTCGAAACCGCAAGTTCGTGGCTCACACCGTTGGTCACTTCTACTGCCATCGTTGTCTGCGACGAAAGACAGAGTGTGGCTGCGAGGAGCAGAGTAGGGAAATTATTCATAATTTTGAGTTTTGAGTTTTGAATTTTGAATTTTTGCGCGATGCGCAATTTTGAGTTTTGAGTTTTGAATTTTGAATTGTCGCCTTCGGCGATTTTGAATTTTGAGTTTTGAATTTTGAGTTTTGAGTTAGGAATTCTCAATTCAAAATTGAACAATTCAAAATCGCCGAAGGCGACAATTCAAAATTCAAAATTCACTTTAGTTTAATAATATCCTTCCACCTCGTAGTTGGGCAGGAGCTTTTGTGCTCATGCCTGATGGCATCGGCAAAATTCTTGCCCTTGGGGTATTGTTGTGAGGAGAGGATGACAGTCTCCGTGCCGTCTACCTTGTTGATTTTGTCAACGGCGTTGTCGAGCAGTCTCATCATCTTGTGGCTGTCGGCGTTGAATGAGAAGAGGTCGGCTTGTATTGCCGTGTCGGGCACAACGCCCATCAGTATCACTCCTGCACGCTTGTAGCAGATGCCATCGCGAAAGATGCGCCTGAGGCAGGCTGTGGCAGTCTTTACGATGTCGATGGTAGAGGCAGAGGGGGTGGGGATGCTAATCTCGGTCATGTTAGAGTATTGTTCAAGCTCCGGACGGAAATGGTTGGAGTCGACAAATACGCCCACGATGTTGGCCACCGACTGCTGCTTGCGCAGCTTCTCGGCGCATCGGGCGGCGAAGTTGGCGATGTGTGTGCGCAGAGTGTCGAAGTCGGTCACCATTTCGTCGAAGCTTCGGCTTGTGCAGATGCTCTTTTTACTTGCCGGCACGTCGTCGGGGATGCAGTCGGTAGCGTTGAGTTCCGCCCATGTGCGCTCTATAACTATTGTCTTGAATGTGGAGCGAATCCATGATTGCGAGTGGCTCATGAAGTCGTAGGCCGTGGCTATGCCCATGCTGTTGAGCCGAGCTGCGTAGCGTCGGCCAATGCCCCACACCTCGTCTATGGGATAGAGTTTGGAGGCCTTGATGCGGCGCTCCTCGGTGTCGATGATGCAGCAATGGTTGTAGCCGGGATATTTCTTGGCGAAGTGCGACGCCATCTTGGCAAGTGTCTTTGTGGGCGCAATGCCGATGCTTATGGGCATTCCTACCGATTGCAGCACACGGTCGTGAAGGCTCTCGCCCCATTGCCTGAGCTGTTCGGGGGTGAACCCGTCAAGAATGGCAAAGGCCTCGTCGATGGAATAGCGGAAACACACGGGCGACACGTCGCGAATGATGGTCATAACGCGTGCGGTGATTTCGCCGTAGAGCTCGTAGTTGGACGAGAAAGCCTCGATGCCGGCATTGGGAAACAGCTGCTCGAGCTGGAAGAAGGGCGTGCCCGCCTTCACTCCCAACTGTTTGGCCTCCTTGCTTCGCGCCACCACGCATCCGTCGTTGTTGGAGAGCACGACAACAGGTTTCCCATCCAGGTCGGGACGGAAGACACGCTCGCAACTGACGTAGCAGTTGTCGCAATCGCATATAGCATACCATTTCATTGGCTTTGAGTTTTTTTTAGAATCTTTATTTTCTCCATTGTTTAATGGTCCATACCACCACTCCCCACACGCGGAAATTGTCGTCGGCATCGATGTGTATGGGCGAATAGTTGGGGTTGGCAGGCCGCAGCTCTATATATCCCTCGTGCTTGTGCCGCAGGTCGAGATATTTTATGGTGAACTCGCCGTTGACGAAAGCCACGATAATGTCGCCGTCGATGGGGATAAGGGAGCGGTCGATCACGGCAATGTCACCGTCGCATATCCCTGCCTCAATCATCGAGTCGCCCGACACACGTCCGTAGAATGTGGCTTCGGGATTCTTGATCATGTCGCGGTTGAAGTCGAGACTGTCGTGCAGATAGTCGTCGGCAGGACTTGGAAACCCTGCCTTTATCGTAGGGGCAAGGGCGAGAGCAAGTTTGCTTGCAAAGTCGCCTTTAAGCAGCTTCAGTTGTTCCATCGTTTTTATTTCCATCTTTCTGTTAAGATACTTCGCTTTAAGATACTTCGGCTATTTTGAGCGATGCGAAATGGAGTTTGCAGTCCTGTTTTCCCATGCCATGATAATTCCTATCACTCCCGAATAGCTCTTCGTTCCACCCTCCACTCTATTGCCCTTGAGATATAGGTTGTAGAAGAAGTTCTGAGTTTCGTCTACAATCCTGCTGTGGCGCTCGAGCCAGTATTGGCGGTCGGATTTGGCAAGACTGATTATAGCGGGATTTATGCGTTTGAGGTAGGCTTCGTACTCCTTCTCGCTAAGCAGATTGTAGGCATTGCCAAGCACGTGTGGCAGAATGTGGTAATAGCCGCTGAAGCGCACCGCCCCGTCCGTGGACGAGGTGCATACGATGTAGCTGTAGAAGTTGGCCTCGCCCTCGTTGGCAATGCCCAACTGGTGAGCGTATTCGTGGGCGTAGATGGCAGGGTATTGGTGCGGCCGGATGTCGGCGTTCAGAGTGAACTCGCCGAAGAATGGAGCCATGCTGCCCGTAATGCCAGCCATGCTGCTTAGTGTGGAGAAGAGCATGGTCTTGGCGTGGGCGTCGGGGTTGAATGGCTCGTTAATGCCCATGTGCTCAAGCTGGCTGTAGCCTTGCCATGTGCTTAGGCGGGAGCGACGCTTAATGTCGGCATAGGCCAAGCTGGAATTTGCATAAGCGGCGTTGCCAGCCTTTGCATAAGCGGCGTTCAGACTGTCGGCATAATCATTGGCAAAGTGCTTGAAACGATTTGCCGAGGCTTCGGCGGGACGCATCCCTATTCGTCGGTAGATGTTCGACTGGGAATAGTTGAGTCCCCAGGTGGCATAAAACCACACGTACACCCACGCGAGATATTCAGCCACACGGCAGAATGTCGGCTTCTTCCTGCGTTTTCTGTAGCAGATGCTGTAGACTGGATAGCCCACAACCCAAAGGATGCTTATGGAAATGAAGACATCGCCTAAGGCAAATGGCAGCAGTCCCGATACCGCCGACAGACATCTGCCTATTATGGGGTAAATGCTGTGTGTGTAGACATCGCCCCAACCTGCCACCATCTTGAACATTGTGATGGTGGCGAGCAGCACCAACAGCACTAAGTGGCGTGGGCGTGGCTTGAGTGTAAGGTTGGAAAATTTCATTGTTCAGATGCTTTAGAATGCAAAGTTACAAAGAAAGTTCGATTTCGTTGCTTATTCTGTATGACAAAGAAGTTTGCAAAGCACCAAAATGTTTATAAAACAAAGAATAAAAGATAAAAAGTTTGGAAGTTATAAAGGAAACTTGTATATTTGTGGCATTATAAAACTTTTTAGACTATGGAAGCTATTTTAAATATCCCTATTAATGTTCCATCTACATATCCTTTGGAAACATTAAAGAAGCAACTCACAGAGTATGCAAAGACCCTAATTGCCAAATCGCGTGAAGAAAATAATGTCCTGTTGGAAGAAAATTTATCACAGGCTTTCCCAGAAGATTTAATGCAACAAGTGGCAGAGTATGCAATAAATGAACATGAATCAGGACGTTGCATCCCAAACTCAAATGTTAAGGATATTGTAATGGAGCGTTTGGGATGGAAGTGATTTGGACAGATATGGCAACTCAACAATTAGGTAATATTGTTAAGTATGTCGAATCGGAATTTGGTAGGTCTATAGCAGTTAAAACTTTGGATAAAATAAATTCAAAAATTATTAGATTATCGCATTTTCCTGAAAGTGGAATCTTTGACAGAACAATGTCTGATGATAAATATACGATGCGTCATATCATACTTGACCCTAATGTCATATATTATCTTTTAACCGATAATGTGATGATAATAATTACTATAGCTCATATTAAACAATCGCCGAGTACTGTGAGGAATATGATAAAAAATAGTTTGGAACAGTACATGAAATAAATGAAGAGTTGTAAGGCTCGGCGTAAGGCAGGAAGATGCCCGTACCGAGCCTTGTTTTCTTATTCGTTATTATTATGGTTATTTTTGTGGAGGTAGAATTGTCCCCCTATTCATTGTAAATAGCAATTTTTATTACTCCGTCTTCTTTGTTTTCGAAAATTCGGTAAGCCTCCTCTATTTGGCTTAGTGGAAAACGGTGGGTTATGAGTGGAGTGGTGTCGATTTTGCCTTGCTCAATCAGTTTTAGCACCTGCTCGCAGTCGCATCCGTCCACTCCTCCAGTCTTGAATGTGAGGTTTTTGCCGTACATGTCGGGCAGAGGTAGAATTTGAGGCTCGTCGTATAGAGCCACTACTGTGACGATGGCATTGGGTCGGGCACATTGCCAGGCCAGTTGGAATGTGGTTTTGGCTCCTGCCACTTCTATCACGCGGTCGGCACCGCCGTGGTCGCTGTTGGCAGAGACAAACTCCTGGCATTGGTTGGGAGTGGTGAGCAGCACGTCGGGATAATGTTCTTTGATGAAGTTGCGTCGCTCCTCCGACGGTTCGCACATGATGATGCGCTTTGGGTGCTTGAGCATTGTGCAGAGAAGGGTGCAGATGCCCGTTGGTCCTGCTCCGATTATGAGCACGGTGTCCTGCTCCGAGATTTTGCTTATGCGTGCAGCCCAGAAGCCAGTTGCAAGCACGTCGCCCACGAATAGGGCCTGCTCGTCGGACACGCTGTCGGGGATACGGTTGAGGCCTTGCTGGGCAAGAGGCACGCGCACGTACTCGGTCTGTCCTCCGTCGATGCGGCAGCCCAAAGCCCATCCGCCGTGAGGCGAGGTGCAGTTGTTCACGTAGCCATGCTTGCAGTAGAAGCATTCGCCGCAGAAGGTCTCGACATTTACCGTCACGCGGTCGCCAGGTTTCACGCCCTTCACATCGGCTCCCGTTTCTTCCACCACGCCCACCATCTCGTGGCCCACGGTTATTCCGGGCACGGCTCTTGGCACGCTGCCGTGCTTGATGTGGAGGTCGCTCGTGCAGATGCTTCCGAGCGTGACGCGCACAATGGCGTCGGTAGGTTCCTGAAGCTCTGGCTTCGGTTTGTCGACAAGGGCGAAATTGCCTTTCTCAATATATGTGTATGCTTTCATAAATTTAGGTTTTAGTATTTTCTCCCTCTTCGCCTTAGGCAGTTTCCCCACAACCACTTCATAGGCTTCCCTTATAATTCTCTCCACAAATTCTGTCTCTAATTGTTCGAAGAACACGTCGCTCCAATGCTTTTTGTTCCAATGGAAAGCGGGGGTGATTGCGCTGTATTCATCGCGCAGTTCCTCGTTTCTCTCCGGCGGCAGTTTGCAGGCGAATCTCAGCATGTTCCCGCTCATGTCGTATTTGCCCGTTCCAAGCCAGAGGCACAGAAAAATCTTGCCTTCAATGCGGAAGGTAATGTTGTCGTCGCCAAACGGCTGGTCTTCGGTCACTCCGAAGAGCGACAGCGTGAAGTTTCTTACTTGCTCTATGTTCATATTCAATATTGTTCCTAATTCATCCCCACAAAGTTACAAATATTCATGTTAAGTTACAAGTAAAGCTTGTGATAAAGTTGTGCGCGCTAAAGATTTTTTATTTACAATATAGCATTTATTTCCATGTTTTTCATTAACTTTGCACCCGTTATAACATTTCTGAAGGAAAAATAAATACAAAACGATAAATTATAAAATGTCAAACAAGTTTGTTGAACACAAGGGTTTCAATCTTGTAGAAACCAACAAGGAAGTTTTGGACAAGTGGA
>CAKQEI010000067.1 GCA_934230115.1 uncultured Prevotella sp. | reverse complement strand
GGAATTGGTAGACGCGCTACTTTGAGGGGGTAGTGACAATTGTGTCGTGGGAGTTCGAGTCTCCTCCTCTTCACTTAAGTTTATTTTGCGGCAATAGCTCAGTTGGTAGAGCACAACCTTGCCAAGGTTGGGGTCGCGAGTTCAAGTCTCGTTTGCCGCTCATTTAATTATTTTGACAAACGATTTTTATCTCACATTAAAAATCAAAGACTAATAAAACACGATTATTCAATGAATTTATATCTTAGATACTTTGACAAGGAGACATTGGTTTACAATGTTGATCAGGCTTTGGATTTCTTGCGTTCTATCCCCGAAATTGGCATGAACCCAAACCTTGAGGCTGACGTGCGTGATTATGCCGAGAGCGATGTGTTCTACCCTAAAAGATATAAGATTCGTCCACGAGTTTATTTCATCATCATCAAGACAACAGCTGCCACTATGCTCGACTTCAAGCAGAAGAAGGCGTTGCATCCGATGCCGCAAAACTCTCCTGCAGCCGAAAAGCACGACATGGCAGCTACTGTGACCAACCGCCTGAACGAGGACCGTCCGGGATGGTATGAGGGACAGCTCGACTTCAAGCGCGTAGTGCTGGTGCCTGCCACCGGAAAGCATGAGTATCGCGACACACACTTCGTGGTGAGATGCAAGGCCAACTCTGGACAGGACTGCTACAACCGCATTGTCGACCATCTGCGCGGAAGAGTGGACAACCGCTCACAATTCCCGTCGTCAAAAGGCAAGAACTTCCATTACAAGTATCTTGGTATGTGGAAATAAGATATTTAATAAAAAAATACAGGGTGTTTGCCGTTTTGTGCATTCACCCTTGTTTGCTTTATATACACATAAATACTGACCGTTATGAACAAAGTAATGCTTATTGGAAACGTGGGTAAGGAACCCGACGTGAAATACTACGATGCCGACCAGGCGGTGGCTCAGTTTCCACTCGCAACAACTGAGCGTGGATATGTGTTGCAGAACGGCACACGTGTGCCCGACCGCACAGACTGGCACAATATCGTAATGTGGGGCAACCTCGCCAAGATTGCGGAGAAATATGTGCACAAGGGCGACAAACTCTACATCGAGGGACGCATACGCTATAGATATTACGACGACAAGAAGGGTCAGCGACGATTTGTCACGGAGATATACGCCGACAACATGGAGCTGCTTACAAGCCGACAGGCCCAACAGCAGCAACCTGCCGTAGCCGAGGCTGAACAACCAAAGCCAGCACCTGCATCGGCGTCGATAAACAAGAACAACAACGACGACACCCTGCCTTTCTAAATAAAAACAATAAAAAACAGTTTTGGAAACTTACATTTATTTTTTGCGTGAGACATGGGACGCTGTGCAATTTCATGCCCCTACAACTGGTGTGATTTTTGCCATAGCGCTCGCTATGATTCTCATGGGAGCCTCTGCGTTTGCAAGTGGCTCGGAAATCGCTTTCTTTAGCCTGTCGCCTGCCGATATTGCAGAAGTGGAAGCGGGCAAGACATCAAGCGACCGCAGTATTCAGAAACTTCGCGAGGACAGCGAGCGCACGCTTGCCACTATCCTCATCACCAACAACTTTGTGAATGTCACGATTATTATGCTCTGCAACAGCATCTTCGGGCATCTTGTGGAGTTTGGCGAGAAAGCACAATGGCTACAGTTTCTCACGCTCACGGTGTTCCTGACTTTCCTTTTGTTGCTGTTCGGCGAAATAATGCCTAAGGTGTACAGCCGACAGGACCCATTGGGATTCTGCCGCAAATGCGTCAGCGGCATCTGCTTCTGCCGCAAACTATTCTGGCCTATAGAGAACGTGCTGCTGAAGAGCGGTGTGCTCGCCGAAAAGGTTGTGCAGAAGGAGAACCATGTGCTGAGCGTGGACGACCTGGAGCAAGCCTTGAAACTCACCGACAAAGACGACATCAAGGACGAACAGAGTATGCTGAAGGGCATAATCCGATTTGGCGATGAGACTGCTAAGGAAGTGATGACAAGCCGCCAAGACATTGTGGGACTCGACATCAAGTCGAACTACAACGACGTGCTGAACTGTGTGGTGGAAAACAACTACAGCCGCATACCGGTGTATCAGGAGAATGGCGACAACATTCGCGGCATACTCTACATCAAGGATTTGCTGCCACATCTGTCAAAACCTGCCACCTTCCGTTGGCAGAGTCTTATGCGTCCGCCATATTTTGTGCCTGAGACCAAGAAAATTGACGACTTGATGAGAGAGTTTCAGGAGAACAAAATACACATTGCCATTGTCGTAGACGAGTTTGGAGGCACAAGTGGACTCGTTACTCTGGAGGATATTCTCGAGGAGATTGTGGGCGAAATAAACGATGAATATGACGAGGAAGACAAGTCGTACACCAAGCTCAACTACAACACCTATGTGTTTGAAGGCAAAACTCTGCTATGCGACTTCTGCAAGATTCTAAATATCGACGACGCTGAGTTTGCAGATGTCGAGGGCGACGCCGACTCATTGGCAGGACTATTGCTTGAAATAAAAGGCGACTTCCCGAGTATCCACGAGAAGATTGATTACAAGAACTATACATTCGAGGTAGTGGAGATTAAGGAGCGGAGAATTAGCCGCATTAAAGTGATTGTACACGAGAAGGAAGAAAAGAGCGAAGAGTAAAAAATGCCAATTGTATTTATAAAAAACTTAGACAGCCACACCCGACTGGGACTGTGGCGAATGGATGAAGAAGTGCGAATGGAGGATGTATGTCCTCCATTTGTTTGTATATGGCTGAAAGAGAAATGCCAAGCAAGACAGAGGGAGACGATTGCAACTTATGCCCTGCTACGCGAAATGACTGGCAGAGACGACCTCTTTATTGCCCATGAACAAAGTGGACGCCCTTATCTGAAAATGGCTGAACCTGACGCCGAGAAGCCAACAACCATAGAAGAAGGCGGACGTAACGCTGAACTCAATATTGGCGTCAGCCATACAAGGGGATATGCAAGCGTCATCATTTCCAATACAAGGAACGTGGCGGTGGACATAGAATACAGAAGCGACAGGGTGAGAAAAATTGCTAACAGATTTCTGAGGGAAGATGAACAGGAGATGATTGAAAGGGCTTGTAGCAACGAAGAAGAGAAATATGGAAAAGAAAGTACTCATTCAAGCAGGTCGCTTCAAACTCGGCTTCTACTTCATTGGTGCGCCAAGGAGACCGTATTCAAATTCCACTCTGACGAAAGGCTGACATTCCAAAATATGCGTGTGGAGGGAATAACTGACATAAGAGACGAGGGCGACTTCAGATGCAAGAATCTTGTAGACGGCTTGGATAATAACATTCATTACTTTCAGAATGATGAGATTGTAATGACATATTGTAAGGATTAGGATTTGTTGATTTTAAGCAAACAAAAAGGTCGAGCGATGTATCCCGCCCGACCTTTTTATTTATACTGATAGTAATACCAATACGTATTTCCATAGGTGTCGCGCAACGCTGTTTGACGTTCGCGCTCATCAGCAACACTCTTTTCGAGTTTTTGAAAGTCCTCGAAATCTGTGTTCATCACATTATTATTATATATTACGCGTGGGGTAGACCTTAAGTGCGTGTACATCACCAAAGCCTCCTTGTAGTGCTTGGGCAACGCCACAGAGTCGTTCACCTCGTAATACTTAGTGACATTTGCAGCAAAGGCATCGATGTTGCGGTCTAAGAGATAGCCGCAAAGCAGATAGTCGATAGCCATGCTGTTCATCCTGCCGTGCCGGCGCTGATAGTCGAGATACTTCATTGTGGGCATCCTCTGAACATACCAACCGCCAAGCTTTGAATAGAAAACACTATCAGCAATAAGCTCAAACTTCATGTTCTTGGCATAGGGGGTCAAAGCCTCCGACCCGCCCTTAACCGGAAATTCAAAGAGACGTTCGGCAAGAGCATTCTTTTGCGCGAGAGCGTAGGCGGTGAGCATGGTGAGATTCTCGTCGCCAGAGCCACAATTCTCTATCGCAAGCAAAGCCTCATCCACCCTGCCGTCCATGATACATTGCTCAGCATGAGCGCGCGCATGATAAACCTTGCTACCATTGCCACAAGTACACACAAACAACATGCACAGCAACAACACCAAAAGATTGTTCCATAGCAAACGTTGCGTGCTCCTCACTGTGAAAGACAAACTCTGCAACAAGCCAGTAGCCTTGGCTGTCCAAACAAGCAATCCGAAAACAATCAGCCCTATGGGCAACAAGTAGACACCAGAACTGAAGTGAAGCATACCGTCGACGTCAGACGGCTCAACATCTGTGAGAGCTGCAAGGCAAAGTGCAGAAGGTACAAACGTGAACGCCCATGCCATCTGCACTTTCCTACAGATATTCACCACACCAATCTGAAGGAGCAGGAGCACAAGCGTGATAAGAGTAGCCCCCACAAAATGGTCGTAGTGGGTCTGTCCCTTCGAGAACACATGCTGCGACACAGTCAACACATCCGACTGGAAATAGTACAGATAGAAGAAAGAGAACAACGTGAACACGAAGGTGCAGACCACTCTTATTGGTGTTTCTTGTCTTTTTATCAAAGATTCTTTACTCATTCATCAGTTTTTCTTAAGCACAACAGCCGAGCGTGCCGGAATATAGAGTTTCAGCCACTCCTTACGCTCCGACACGTAAGCCGGATCGTAGTTGGTGAGATGCGTCATTGTATCGTCGGCCAATCCGTTGCCTCCAAACTCCTTGGCGTCGGTGTTGAGCACAACATCGTAGGAACCTGTTGGCACAAGGAAACCATAATCGGTGAAGGAGCGTGTAGGATTGAAGTTGAAGATGAAGATCAGGTTGCCACGCATATATGCCAGAATCTGGTCGCCATCATTATGCCAAATCTCCTGCACCGGCTTGTTCTGAATATTACGCTCCAACTTAAGAGTGCGCAACATCTCGCGGTCGAAATCACCGAGGAAATGATAGTCAAGGTCGGGGTTGTCGACAAGATTCCACTGGCGGCGCGCATACTTGTAGCTCCATCCGTTGCCCTCGCGCGGGAAGTCAATCCATTCGGGATGACCAAACTCGTTGCCCATGAAGTTCAAGTAGCCACCGTTCACGGTAGAAGCCGTTACAAGGCGAATCATCTTGTGCAGGGCTATGCCACGATACACGCGATCGTTCTCGTCGCCACGGCGGAAGTGCCAATACATATCAGCGTCAATAAGACGGAAGATGATAGTCTTGTCGCCCACGAGAGCCTGGTCGTGACTTTCGCAGTAGCTGATGGTGCGCTCGTCGGAGCGGCGGTTGGTCACCTCCCAGAAGATTGAGCTTGGCTTCCATGCCTCGTCGGGCAGTTCCTTGATAGTCTTAATCCAATAGTCGGGTATGTTCATCGCCATGCGGTAGTCGAATCCGTAGCCGCCGTCGGCAAACTTGGCAGCCAATCCTGGCATTCCGCTCACCTCCTCGGCAATAGTAATGGCATTGGGATTAACTTCGTGGATAAGCAGGTTGGCGAGAGTAAGGTAGCAGATGGCGTTGTCGTCCTGGTGACCGTTGAAATAGTCGCCATAATTGCAGAAAGCCTCGCCCAAGCCGTGGCTGTAGTAGAGCATAGAGGTTACGCCGTCGAAACGGAAACCGTCGAAGTGGAACTCCTCCATCCAATACTTGCAGTTGGAGAGAAGGAAGTGTATTACCTCATCCTTGCCATAGTCAAAACAGAGCGAATCCCAAGCAGGATGCTCATGACGCTCGCCAGGATAGAAATACTGGTTGGGGTCGCCTGCAAGATTGCCAAGACCCTCTATTTCGTTCTTCACAGCATGTGAGTGAACAATGTCCATGATGACTGCAATGCCGTCCTTGTGTGCCTGGTCGATAAGTGCCTTAAGCTCTTCAGGAGTGCCGAATCGTGACGACGGAGCAAAGAACGAGCTTACGTGATAGCCAAACGAGCCGTAATACGGATGCTCCTGAATGGCCATCACCTGAATGCAGTTGTAGCCGTCGGCCTTGATGCGAGGCAATACATTCTCGCGGAACTCGTTGTATGTTCCCACCTTCTCAGCGTCCTGTGCCATGCCCACGTGGCATTCGTAGATGAGCAGCGGCGACTTGCTGGGCTTGAAGCTCTTCTTCTTCCATTCGTATGGTTGCGGGTTCCACACCTGCGCCGAGAATATCTTGGTCTGCTCGTCCTGCACCACGCGTGTGGCCCAAGCCGGGATGCGCTCACCTTCGCCGCCCTCCCAGTAGACGTGCATCTTATATAAATCGCCATGCTTTATTGCCTTCTCCGAGAGTTTCAGTTCCCAGTTGCCCGAATCGCCCAGACGTTTAGCCTTGTAGCGGTCGGTCTCCTTCCAGTCGTTGAAGTCGCCAACCAAGTAGATTTCAGTAGCGTTGGGAGCCCACTCGCGGAACACCCATCCTCTTGCAGTCTTGTGCAGACCATAGTACTGATGTCCGTTGGCGAAGTCAGTAAGCTTGTTTTTTCCATTGTTAGTAAGAGAGTTCAGTTTCCACAAAGCGTGGTCGTGACGGCCTTTGATGGCGTCCTCGTAAGGCTCCAAATAGCTATCATTCTTCACCAAACCAATGTGTTTCGCAGTCGGTTTCACAGTCTGTTTCGCAGTAGGTTTCTTTGCAGCATTCTGAGTCTTCTTTGTTTTTGTTGCCATAGCTGAAATATTTATTGTTTTTGTTGAGATGTTTCTTATATGTATTGTTGTTTTAGTACATCAATCCTCAAAGCGTCGACCGTGCTCATAGTGTCCGCGCTTTGTAACGGTTCCGTTGCGGTCTTTCTCCACAAACGCCCCGTCGCGCAGGTCGTCCACATAGGAGCCTTCGAAGCGAGTGCCATCCTTGGCCTCCTCAATGGCAGCTCCATTGCGCTTGCCGTTCTTGTAGACACCCTTGAACTTGGCCCCATCGGCAAAATGTATTATCACCTGTCCGTCCACCTTGCCGTTCTTGAATTCTCCCTCGAAGACATCGCCCGACTTCTTCACAAGTTTTCCCTTGCCATTCTGCTGGTCGTTCTTCCATTGTCCTACGTACATGTCACCATTTTTCCATGTAAATGTGCCCTGTCCGTCCTTGTCGCCCTCATTGAAGTGGCCTGCATACTTATCGCCGTTCTTGTATTTGAATATACCCTCGCCCGTGCGCTCACCCTGTACGTAGTCGCCCTCGTAGACGTCGCCGTTCTGGAATCGGTATATTCCCTTGCCGTTCTGAATGTCGTTCTCCCAATCGCCAATATACACGTCGCCATCGGCATATTTATTGGTGCCCTTGCCCGAGCGTTGATTGTTGAGCCACATTCCATCGTAGGTGGTTCCGTCGCCCCATGCGAAGAATCCCTTGCCCGACTTCTGGTCGTCCTTCCAGTTGCCCTCATAATAGGCACCTCCAGCGAATGTGTATCTGCCCTTGCCCTGACGCTTGTCCTGCTGCCAGTAGCCGTCGTACTTATCACCGTTGTAATAGTACATCACGCCGTGGCCCTGCTGATAGTCGCGATACCACATGCCAACATACTTGTTGTTGTTCATAAACCAGTAGGTGCCGAATCCATGCTGCTGGTCCTGATACCACTCGCCATCGTATTTCTCGCCGTCGGCGAATGTGTAGATGCCCTGTCCCTGACGCTTACCCTTGACATACTGGCCCTCGAAAGTGTCGCCGTTCTTGAACACGGTGCTACCCTTGCCATAGGGTTTGCCCGACTGCATCTGTCCCTTGTATTGTCCTCCGTCGTGCGTTATGCATGAACCAAGTGTTAACTTTTGTGCGCTGACCGATGCCGACGCCAACAATATGAATAAAGCTGATATTATTTTTCTTTTCACCGTAATTTTCGTTTTGTATATAATTAACGCCAAAATTATCAAATAATTACGAGACGGCAAAATGAATTTAGGATTTTTATATAAATAAAGCGAAAAAGAGGATTATGTATAAAACTAAAAAAGGAGACTATGCATAAGCATAGCCCCCCATTGTATAGTAAAATTAAGTTTCGGCTTATTTTACCTTCTCCACGATGGCCTTGAAAGCCTCTGGATTGTTAACAGCGAGGTCAGCGAGGACCTTGCGGTTGATTTCGATTCCTGCCTTGTGCAGAGCACCCATAAGTGTAGAGTAGCTCATGTTCTCAAGACGAGCGGCAGCGTTGATACGCTGAATCCACAAAGCGCGGAAGTTGCGCTTCTTGTTGCGACGGTCGCGGTAAGCGTATGTGAGACCCTTTTCCCAGGTGTTCTTGGCTACTGTCCAAACATTCTTGCGTGCACCATAGTAACCCTTGGTGAGTTTCAGGATTCTTGTTCTCTTTGCTTTAGAAGCAACATGATTGACTGATCTTGGCATAGTTTTCTTTTCCTTTAAATGTTTTGACTAATAAAATTAACGGAGGCAGAGCAAGTCGCGAACCTGCTTGAGGTTGCTGTTGTCTACGATTGTCTGATGAACCAGATTTCTCTTCTGCTTCTTTGTTTTCTTAGTCAGAATGTGACTGTGGTAAGCGTGATGACGCTTGATCTTACCTGTTCCAGTAAAGCGGAATCTCTTCTTAGCACCGGAGTTAGTCTTAACTTTTGGCATTGTTTTTTTTATTTAAATTGTTATTATTATATGTGGCAACGCATATACCAGGCGTTACGCACAATTATCATGTTGTCGCTTTTACTGTGCATGCTGCTACGGCAGCAGCACATTGGTACGGAGCTTTGTGCTTCTTACTCATCGCCCTTGAGAGCCTTCAGAGCCTCAGCACTCACCTTAGCATTGGCAAGCAATCCACCGTTGGCAGGCATTGCATTTTCTTCGGCCTGCTTAGGAGCGCGCATCTCAGCCTCGCGCTTCTCGCGATCGAGCTTCTGCTGGCTCTTCTTAGCTACACCAGCTTTCTTCGGAGCGAGATAGAGGAACATCTTCTTGCCGTCAAGCTTCGGAAGCTGCTCCACCTTGGCGTATTCCTCAAGGTCGTTGGCAAAACGCAGCAAAAGCACTTCGCCCTGCTCCTTGAAAAGGATTGAGCGTCCACGGAAGAACACATAGGCTCTCACCTTATTGCCCTCGCTAAGGAACTCTTGAGCGTGCTTGAGCTTGAAGTTATAGTCATGCTCGTCGGTCTGTGGTCCGAATCTGATTTCCTTCACCTCAACCTTCACCTGCTTCGCCTTCATTTCCTTTGCATGCTTCTTCTGCTGATAGAGGAATTTGCTATAGTCAATGAGACGACAAACTGGCGGTTGGGCATTTGGCGAAATCTCTACAAGATCCACTCCCTGCTCTCTCGCCATGTCCAAAGCATGACGTGTAGGCATAACAGTTGAGTCACCGTCACTCACTATACGTACTTCCCTTACGCGAATCTGCTCGTTCACGCGGTACTGGTTTTTTATTTTGTCATTCTTCATTAAACTATTTTTGTGATAAAGCTGTATTTTTAGCGTTAGCTATTTTTATTATTTTAAGCGTTAGCTGTTTTTATAAGCGGGTGCAAAGTTAGTGATTTTTGCTTGGTTGGCAAAATATTTCATGTGTTTTTTGCAGTTAATCAGATGATTTTGTTGTTAAAAGCCGTAAAATTAGTTGTTTTTGAGTAATTTTGCAGATGTAAACAATATATATATAAGATTCTCATACATTATAACACATATCACACACATGAATCATCTATATTTTACCGGCTTGATAATAGCCGTAAGCACATTCCTCATCATCGGATTGTTCCACCCCGTGGTAATCAAGGTGGAGTATTACTTCGGCACCCGCCTGTGGTGGCTCTTTCTCATCGCAGGACTGCTGCTTATAGTGGGAGCAATGTTTGTTGCAAACGTCATGGCATCGGCCCTGCTTGGCGTGTGCGGAGCATCGTGCCTGTGGAGCATCGGCGAGATATTCGAACAGAAACAGCGCGTGAAGAAAGGATGGTTTCCAATGAACCCAAAGCGAAAGGAGGAGTATGAAGACTGAGTTAATCCTCGTTGGCAAGACTAATGACAAGCTCTACGTAAGCGGTATCAACGACTATGCAGAGCGCATAGCCCACTACATGCCCTTCGGCATAACCACCATCCCTGCCATAAAGAACACAAAGAGCCTCTCGGAGGAGCAGCAAAAGCAGATGGAGGGTGAACAGATACTCAAACTCCTACAACCGAGCGACACCGTTGTGCTTATGGACGAACACGGGGCTGAACGCACAAGTATGCAGATGGCGTCGTGGCTTGAGAAACGCCAACAGACTTCGCGCCGCTTGGTGTTCATCATCGGCGGTCCCTACGGATTCTCCGATGCCGTGTACAAACGTGCAAACGAAATGATATCGCTCTCGAAAATGACGTTCTCCCACCAGATGGTGAGGCTCATCTTCACCGAACAGCTATACAGAGCCTGCACGATAATCAAGGGGGAGAGTTATCATCACGAGTAATTATTAGCAATATTTTTTCTTCATTATCCCAATATCAACGGGATAATGGACGGAGTGAGCAACGAGGTGAAGATGCCATTGAGCGTAAGTCCAAGGCTGGCATAGGCTCCATGCACTTCACTCTTGTCCATTGATGTGGCTGTGCCTAAGGCATGGGCGGCGGTGCCCATCGACAGTCCTTGTGCCACAGGATTCTTGACATGGGCAAATCCCATTGTACGATAGCCAAAGACGGCACACAACAATCCTACGCCTACCACTACTGCTGCCGTGAGCGAAGGAATGCCACCAACAGCCTTTGTCACCTCCATAGCTATAGGAGTAGTCACCGACTTGGAAGCAAGCGACAATATCACCTCCCGCGAGGCTCCCATCTCCTTGGCTATATACACCACCGAGATAACGCCTACCACGCAGCCTGCAAGCTCGGAGAGGAGAATAGGCGTGAGCTGCTTCTTGATTGTGGACAGCTGCATATACAAAGGCACTCCGAGAGCCACTACAGCCGGGCGCAACCAGAATTCAATCATGTGGCCACCCTGATTGTAGGTTTCATAGGAGATGCCTGTGAGCTCAAGAAATGTGATTATGCACACTATCGAAACTAATATTGGGTTCATTATCACCCATCCCGTCCATCGGCGCAGCAGTTTGCCAAGAAAATAAGAGCCGAATGTGAGGGCTATAAGAAAAAATTCATTTGAGAAGTATTCCATTGTTACTTTTTTCTGTTGTTCTTTTGTCTTTGCCTTAATATTGTCAGTCGTTCTTTATCTTTGCCTTAGCCTTGCCATAGAATTGATGAACCCATCCTGTGACGGCAAGCACAAGCACCGTAGACACTACCGAAGCCACTACAATAGGCAGAAGTTGGGCCTTGATAATGTCGAAATAAAGCATGATAGCCACTCCTGGCGGTACGAAAAAGAAACCGATGTTGCCCACCAAGAAATCTGAAATACTGCGCACCCACTCCAGTCGTATAACCTTGAGCTTCAAGAGCAAGGTCAATAACAACATGCCAAGAATGCTTGACGGGAGTGGAATGTGGGTGAGATAGATGATAAGCTCACCCAAGGCAAGGCATCCGAATAGGATTGCCAACTGTCTAATCATCATAATACCTGAAAACTTTGTTTAATACCTTAATGTTGTTATAAATCGACTGCAAAGTTAAGGATTTTTACGAATATAGCCTAAGAAAAATGCAAATATAATTCAAAGAGGCAAAAATAATACGACAGTTGGCAAATAAAGAAGCATATTAATAAACACGAACAGGCGGGTTGTGACTAAAAAATATCGGCCACATAGTTGCGCTTAACCCCATCCTTCCCCCTTTTAAGGAATAGGACAAGGCGCACATGGCTACCCTGCACCATGCCCCGCCTTTCCCCTTCGGGCAACATGGCAGTTGAGGCAAAACCAGATTTTGCTATTTCCCCCTCAGGTGTCTGCCTTATCGGCGAGTCTATAGTATAGCGTATGTACTGATCGTCACGGTTGGCATATTCCACCCTTGCCTCATAGATGCCGAACGCTTTGCGCCCCTCATATTTATCCACGGTGCCAACGATGGCTGCCAACTTGAAATGGTCGCCATTTACAATTATCGGGCAAAAACGCACATAACTATCTACTGATATAGCCAACGCAGGATGCGCTACCTTGTCTGCCACAAAATGGCGCGACTGCGAGTCGAACACATGAATATGACCATGAAGCTCGTCGATGAAGTCGACAAACCCCACTTCAACCGCGAACACATCGTCAACCCGATGTTTCGACGCTGCAATGTCGGACACTCGCTCGTTGCCTTGGCGCGACACCCTTGTCAGCACATCAAACATTCTGCCACATATCTCCCAAGGACGACATGGAAACTGATGGCTGTCGGCTATTAAGCCGCTGCCGTCCTTGGCTACAAGCTTCACATAACGATGCTTGCGTCCATTGCTCTCCTTCTCAAACACCTTGGCAGCGTACATACTCACAACGCCATCACACTCGCCATCGCACTCTTCTGGATGATGAAGCATATACGACCGCAAGGCTTGGTCGACACGCTCCTTAAGCGAGAGATATTGTCTGCCGTCCTTTCCCGTCTGCCGTCGCAAATCACCTGCACGCAGGCAATTGTCATAACCCCATGCCTTAAGAAAGTTAGGAAAATTGAAGTCGGCATACATCTCGCTTATCTTCACAGCCATGCCCAACATACACGAGTTGATGAGCGACTCGCGCTTGACATGCAACTTGATGTATGCGGCAAGAAGAGTGCGGGCTATCTGCGACCCCATTGTCTTGTAGTTGGACTGCAGATAGCGGAATATCTTCCAGTTGGTCTCATCAGGATGGGCAGCTCCAGTGGAAATGGACTCGAGCAGCTCGTCCCATGTGACGAGAGGAGAGGTTGAGCCTGATGTATTCGTCATAATAGTGAAGGTTTTTAGTTGATTAAAATTGTTTGCAAGTAATGACTAAGCCTCTTTCCAATCGTCAATGGTTCCTGACTGCGAGGAAAAATTCACACCAATCTTACGCACTGGACGTTGGTCAGAGTAATACGGTCGTTCATACCCTTTATCTTCTATTTGTCGGAGGGCATCATCTGCCGTACCATCTAACTTAAATTCAAAGATGTATATTCCTTTCTTCGTTTCAATGATACAGTCTGCCCTACCCTCGCTCTGCTGTTTCTCAGTAAGCACAAGATAAGTGCTAAGAACACGAAGCAAGCCGGTCTTGTCGACATACACAAAACCATCATTGCGTAGAGTCTTAAAATCTTGTATGCCAATAGGAAATTTCATATACAATCGTTTTATTTTACAAAAATACTCCATTTCTACGACTTTCACAAGTTTTCTTTCAACTTCTTTTGAAACAAAACTTTGACATACGGATTTTTGTTTGTAACTTAGCGACGTAATAAGTAACTAATCAATATTAAGCGACATGTTTAGAGAAGTTTATACGCAACCCCTTTCCGATATCCGCCAAAGC
>CAKQEI010000066.1 GCA_934230115.1 uncultured Prevotella sp. | reverse complement strand
TGTTAAGCCTGTAGCTAGCGTTCATCCTGAGCCAGGATCAAACTCTACATTGTAAAATATCTTTTACTGCTAACCTCCGAAGAGATTGGCATTTGTTTGTATCTGTTTCAGAACGCTTCCGTATTTTTAAGATTCACTACGAATAGTGTACCTAATGAATTAACGGTTCGTAAATTACCCAAATCTTAACATTATAATAATGAAAGATTTGCTTCTTGTACTACTTGTCTGTTTATGTAAATCTTTTCAAAGAACTCTTTCTTAATGCAATCTTAACACGAACTTAACTCGTTTTGCTTGAGGTTTCGTTCGTTCTCGAAAGCGGACGCAAAGGTATAACAAAAATCGGTTACTTGCAAGCGTTTTGAGAAAAAAGTTTCAAAAAACTTGTATTTTTAGTGCATAATTGAGATAAATCAAGCCAAACAGCGGTTTTTGGAGCGTTTTAAGTCTCAAACTAAACAAAACTGCCAAGAATTCTATTTTGCCAATCCCAACCCTCAAATACAACATGGAGAAACATCTACATTTTTTACAGACAAAATTGTTGTTCTGACATTTATATATTATGTTATTATATAACGGTTGAAGATTTTAAGCAGTCATACTAACTACCTTTCTTTCTTCGTTCATCCTCCACTTTCCCTTCGTTCATCCTTCGTTCGTTCTTCGTTACTCCTTCGTTCATCCTTCGTTCGTTCTTCGTTACTCCTTCGTTCTGCCTTCGTTCGTTCTTCGTTCTGCCTTCGTTAACGTAACGAAGAACGAACGAGGAACGAACGAAAGGACAACGGAGGCATAACGAAATTGCAACGGAGAGACATCGAAGAGTGAACAAGAATCTATCGAAAACCTATCGATTTACCAGTAACCTTATTTTTACTCTCTCGGCAGGGAAAAATTTTTTCCTCGGCAGGAAACAAAAAAGTCCACCCGGTACGCTACATATCTTTTAATGCTACATTCACCTTCCACAGATCTCAAAGCAAACAATAAAAACCGACTGCGTAAATTTACAGCCTTATAAGGCAACAATATCTGAGCATCAATTTATCGAATGAGAACATACAGAAATAGCACATCCTCCTTTTAAAAATAAATGGAAGAATTGGAAGTGGAAGATTTATTTCAAATATACTTTCTCTAATAGGGCTTAAAGCAACATTGTCACACAACCATAAACAGACCCACAAAAACACTCATGCGAATATAAAAAAAATTACGGCACCACTCTCAGCGAGCAGCACCGTAAAGCCTATGTTTAACTAAAAATCCTTTTTCGTAATTAATGAAGATCCTCGCGGCTCCTCATAGTTACCTGTTAAACAATCGTTCAATTTACCTTAAACCTAATAACTAAAAACCTAAATCTATTACTACTAACCTAAACAATCTATTAACCTTTTGACGATGCAAAGGTACTAACTTTTTCCGAATCTGCAAGCGTTTTATATAATAATATATCACTTCAGGGCTTTTTATTGATATATATCAACACGATGTGTCCGAACACACACAACTGATTAATATTTATTCGGTTGTTTTGCTTTTAAACCGTAAGTTTGATGATAGTTTTAAAGACATTTACTAACCAATAATCGCCCTATAATATATAAATGTAGAAAAATATGGGTGGAATGAGCGGAAATCGAGAAAAAATGAGTAAGTTTGTGCCATATAAAGAAAATCTATGCGAGTACTCATTGTAAACACAAGCGAAAAGACCGGCGGAGCCGCCGTGGCAGCCAACCGCCTGATGGAAGCCCTGAACAACAACGGGGTGAAAGCCAAGATGCTCGTCGGCGACAAGCAAACCGACGAAATCAGCGTAGTGCCACTATCAAGCAAGTGGGCTGTGAAGTGGCATTTCCTGTGGGAGCGGCTCATGGTGTTTCTCCATCTGCGTTTCCACAAGGAACATCTCTTTGAGATAGACATAGCCAATGCCGGCAGCGACATAACCAACCTGCCCGAATTTCGCGAGGCAGACGTGATACACCTGAACTGGATAAATCAGGGAATGCTTTCGCTGAAGTCGATACGCAAGATATTGCGCAGCGGCAAGCCAGTGGTGTGGACCATGCACGACCTATGGCCTGCTACAGGCATCTGCCACTACGCCCGCACTTGCTCGGCTTTCCGCACCACTTGCCACAACTGCCAGCTGCTGCCCCTTCACGGTTCGGTCAACGACCTTTCGCACAAAGTGTGGGAGCGCAAGCGACGCCTTTACGAAGGCAGCAATATCCACTTCGTGACGTGCAGCCGATGGCTTGAAAACCAAGCCAAGCAAAGTTCATTGCTCAAGTCGCAACGCGTGTCGGCAATACCCAATTCTATCGACAGCCGCGTGTTCTGCCCCAGCGACAAGCGCGAGGCAAGGCTTAGAGCTGGTTTGCCTGCCGAGGGACGCATAATATTGTTCGTTTCGCAGAAGGTGACCGACGAGCGCAAGGGAGTGGCTTACTTCATCGACGCCGTCAACCGCCTTGCAGCTGAGCACCCCGAAATGAAGGACAACACATCTGTGGCTGTGCTTGGAGGCAACGCCGAACAAGTAAGCAACGAGCTTGCCTTGCCAGCCTATCCATTGGGATACGTAGCCGACGAGCACAAAATAGTGAGCATCTACAATTCGTCCGACGTGTATGTACTGCCATCGCTTGAGGACAATCTGCCTAATACCATCATGGAATCGATGGCTTGCGGTGTGCCTTCGGTGGGATTCCGCGTGGGCGGAATACCCGAGATGATAGACCATCGCAGCACGGGCTATCTTGCCAACTTCAAAGATTCGTCCGACCTTGCCGAAGGCATCCGCTGGGTTTTGGAAGATGCCGACAGCAGCAAGCTGAAAGAGGCTTGCCTGCGCAAGGTGACGCGCAACTACTCTCAGCAGAGTGTGGCAATGAAATATATAGAGGTGTATAATGAACTTATAGCTTTAAAACGATATATAATATAATAAGGTAAAAAAGACGAAGATGATAAAATTCTCAATAATCACCTGCACCTACAACGCTTCCGAGGTTTTGCAGCGCACTCTCGACAGCGTGATGTCGCAGACGTGGGGGCAGATAGAACACATCATTGTCGATGGAGCGTCGAAAGACTCCACCATGGCAATGGCCGAAGCCTACCGAAGGCGCAGCGCCGAGGAGGAGACAGAGCACGACATAATAATAAAATCGGAACCCGACCGCGGACTTTACGATGCTATGAACAAGGGATTGCAACTTGCGACGGGCGACTATGTGGTGTTTCTCAACGCCGGAGACGTGCTGCCGACAGACGAGACACTCGAAAACATTTCAAACGACGTGAATGAACGCTCGGACGGACGATTGCCAGCCGTGCTATATGGCGACACCAACATCGTAGACAACAACGGCGAGCTGTTGCGCCCGCGCCGCTTGGCTCCTCCCGACGACCTCAGTTGGCGTTCGTTCCGCCACGGTATGCTCGTGTGCCACCAGGCTTTCTACGTGCGCACCGACATTGCCAAAGCTGAGCCATATAATTTGAAATACCGTTTCTCTGCCGATGTGGACTGGTGCATACGTGTGATGAAGCGTGCCGAGAAGGAGGGCTTGCCTCTACTTCGACTGCCCGAAGTGGTGGTGAACTACCTCGACGGAGGTATGACCAACAAGAACCACCGTGCCTCGCTCATAGAGCGTTTCAATGTGATGAGCCACCACTACGGACTGATGTCGACCATACTAATGCACATATGGTTTGTGGCACGAGCTGTGCTGAAGAAATAGAAAAATTGGAGGGACAGAAACTATAGGCTATAGAAAAGTAAAAGCGGCAAGAGCCGCCATTTTACCAATGGCGGTCCTTGCCGATAATTTTTGCCACGCGACGCATGATTGAGCGTCCGATATGTGCGAAGTTGCCGTAGCGCAAGTTTAGCCACAGCTCTTCCAAGGAGCGGCCTGCCTTAATCCACGGATGACCATAGGCATAAGTGCGGTAGACTTTCTCCTTAAACTCCACATCTTCTATAATATATTGCGGATGGCGCAGCTCGCCTTGAAACTCAAATCTCTGCATGGTGAAGAGTCTGCGCAGACGGCGCGGCATAGTAAGCAGCGAACCCGTGTAGTGGGTAGAGCCTTCGGTGGCACCGAGATTATTAATCATATTGCGCGTTGGCATAATGGCGAGACCTGAGTTCATCACCATCGACGCCCAGAATATAGTCTCGTAATACTCCTTGCCTGAAGCACGGTGGTCGTAGCAAGCGCGCAGAGTGTCGCGGCAATATCCGCGCTGGCGCATCAAGGCGTTGAGTTGGCGCATGGAGTCGGGTTGGTCGAGGAAGGCGTAGTTAGGGTCCCACTTGTCGATGACACGACGCCACGACGCCCATCCCCAAATGGAGAAGACAGAGGTGAAAAGATAGTCATGCGGACTGTCCACCTGCTCCTCGGGATTGAATCCGGCAATCATCCATATACGCTCGTCATCGGCATAACGGTCGAGCATCTCCTTGCAGAAGGTGAAGAACGACTGCGACGGCACATCATCATCCTCAAGCACAATGCAACGGTCGACAACGGAGAACGCCCATTTCTGGGAGATGTATTCCGAAGGGTCGCAGCCATAGTTGCGCTCCTGATACTTGCGGTGCACCTCACATTGCCAGTCGATGTCGGCCACCACTTGTCGGCAAGCTTCTATGCCGGCCATGTCACGCTCGCCACGCGGTCCGTCCTGATAGAGGAAGAGGCGTGATGGACGCGCCTTGCGCACCTCCTCGAACACCCGCTGCAGATGGTCGGGACGGTTGAAGAAAAGGATGAGCACGGCAACGTCGGTCTTATAGGGTTGTAGAGCCATATAGTGTGTATTTGGTTTTTAAAGTTCAAGCGTCACGCGAGTGCATGACGTTACATGACGCAAATTTAAACAAAATTGTTGAAATACGCGCCACAGTCAAGACGAATTAATTTGTTACTTGCTTTGTATTATGCTCGGTTTGCACTAACTTTGCAAAATAATGAAACAGAACAGCAATATCTCCGTGGTGATGTGCACCTACAATGGTGCTTCACGTCATCTGCGCGAGCAACTCGACTCAATATTCTCGCAGACTCTACTGCCGCTCGAAATAGTGGTGCAGGACGACCGCAGCACCGACGACACGATGGCGGTGCTCAACGAATATGCCCAAAAGGCTCCTGATGGAATGGCATTCCGCATATATCAGAACCCCTCACAGCAAGGCATCAACCTCAATTTCTTCTCAGCCATGCGGCGTGCCGAGGGCGAGCTGATAGCAGTAAGCGACCAAGACGACATCTGGTTGCCCACAAAACTTGAGGAACAAGCAGCGGCAATGGCCGATGGCAAGATGATGTGCGTGTGCCGGTCGGAGCCTTTCAGCGAGACTGGCGCTCCGATACGCTACGACAGCCGCCGCCCCAATTGCAATCTCATCCGACTCTTCTACGCCTCGATGATGGGCCATTGCCAAATGTTGCGCCACTCCCTGCTCGACTACATACCGACAGAAAAGGAACAGCCCGAAATCTACCGCCGCACTTGCTACGACGTAATGACAGCCACAGCAGCAGCCGCTCTCGACAGTATTGTGCTCATCGACCGAGTGCTCGTGAAGCAACGCCGATACGAGGAGGCTGCCACCTACGTGAAATTCGACAGCCACCGAGTGCGCACAGCCGACAACGCCATATATATGATATGGTATGGCATTAGACATTGGCGAAGCGTGAAGCCTTGGATGAACGCCCATTTTGCGGCAAGGCGCGAGTTTCTGGAATGGGTATGGCGCAAGTCGATGGAACTTTACGCAAGTTCCTATGCCAAATCACAGTCAGCAAAAGAAAAAGATGCCGCGAATGTGCCAACAGCCGACAACCGGATATTTGCCGACGGCATACGTCTGCTCAACGCAGAATGCGGACGGGGCATGGGCGACTTGCTGAAGATGTGGCGATACTACGTGAAATACCGCCACGTGATATTCTACACTCACGAGAAAGACCCCGTTGCTCTCGTGCGCGCCCTACTCCACCCGTTTATGCAGGTATACAACTACAGCTATCTCGTTGGAAAGAAATGAAAGTATATTTTTATCACACCCAGAACATACAGTATTGTCTGCGCCGAATGAAGGACGGCGAGTTTCCCTCGCATTTCCTTTACGGTGCTTGCCATTTGCCAGACAATGGCATCGAAGTGGTCTACCATCGCTCACCAAGCCACGACCTTTCGCGCCTTCGCTCTGCCCTGCACACAGCATGGCGAGTGCTTACATGCCGCGAGCATATTGATGCAATCTATGCCACCCACTACAAGGGATTGGAACTGCTCATCCTGCTGCGTGCCTTACATCTCTTCAACAAACCCATCGTCGTGTGGCACCATCAGCCTATAGTAACACCACGAAGCCGACTGCGCGAGTGGGGAGGCAGGCTTTTCTATAAAGGCATGGACCGACTCATCTTCTTTTCGCAGAAACTCGTAAACGACTCGCTCTCCTCGCCCAAAGCCAATCCCGAAAGAATGGTTGTGGGACATTGGGGAGCCGATCTCGACTTCTACGACCGCATATTGGAAAAGATTCAAAGCCAGACAACGGACAAGGAGACGAGCAACATCGACAGCTTCACATTCATTGCCACAGGCAAGGAACAACGCGACCAAAAGACACTTATTGAGGCTTTCAACCACACCGGACGAAGCCTCAACCTATATATAGGAATAAATCCCAATCCATCGATACCCAATCCCAACCTCGATGCAGTGAACAGCCTTAATCCAGCAGTCAATATCAACGTGAAGAAGATATGCGGACTGCTGCCCTACGAGATAGCCCTTGATGTGGCGCGTGCATCGTGTGTGGCGATATGCTGCAAACACACACGCTACACGGCAGGACTGACAACCGTGGTGGAGGCCCTTGCTCTCGGACTGCCCATGATATGCAGCCGCAATCCACAGATACCCGTCGACTTCGACAATGAAGGTTGCGGAATTGCCGTTGACTACGGTGATGTAGAAGGGTGGCAACGCGCTATCGACTATCTTGCCACACATCCCGACGAGGCACAAACAATGGGTAAAAAAGGAAGAGAAATAGCCGAGCGAAAGTTCAACGACCGGCAATGCGCCAAGGAGATAGCAGAAGTGTTGCGCGGCGTGTGCCGGAAATGACACTAACAAACGTCAAAGAAGAAAAAGAACGTGTCGGAAAAAATTATTAACTTTGCATTTTATGATGAAGAAAATCAATATTCTGTTGTCCATCGTGGTATGCGTGTTGCTCGTACTCTGCGTGATGAGCGTGTATTCGCCCATACGATTTGAGAAACAATGCGCACAGCGCGAGGCAAGCGTAAAGCAACGGCTCATGACTATACGTGCCGCTGCCGAACGCTACCGACATGACCACAATGCCTACACCGGGCAGTTGCGCACACTCATCGACAGCGGATATATGGCAGACTCAACACAATACATACCCTACTCAGGCGGTAGAAGGTTCCATCTTGAAGCCTCAGCCGTAACCACCAAGTCAGGACGCACTGTGCCGGTAATGGAATGCTCTGCCACATACGACGAATATCTGCGAGGGCTTGACGCCAACTCCGTGCACAACATGACGGCTGACGCCGATGCCTCAGGACGTTTCCCAGGACTGAAAATTGGCGATCTTTCCACTCCCAACGACAACAGCGGAAATTGGGAATAAAAAACAGAGACACCTATCGCACATATATGAAGATAACAATACGCATCACACGCACCACTATCACGTTCACGGCACCCAACACCGTGATTGAGGGACAAACCGACTTCGAGCAATACAACATGAAGTCGGGTATTGCCGTGGCAGCCAACCTCAGGCAGGCTCTTGCCGAATGCCACATACTGAAGACGCAGACGGCACCTGAGCGTCAGACCTCAGCAGCCACATCGCAACACCACCCCGTATTCGACACCGCCACCGTGTATGTGGACACGCCCCTACTGCTCATCCCTGCCGAAGAATATGACGAGGAGGCAATGCCCACCCTCTACCATCATGTCAACTCACAATACAAGGACGACAACGTGGTAGGCACACCAATACCCCAAATAAATGTAGTGGCAGCCTATGCTGTGGGCAAAGACCTCTCGTTTGTGCTGACAGAGACATTCCGCACAGTGCAGTTCATGCCTCTGCTTGCACCCGTACTCGTAGAGTTCTGCCGACATTCCTACGGTGGATTCCAGGAGAAGCTTTTCTGCTATTTCCACGACCGCCGCATCGACGTGTGCGCATTCCGCAAAGGACGTGTAAGATTCTGCAGCGCGTTTGACGTATCGCTCACGCCCGATGCCGTATACTATATATTAAATGTGTGGCAGACACTCGGCATGAAGCGCACCGACGTGCTGTGTCTTGCAGGCTCGATTACCGGACACGAGGCTTTGCTCAAAGAGCTGCGCCGATTTATAAAGAACATAAGGAACATAACCATTTAGAAACGATGAGAATAATAACAGGAATATACAAGGGACGCCATTTCGACATTCCACGCTCGTTTAAGGCTCGACCCACCACCGACTTTGCCAAAGAGAACATCTTCAACGTTATCAATGGCTACATAGACATGGAGGGGGCACGCGCCCTCGACCTATTTGCCGGCACGGGCAGCATCTCGCTCGAACTGCTGTCGCGCGGATGCAAGCCGGTGATAAGCGTGGAAATGGACCGCGACCACGCGGCCTTCATACGCGAGTGCATGAAGAAGATTGGTGTAGACGACAACATACTCATACGAGGCGACGTATTCCGCTTCATCAAGTCGTGCAAGCAACAGTTCGACCTAATATTCGCCGACCCCCCCTACGCTCTGCCCGAATTGCCCACCATACCGCAACTCATCCTTCAGAAGGACATGCTCGCACCAGGCGGATTGCTTGTGTTTGAGCATGGCAAGCACAACGACTTCAGCGATGTGCCGGGATTCGTGGAGCACCGCGCCTACGGAAGCGTTAACTTCTCGCTGTTCCGCAAGCCCGAAGCAGAATAGCACACTCCTTAATAAATCAGAACCGTAAAGAAACAAATTACACAAATAATACAAAGTTTATGCGAAAAGTAATAGGTATCGGCGAAACCGTACTCGACATTATCTTCAAGGACGGCAAACCAATAGAGGCAGTTCCAGGCGGCTCCACCTTTAATGGCATTGTGTCGCTGGGCAGAGCCGGAGTGAAGACCACGTTCATTTCCGAAACGGGAAGCGACCGAGTGGGCGAATATGTGAGAGCATTTCTCAAGGAGAATGGTGTCGACACATCCGACATCAATGTATATTCCGAAATAAAGTCGCCCATATCTCTCGCCTTCCTCGACGAGAACAACAATGCCGACTATATATTCTACCGCGACCAGAACCACGACCACATGGATTTCACCTATCCCGAAATCAGCCGCGACGACATCGTGGTGTTTGGCTCGTTCTATGCAGTCAACCCATCGCTGCGTCCACAAGTGGCAGGACTCCTGGAATATGCGCGCAACCGTGGAGCCATAATCTACTACGACGTAAACTACCGTCCAGCCCACCGCAACGACGTGCTGAAGATAACGCCCAACCTTATCGACAACCTTGAGTTTGCCGACATAGTGAGAGGCTCGCGCGAGGACTTTATGGAAATCTACAAGAAGGACTCTGCCGAGCGCGTCTATCGTGCCGAGACATCTTTCTACTGCAAGCGTCTTGTTTATACCGACGGGCCTAATCCCGTCAGCGTATTCTCCGACGGAGGTTTCCACAAGGAATATCCCATGCCTGCCACAAAGACAGTGAGCACAATCGGCGCGGGCGACAACTTCAACGCCGGACTTATCTACGGAATGATAAAGTACGGAGTGACACGCGACGACATCGAGCGCGGACTTGACGAGCAGACTTGGGACCGACTTATCGACTGCGCATCGGCTTTCTCAGCCGACTGCTGCAAGGACATTTTCAATTATATATCAAAGGACTTTGGCAAAACATTACAGCAATGAAAAATTCTGAGATTACACAAGGCATCCACTATGTGGGTGTGAACGACCGCCACAAGCACATCTTCGAGAATCTGTGGCCCCTGCCCTATGGCGTTAGCTATAACTCCTACATCATCGTCGACGAGAAAATAGCACTCATCGACACAGTTGAGGTCAACTTCTTCCAGCAGTTCCTCAACAACCTGCGCTCGGTAATAGGCGACCGCCCTATCGACTATATCATAGTAAACCACGTGGAGCCTGACCACAGCGGCTCATTGGCCTTGATAAAGAAATATTATCCTGAGGCTAAAATCGTGGGCAACAAGAAGACATTCGACATGGTGCGCGGTTACTACCACGTAGGTGAGTCGGCTGACGAAATTGTTGAGGTAAACAATGGCGACACTCTCTCGCTCGGACAGCATGAGTTGCAGTTCACCATGATTCCTATGGTACACTGGCCCGAGACAATGGTTACGCTCGACACCACAACAAATGTACTCTTCTCGGGCGACGCTTTCGGTTGCTTCGGTGCTCTCTCTGGAGCATTCCTTGATTCAGAAATGAACTGTGACATCTTCTGGTCAGAGATGCAGCGCTACTATTCCAACATCGTTGGCAAATATGGCGTACCCGTTCAGCAGGCTCTTAAGAAGCTCGCCGGAGTGCAGATCGACTACATTTGCTCTACCCACGGACCCGTATGGCACGAGCACATCAGCCGCGTTATAGCCGAATACAACCGCATGAGTCTCTATCAGACAGAACCGGGACTCGTCATCTGCTACGGTTCTATGTACGGCAATACAGAACAAGGTGCCGAGGTTATAGCACGCGCTGCAAGCATTGCCGGTGTGAAGAACATCGTTATGCACGACGTGTCGCGCTCCAACCACTCCTACATCTTGAGCGACGTATTCAAGTACAAAGGTCTTGTTCTTGGTGCTCCCACCTACAACAACGGACTCTATCCTCCTATGGAGACACTGCTCTCCGAACTTGCCGCACGTGGCATAAAGAATCATTTGCTCGGAGTATTCGGCTCATTCACATGGGCAGGACAGACAGTCAAGAAGATTTTGGAATGGAATGACAGCAAACTGAAATTCGAGCTTGTTGGCACTCCTGCAGAAATAAAGCAGAGTCTGAACGCCGATTCTACTGAGGCTTGCGAGGCATTGGGCAAGGCTATGGCAGAGGCGTTGCTGAAGAATTAAAAAGGGAATAAGGATTATAATACATACGAAAAAAGCGTACAGCTCTATGAAGTTGTACGCTTTTTTCGTATATTGCAGTTAAAGTCCGAGGGCAATATTACTTTTCCAACTGTTCTATATGTTTCTGGGTCAAGCCTGTAGCCTGCATTATCTGAGGTACTGGCATTCCGAGACCCAAAAGATTCCGAGCTATTTCCTGACTCTTACTAAGTTCGCCTTCGGCACGGCCGACAGCACGACCCTCAGCACGACCCTCAGCACGACCCTCAGCACGACCCTCCTCAAGTCCTTCTTGTCGTGCGTTGCCGAGCACATCATTCTGAATCATCACTGCGTTTATGTGCTCATCGTAGGCATAGCGCTCTGCGTCCGTCATGGATTGCCCAGTCGAAACGTATATATCTGTCCTTCAATTGTACCATAGTCTTATTCAGTATTGATGTTACTTTGCAAAAGTATGAAAAAATACTGTTTTTACAAACTTATTTGACAGGATTTAAAACCTTAAACTCCTATATCGCCTCAGTCTTTCCCGCCAACCATTCGCGCTCATCCGAGTCGAGTAGCGGTGCAAGACGCTGATATACCATTTCATGATAAGCATTAAGACACTGGCGCTCTTCTACTGTAAGCATATCCACCAATATCGGCTGAGTGTCGATAGGACAGAGAGTCAGCGGTTCGAAACGTAGGAAGCTACCAAACTCAGTTGTCATGTAAGGCACTGTGAGCAAGACATTCTCTATGCGCACGCCGAACTTGCCTGCAAGATAAAGACCAGGCTCATCGGTGACAGTCATGCCCTCAAGCATCGGAGCAGGACGATATTCCTGACGTATCTGGTGAGGACCCTCATGCACACTAAGGTAAGAACCCACACCATGACCAGTGCCATGCATGAAGTTCATTCCCTCACGCCACATTGCAGTACGTGCCACAGCATCAAGTTGAGTGCCGGCAGCACCTCGTGGAAAACAGAGATTCTGCAATGAAAGATGCCCCTTAAGCACAAGAGTATACACACGACGGTGAAGATCGGAAACCGGACCGAGCTGTATTGTGCGTGTTATATCTGTTGTTCCGTCGCTGTATTGAGCGCCACTGTCAAGCAACAGGAATCCATCTGGACGCAAAGGCACATCAGTATCAGGAGTAGGCTCATAGTGAACAATGGCTCCATGCTCCTCATATCCAGCAATAGTATCGAAAGATATGTCGCGGAACAGCTTCTGTTCAGAACGCAACTGGCGCAACTTCTCACTTACCGACAACTCTGTCTCCTTGCCACGAGGCACAGCCTCATCAAGCCATTTCAAGAACTTAACCAAAGCCACACCATCACGTAGCATTGCATTGCGATAGCCGTCACACTCCACCTTATTCTTTATAGCCTTCATTGCAGGCACAGGCGAGGGAGCGTTCACAGCATTGAAATTGCCACGCAACTGTGCAAGTGTGCAGTTGGTTGTAGCAGGGTCGATGAGCAGAGAGTAGCCACCATAAGAGTTGAGAGCATCGATGATATTGTCGTAGTCGTCAATGGCAATGCCCTCATTGTGCAGATAATCCTTAACCTCAGGCGACAGCTTTTCGTCTTTTATGAAAAGCACAGCCGTATCCTCAGCAACGATAAGCCAAGCCACAAACACAGGAGTGCAGTGTACATCAGAGCCACGAAGGTTCAATGTCCATGCTATATCGTCGAGCTGGGTCATAAGCATACCGCCAGCACCAAGGCGCAACAGTTCATGACGAATGCGCGAAAGCTTGTCTGCAACCGACTCTCCAGCAAACTCCATAGAATGAATCTCCACAGGATTAAGAGGCACTGAAGGACGATCGTTCCACACACGTTCGAGAATATCAAGATTTGTGCGCATTGTTATGCCACCAAGATGGCGCAATGCAGCCTTCATATCTTCAGCCTCGGCAAGAGGCATACACATACCGTCGACACCTATCTCTGTAGAGTCACCATCTTGCAACTCGCGTGATATCCACTCGGGAATAGAAGGAGTGCTGTCTACACGCTCGCGCATGAGTTGGAACTCAGTGCCTTCAAGCTGTTCCTCGGCAGCTATGAAGTAGCGGGAGTCAGTCCACAATGCAGCTGAATGCAAAGTGACAACAGCAGTGCCAGCAGATCCATCGAAACCAGAAATCCACTTTCTTCCCTCCCAACGCGAAGGAACATACTCACTCATGTGCGGGTCGGAACTCGGGAAAATGAATGCAGACAGATTCTCACGGCGCATCTCCTCGCGCAAAGCAGCAAGGCGGTCGGCTATGATTTGTTTGTTTTTTGTCATAAGGAAACTAATTTACGATTGTTATTAAAGCGACAAGGGGTTAAAATGTTGTTATGCAACACTTTAACCCCTTTTCTGTCGGGATGACAAGATTCGAACTTGCGACCCCTACGTCCCGAACGTAGTGCGCTACCAACTGCGCTACATCCCGATTGCCGAATGAGACATATCTCAAAAGCGAGTGCAAAGGTACATACTTTTTTCATAATACGTGCAAGTTTTTACAGAAAATTTTATTAGAACGCACAAAATAGAACTATTTGCACTCATTTCGCATAAAAAGCAGCAAAAAACTTGCACAGTAAATTTAAAATGCCTACCTTTGCACTCGCTTAAGAAAAAGCACAATGGTGCCATAGCTCAGTTGGTAGAGCAAAGGACTGAAAATCCTTGTGTCCCCGGTTCGATTCCTGGTGGCACCACCTT
>CAKQEI010000065.1 GCA_934230115.1 uncultured Prevotella sp. | reverse complement strand
CACCCTTAGGGATTCGAACCCTAGACCCACTGATTAAGAGTCAGTTGCTCTACCAACTGAGCTAAGGGTGCATACCCTATTTTCTTTTTGAATTCTTCTAACAAAATGTACACCCTTAGGGATTCGAACCCTAGACCCACTGATTAAGAGTCAGTTGCTCTACCAACTGAGCTAAGGGTGCATCGGTTATCTTGTTATCAGCAACCTCATTTCTGAATTGCGAGTGCAAAGGTATAACAAATTTTGATAACTGCAAAACTTTAGAAGCTTTTTTTCAAACATTTTCATTCATAAATGATTTATATCAAGTAAAACACATAAAATCGTGGTAAATCAATGCAAAAACAGTGGTTATTCAGCATTAGGGCACAAGCGGTGTCAGCTCATCTTAAATCCACATCGTAATAAACAGCTTTGTATTTTCACTATTTTAGGCTGAAAAAAACTGTTCAACTTTAATAGAAAAAGCCCTGACAGCTTTTTTTTCGCTGCCAAGGCTCTATAAAAAAGAATGATTATTCTTGCTTAACGTTTGGGGTAAGGTGTTTCATCACCTTCTCAAAATAACGCTGTGTGCGTTTTACGCTATATTTGTTGCCACCATTCCACGATCGGATGGCACGCTCAATATCGTTGAGCGGATTAAAGTACGACTGTATAAGCTCGAACATTTCCTTCGACTTTGCCAAGCTAAATCTGTCGCGCAGCGTGAAACGCTTCTTGCTATTGCGCTTTTTCAGGATTTGATTGCATTCAGCCACTAATATCGGAGTGATTTGCATTGCTCCACAAGAGTTGCCCTTCACAGCCTTGGCGTTGCCTTCGCTTTCAACCTGAATAATTGCCTGCATCACAGGTTCCCAATCAAAATTTTCCGTGCTGGCAGTTTCTGTCTCAACTGCTGTTTCTGCACCCATAACGGGATTGACTCCCAATAAACATACAACTAATAATACTACTTTGAAAAGTTTAATCATTATAAATTTGTTTGTGGAATCCGAACACTATCCCTTAAATAGTCAGTGGCAACACTTCTTCAACCCTGAAGCGGCGACATATCATATAAAGAACTCTCCCCGACACGTTAAGTCTTTTTAGGCGGGGAGACAACCGAAATAAATGTTCACGATAGATGCCTGAAAACAATCAATCCAGCATTAATCTAAATTCCGTTAGATACTTTCAGATACGCTTCTGAAACAAGAAGAAGTCAGTATCCTTTTTTCTTATCGGTTGCAAAATTACACAAAAATCATGAAATGTGCAAGTTTTTCAAGTCGTATTTGTAATATTTTAAGGATTCTAAATACCTGTAAACTACATGATAATCAACGAAATACGCATAATAACAGGTATTTCTTCCACACTTTCAATTTCGCCTTACAGCCTTTTCAATTTCGCCTTACAGCTAATGTTATACTAAAAACAGAAGTCCTCGCCCTTGGCTTCCTAAGCGTTTTAAGCTTACACCAAGAGCGAGGACATCCCTCTCCTACCCTATATATATTAAGGTATATATTATTATATAATGTGTAATATATATGCTATCTTATTCTCTCAGACGCTCTGACCATCTTCTCGTCCTTAACAATTGCCACACGTGCCATGAAATTAAGAATCAAGGCAACAGCCGGCAGACAAGCGGCAAACGAGATATGGAAATTAGTGTCGGCAGAAATAACATTGCGTGTCATCACGCCCAATACCACATACCACGCCAAGAGCAAGAACATGTTGCACAGGCACAGACGGCTCTGCAACGGGCGATTCTTGTAGAGAAAGATGATGGCAAGACTAAGCACACTACTAATAAGGAGCAGTCCAAAAAGACCGCACACCGAATAGTCGGCTCCACTGCCCAACACCACCATAAGGTTGTACATCTTGAAGCTCACGCCCATAGCCTGCGGCTCAAAGCTGCCGAGCGGCAAACACAAGCACACCAGTGAAACTATGAAGGCTATCAGCAAAAAGACAGATTGCTTGCGCTGTATCATAACTTACAATGTGAGTTTAAGCCTCTTCCTGTTCCTTGTTGTTGTCCTGCGAAGGATCGCGATAGTAAACGTTGCCCTCAACAAATTCCTGTGTTGCAAGAAGTGTCGGCTTGGGGAGTTTCTCGTAGTAGCGTGAGATTTCAATCTGCTCACGATTCTCGAACACCTCCTCGAGCGAGTCGTTGTAGGAAGCGAACTCGGCGAGCTTCTTGTTGAGGTCCTGCTTAATCTCTACGGCAATCTGGTTTGCGCGCTTTGCGATGATAGCAACACTCTCATAGATGTTTCCTGTCTCGTCGCACAAGTCCATTATGTTGCGTGTGACGGTGTTGACGGGAGCTTTTGACTTTTTGTAATCCATTAATTTAATGTTTATGTTTATTGATTAATGTTTATTTATCTTCTTTACTTAGTCCTTGGTGTATTCCTTGCACTTGTTGATGAACTTCTCGGCCATCACCTTGTCCTTGGAGTCAGGATATTCGTTGATAAATCCGTAGCACTCATCCTCGGCATCCTGGAAACGCTCAAGCTTTTTCTCCTCCACACTCTGCTGTGCCAGCTCAAACTTGCTTTTCATCACAAGCAGAGCAAACCGCTCGCGCAGCTTAGAGTAAGGGAAATCCTTCAGGGCATTCTGTGCTGTAATGATGCAAGCCTCGTAGTTGTTGCCTCCGTATGTACAGTTGCCGAAATACTGGCCGAGGTCGTAATACAGCTGTGCCGAATGGAGTTCCTTCTGAACAAGCTTGTCCTGAAGCTCAAAGAGTCGCTGCTGTGCCTCCTCGCGACGGTTGCCATCGGGGAAGAGGTCAAGATAATCCTGAAAAGCAGAAATGGCGTTCACCGTCTGCGACTGGTCGAGACGCGGTTCTGGAGTGAGATTGTAGAGACTCATGCCCACATAATATTCAGCATTCTCGGCGTAAGTGCCTTTTGGATAGCTTGCGAAATATTTCTTGAATGTGGCAGCAGCTCCGTCATACTCCTTGCTGTTGTACTCAGCCATGCCAAGCATGTAGAGACTCTCCTGAGCGTTGTCGGTGCCTTTCTGCATGGTTACGAGACCCTGCAACAAAGTCGAGGCACGCACATATTTGCCCTTAGCAAAGCATTCCTTGGCATATTCGTACTTATAGGAATAGTCGCTGGTCTTGTATACCTTGTTGAATTCATTGGCACAACTTGTGAGAAGCAATGCCGCAAGAATTGCTACTGAGATGTAATTCTTCATAACTCGATATTTATTTTGAACTGCAAAAATACACATTATTCATCTATTTACAAAGCGTTGAGGACGTTTTTATAAAATATTCACGCTAAAACATGGTATATGCTTGTATGATTTCGCAGTTTTTAGTATTTTTGTATGATAAAAAGGTTATATTATGGATTTCAAAATCACTTCACGCTTTTCGCCGACAGGCGATCAGCCACAAGCTATACAACAGTTGACCGACGGCATTCTACAAGGCGAAGAGTCGCAGGTGTTGCTCGGCGTGACTGGCTCGGGCAAGACCTTCACCATGGCCAACGTTATTGCCAACATAGGGCGTCCCACCCTCATTCTCAGCCACAACAAGACTCTTGCCGCACAGCTATACGAGGAGATGAAGAGCTTCTTCCCTGATAATGCCGTGGAATATTACGTCTCCTACTACGACTATTATCAGCCAGAGGCCTATCTTCCATCTTCCGACACGTATATCGAGAAGGACCTCGCCATAAACGAGGACATCGACAAGTTGCGCCTCTCTGCTGTCACAGCTCTGCTTTCGGGCAGAAAGGACGTTATAGTGGTTTCGTCGGTTTCGTGCATCTACGGTATGGGCGGGCCTACAGCCATGGCCAATAGTATAATCAGCATAAAGCGCGGACAAACACTCGACCGCAACGAGTTTCTCAGAAGACTTGTCGATGCCCTGTATCTGCGCAACGACATAGAGATTAAGCGCGGCAACTTCAGGGTGAAGGGCGACACCGTAGACGTGTGGATGGCCTATAGCGACAACCTCTTGCGCATAACATGGTGGGACGATGAAATCGACTCTATCGAAGAACTTGACAGCGTAACATGCCAGCGCATAGCTTCCTTCGACGAATATCAAGTTTATCCCGCCAACCTGTTTGTCACATCCAAGGAGCAGACAGAGTCGGCTATACGACTCATTCAGGACGACCTCACCAAGCAGGTGGACTACTTCGAAAGTCTCGGCGACCACATCCGCGCCCAACGCATCAAGGAACGTGTGGAATACGACATGGAGATGATCAAGGAGCTTGGTCATTGTTCGGGCATAGAAAACTATTCTCGCTATTTCGACGGACGTGAACCGGGACAACGCCCCTACTGTCTTCTCGACTTCTTCCCCAAGGACTACCTGATGATTATCGACGAGAGTCACGTGAGTGTGCCACAGATTAGTGCCATGTACGGTGGCGACAGGGCACGCAAACAGAACCTTGTGGAATATGGATTCCGACTGCCTGCTGCTTTCGACAACCGTCCGCTCAGGTTTGAAGAGTTTATGGAGATGAAGAACCAGGTGATCTACGTTTCGGCAACGCCTGCCGACTTCGAACTCCAGGAGTCAAACGGCATTGTCGTAGAACAGATAATCCGACCAACAGGACTTCTCGACCCCATCATTGAGGTGCGGCCTACCGAGAACCAAATCGACGACCTTCTTGAGGAAATTATCCAGCGACGAGAACACGACGAACGTGTGCTCGTCACAACTCTAACCAAGCGTATGGCCGAGGAGCTTACGGAATATCTGCTTAACCACGACATTCACGCCAACTATATACATAGCGACGTGGCTACTCTCGACCGTGTGCAGATAATGAACGACTTGCGTGCCGGACTCTACGATGTGCTTGTGGGAGTGAACCTTCTGCGCGAGGGCCTCGACTTGCCCGAGGTTTCGCTTGTGGCAATACTCGACGCCGACAAGGAGGGATTCCTGCGAAGCCACCGCTCACTCACACAGACTGCAGGACGAGCCGCCCGAAACGTCAACGGCAAGGTGATAATGTATGCCGACAAAATAACAGACAGTATGCAGCAGACCATCGACGAGACGGCTCGGCGACGCCAAATTCAGCTGAAATACAACCAAGAACACGGCATCACTCCGCAACAGATACGCAAGGACATCAAAGGCTCGCTCATGTCGGTCATGTCGTCGGGCAGCGAGAAGACAAGCGGAAATGCTGCCATCGGCAAGACGGCTACAGTAGAGAACGCTTCGAAGAAGGGCTACAAGCCATACATCGAGCCAGACGGATATGCCTATGCTGCCGACCCTGTAGTGAAGCGCATGACCAAGAAGCAGCTCGAGAAGAGCATTGCCGACACTACGGAACTGATGAAGACTGCCGCCAAGAATCTCGACTTCCTTCAGGCAGCTCAATACCGCGACGAGATTGTGCGTCTGCAGTCGCTCCTCGAAAACGAATAGTATAAGGAATAATAGTTAAATTATCATTAAAAGTCTGATTCATAGCATTTATTTAGTACTTTTGCAAGGACAACGCCCCACGTCGCAAGCCGTGGGTGCGTGTAAAAGAACAAAAAAGCCTGAGTGCAACAAAAAAGAACAATATATAAGAATATGAAGAAGATACTTATTTTATTTTTGATGTGTTGCCCAATACTGTGCGCAGCGCAAAGCGAATGGGAAATTCCCAATGCAGAAAAGCCATCAAATGAGGTGAAGAAAGAAAAGAAAACAACTTCAAAAGAGGCAAATGCCGAAACTGCCAACGAAAATATAAAGGACTGGGAATATATCAAGGAAGGTGCCGTGCCTGAGGTGGACGGCAAAATTGTGTTCAGCTACGACATCGATGTGCCCGGCAAGACGGCACAAGAGATTTACGACCTTGCCTACGTAGCCCTCGACAGCCTTGCCCACACCGAGGAGCAGATAAAGAGCAACATTGCACTTATCAACCGCAAGGAGCACATGATTGCCGCACGCTACCGCGAATGGCTTGAATTCTCGAAGAGCTTCATTGCCCTCGACCGCACGGAGTTCTCCTACACAATGATAGCAAAATGCTACGACAACAAGCTCCATCTCACACTCAGTCGCATCTCCTACAACTATGAGGAGGGACGCTCGACTGGCCTCAAAACCACAGCCGAAAAGTGGATTTCCGACAAGCAGGCTGTCAACAAGAAGCGCACCAAGCTCATCCCCGGCACAGCCAAGTTCCGCAAGAAGACTATCGACCGCAAGAACGCCATCTTTAAATACATCGCCAAGAAGGTGAAGGGTATAAAAGAAGCGAAAGAAGACTAAGGGCTAAAGAAAAAAGATAATAATCCCCAAACAACAACGGGACTAAAATATTAATAAAACAGCTTAGAGAATATGAACAACACAGAAGAGAACATACAGGAGACCGAGACCAGCGACATGCGCCAACCCGTGCGACACCACCGCCGCGACGCCTCCAACGACAAGTACTTCAAGATACGCAACGTGCTCAACATCATCTTTATGATTGGGGCTGTTGTAGGAATGGCTATCTTCTATTTCCACAGCCGTTCCATAGGCACCATCGTCATCATAACAGCTATGGTTTTCAAAATGGCTGAATGCTGCTTCAGATTTTTACGCCAATAATCAAGACAATGACAAAATCAACGATAAGATTTCTAATCGCTGTTATTACCGCCATGTTTGTGCCAACAAGCATGGCGGCACAGTTAGACGACAACCAGTTCGACCAGTTCAATCAGATGTCACCCGACGGCAATGTCAGCCAACGCTCCAGCCGCAACAATGTCGACTCGCTCGGCACCGACAAGGAGATTCCACGCGGCATTAAGGTATGGACTGTAGACAGCCGATTCGGCGACCAACGTGCCGCTGTGGTAGACACCATGTCGCATATGTATCCCAACACTATCTTCACCACAGGATTGCGTGGCGAATACAACACCACTGGAAATGTTGGCACTCCACGTGTGAACCGTATTTTCATCGACCGCTACAACGAGGGACAGTTCATATTCACCCAGCCCTACGACTATATGGTGACACCTGTCGACGAATTTCACTTCACCAACACTCTGTCGCCATTCACCAACCTCACCTACAACAGCGCGGGCGACCGCACCAATGGCGAGGATCATCTTGTGGCAAAATACGGAGTAAACGTGAACAAGCGACTGGGCTTTGGATTCAACTTCGACTATCTCTACGGACGTGGCTACTATTCCAACCAGAGCACATCGCACTTCAAGTATCTCATGTACGGCTCCTACATCGGCGACCGCTACCAGGCTCATCTGCTTTTCTCTACGCTCCATCAGAAGGTGACGGAGAATGGCGGCATTACCGATGATGAATACATCAGACACCCCGAGAGTTTCGACGACAACTTTGCCACCAACGAGATTCCAACCGTGCTTGAGCAAAACTGGAACCGCAACGACAACCAGCACATCTTCTTCACTCACCGCTACAACATCGGATTCAACCGCAAAGTGAAGATGACCGAAGAGGAGATTGAGGCTAAGAAATTTGCCATGGAGTCGCAGAAGGAGAACGCTGCCAAGGAGAAAATGGACGAGGCACGAAGAAAAGCCAAGCGCGAGGGACGCGACTTCGACGAGAAAAACTTCAAGAGCACTACATTCAGCGGACGACCGAAAGACGCCAAGATTGTGAAAGCCGAGAAAAAGCCCAACGCCACTAAGAAAGCTGCCGACAACCGCATTGCCGTCAATGGCAAGGAAGCTGCCGACAGCCTAAAACAAATAGAGGCTAAGGCCGCGCAGGACACTATGTGGATGAAAACGGAATACGTGCCCGTGACAAGTTTCATACACACGCTGAAGTTTGACAACTACCGCCGCATATACCAGGCCTATCAGTCGCCTGCCGACTTCTATGCCAACACCTTCAACACCGTTGGCACATTGTCTGGCGACTCCATCTACGACAAGACATCGCACTACCGCTTGCAGAACACCTTTGCCATCTCTCTGCTTGAAGGCTTCAACAAGTGGGCTAAAGCAGGACTCAAGGCTTTCGTGACTTCCGACTTGCGCCATTTCACCCTGCCCGACTCCACACGTGCCACGACTTCCTACAACGAGCACAACCTAAGCATAGGCGCACAGCTCATAAAGTCGCAAGGCCGCACTCTGCACTACAACGTTACAGCCGAAACATGGCTCCAAGGCGAGGATGCCGGACAGCTGAAGATTGACGCCAATGCCGACCTCAACTTCGCGCTCTTTGGCGACACCGTGCGATTGCAGGCAAATGGATTCTTCCACAGTCTCAACCCATCGTTCTACTATCGCCACTACCACTCCAAGCACTTCTGGTGGGACAACGACGATATGTCGAAGATTATCCACTCGCGCGTAGAGGGACTCTTCACCTACGAGAAGACCCATACCACCGTGCGCGTGGCATTCGACAATGTGAAGAACCATGCCTATTTTGCCATGGGCTACAACATCACCGACGACAAGATGCGCACCGGCAACACGCTCTGCGTAAAGCAAGCAAGCGGGGCCGTCAGTCTTCTCACTCTTGCTTTGGAGCAGAACTTCAAGCTTGGTCCGCTGCGCTGGGAGAATGTGATTACCTATCAGAAGTCGTCGAACAACGGTGTAATCCCCGTGCCCGACCTCAACATCTACTCCAACATCTATCTTAGGTTTAAGATTGCAAAGGTGTTGAAATGTGATTTCGGAGCCGACGCACGCTACTTCACCAAGTATTACGCACCCGACTACAGTCCGGCTCTCGGACAGTTCGCCGTGCAGGAAGGCAACAGCCGCACAGAAGTGGGCAACTATCCTGTGGTGAATGTCTATGCCAACTTCCACCTTCAGCACACTCGCTTCTTTGTGATGATGAGCCACGTGAACGCTGGGCAAGGCAACCGCGACTATTTCTTCACACCTCACTATCCACTCAATCAGAGAGTGTTTAGATTTGGAGTGAGCTGGAACTTCTTCAATTAAAAAGAAAAGAAAAAACCAGCGGAACAAAAATAACGGGCATTACCGACTTTGCTATGGTCGTGTAATGCCCGTTAATTATTTATGTCGTGTAATCAACGTTAATTATTTATGTTGTGTAATCAACGTTAATTATTCTCGAATACTTTATGCAAATATCAGCGCGGCTGAAACCAACAGTCCGAATATCAGCATATTGCGTGCAGTCATTCCAAGCACACGGTTCAGCTCGGCACCTTTTCTTATGCTTCGCATCGATGTGAAGGCAAGAGTGTGAAACGGTATGTAGAATATGACAAGAAACTGCGTCCACTGGCCTTCGTGCCAGTTCAGATAAACAACGCCACCAAATGCCATTTCAGCACCTAAAAGTCCAAGCAACATGTAGAGTATCAGTCCGCCACGCTCGCCGATACGCACAATAAGAGTGCGCTTGCCGGCACGTCGGTCGTTGTCGATGTCGCGGAAGTTGTTCACCACAAGCAGCGTGTCTATCACCAGTCCGCAGGCTATCGAAAGCACAACAACGGAAGTGGGAATTGACGCCAATTGCGTGGGAGGGGCTGCAAGCCAATAGGTCATGCACACTGGCACAAGGCCGAAGAACACGAGTACAAGCACATCGCCCAAGCCGAGATAAGAGAAAGATATGGTATAGAGAAAGCAGAACACCACACAGGCGAGTCCCACCATTATCATCTCCCAACCTCCGTAAAACACCAACGGCAGACCTACTGCGCAAGCTAAAATTGTGGTGTAGAGCAATCCACGGCGCATGGCCACTGCCGTAATCCATCCCTGCGAGCAGGCACGCTTAGGACCGAGCCGGCTCTCATCGTCGGTGCCCTTCATAAAGTCGAAATAGTCGTTCACAAAGTTTGCGTCAACCTGCATTATCAGCGCAAACAACATGCACAGAACAGCCGGCACAACCCTTATTCCGCTCCATCCGTACAGAGCCACGGCACTCGCCACGCCAATCATCACAGGAACGGCAGCACCCGTAAGCGTCTTGGGGCGTGCGGCAAGAATCCAAGCCTTAAGGGAATTAACCCTCACATTTGTTTCATCCATTATATTTATCTTTTTATCTGTTGTTTCTTGCAAATTTAACTATAATAAAGTAATTTTGCAAGTAAATCATAATATCATTCATCTATGGACACAAGAAATGTAAGTCTCGACCTCATGGAGTTTGTCGAGCAGAACATCCTTCCGAGATACAACGACTTCGACCGTGCGCACAGACTTTCCCACGCCAATCACGTGATAAAGAATTCATTGGCTCTCGCCCTCTCCACCGGAGCCGACATCAACATGTGCTATGTGATAGCCGCCTACCACGACCTCGGTCTTGAGGGGCCTCGTGCCATCCACCACATCACGAGTGGCAAGATTTTGCTTGCCGACCGCCGTCTGCGCCGTTGGTTCAGCGACGAGCAGCTCAAGATTATGAAGGAGGCTGTAGAAGACCACCGCGCCTCTGCATCCCACGCTCCACGCAGCATCTACGGCAAGATTGTGGCAGAGGCCGACCGCGACCTTGAGCCAGAACATGTGTTCCGTCGCACCATAGAATACGGTCTCGACCATTACCCCGAGAAGAGCAAGGAGGAGCAATGGGAGCGTTTTCTCGACCACATGGAGCACAAATACTCCAGCCACGGCTACATAAAATTATGGTTGCCTAATTCGCCTAACGAGAAGTTTCTCAAGGAAATACGCGAACTGATTGTCGACCGCAAGGCTTTGCGCGAGACTTTCGACAAGTTGTTTCAAGACTGCAACCCATAAAATGTATTTCGTTTAAGAACCAAGAGGCATTTTCACAATTATTTTACATATCTTCGTCTTTCAATGTACGGTTTGATTCTTAAAAAACAAGCATAAACGCCTACGATAATAATACGTGGGAAAACGCCTTAATAGAAGACCCATTTTGGTCTTCTATTAAGAACAACCCTCAAGTATTATTAAGACCGAGCTTGGTCTTAATAATACTTCAAAAAAACGACAAGCATGGGTATATTTTTATGGCTCATTTTTCATAGCCAAAACTGAGCTTTGGCGTCTATCGACAAGGACTTATTATCGTGCAATAGTTATAGAATAAATTTCACAATTATAAGTCATTTTGAGAATTTCTTTATTTTCACTTTTATTCTATCTATTATGTCTGTGTTCTTGCGCAAAATATTTATGGTGAAGCACGAGTCGATGGCAAAAAGAACCGTACCTATCGCGCAGCCCACCAGGCAATTATCGAGTGTTATATCACACAAAAATAGACATTATTGCCAATTCTACAGAACATAAACAACATTTGTGTCATGTTTTGTCGTCAATGCAAAAATTTTCATTACCTTTGTATTTTAATCAACAAATTATAGTAAATAGGAGCAAGGAAGGCTATACACATGAGCGGCAAACAGAACTATACACACATACTGAAATACACTGGAATATTTGGCGGTGTTCAAGGACTGAACATCGCCATAACATTGGTACGCAACAAGTTTGTTGCGCTGTTGCTTGGTCCTGCTGGCATGGGTCTTGTGACACTCTATAGCACAATTGTCAACTTCTTCTCACAAGCCACAAGCCTTGGCATATCCTTTAGTGCAGTACGCCATGTTTCCGAACTGTTCGATAGTGGTAACATTGAACAAACACGTTGTTTTGTTAAGGTAGTACGCGGATGGACGCTGCTTACTGCTTTAGCCGGAATGTTTCTGCTTAGCGTGCTCGGCCCGTTGCTCGGCTCAAGTATATTCGGATGGGAAGCTAACACCATTGACTTCATTCTCCTGTCGCCCATAATAGCAATGACAGCGATAACTGGTGGCGAGACAGCCATACTTAAAGGAGCAAGATTGCTTAAGCCACTTGCTACTGTACAGGTTTTAACAATGATTACAGCCCTTATTGTAACCGTGCCTATATACTATTTCTTAGGCATCACGGGTATTATTCCTGTATTCCTTATCATGGCTTTCGTGACAATGATGTACACACTGCACTCTTCATGCAAGCATTTTCCTTATTGTTTGCATGGAGCACGAGGCATTTTGGGCGAAGGTATGGGAATGGTTAGACTCGGTATTGCCTTTGTGCTTGCCGGAATCTTTGGCAGCGGTTCAGAACTTGTGATACGATCCTTCCTCAATGTAGAGGGCGGTCTTTATGCTGTAGGCCTTTACAATGCAGGATATATGCTTACTATTACATATGCTGGCATGGTGTTCTCGGCAATGGATACAGACTATTTTCCGCGACTATCTGCAGCAGCCAACGATACAAGAGCAATACAAATAATAGCAAACCGACAGATTGAGATGTCACTGTTGATAGTGTCGCCCATGCTTGCTACGCTAATATTATTTCTACCTATTATCCTGCCTCTGCTCTATAGCAAATGCTTTGCTGAAATTATACCGATGGGACAGATAGCAGTATTTTCTATGTATTTCAAAGCTATAACACTGTCGCTCGAATACATAAACTTGGCAAAGGGCAATTCAAAGGCTTATCTCATGCTGGAAATTGTATACGATGTGATAGTAGCCGTATTCATTATATACGGCTATAGAATGTTCGGTCTTTGGGGCACTGGACTTGCTCTTACATTATGCCACCTACTAAACCTTGTCGTTGTGTTGATATACTCGCGGGTGAAATACAACGTAAGCATGTCGAAGAATGTAGTGAAATCAGCAACCATCCATCTGCCATTAGGCATCATCGCCTATGCAACGACCTTCATACAAAACTTTTGGATGCACTGGACATTGAGTATCATGATCGTGGCTGCAAGCACAGCCATATCGCTATACATCATTATATACAAGAAGACATCTATCTGGGATAATATTAAGAACAAAATAACACAACATGACTAAGATATCCATCATCGTCGCTGTATACAACGACGAAAAACACATAGGCGAATGCCTAGACTCGCTTATAGAACAGACTTTGCACGACATACAAATAGTATGCATAGACGACTGCTCTACCGATAACTCACTTTTTATAGTACGAGAATATGCCGCACGCGACAAGCGTATTGAGATTATTAGCCTGGAAGCCAACCAGGGACAAGCCAAGGCAAGAAATATTGGAATAAAAATAGCCAAAGGGCAATACATAACATTTCTCGACAGCGACGACTGGCTCTCTAAAGATGCACTGGAAAAGGCAGTAGAATTGTTCGAACGATATCCACTTACCGACTCAGTACTGTTGAAGTTAATGCTTTGTACTGGTAATCCACAAAAGTATAATGGCAGGATGTTCAAAAACCAAGAGTTTGAAAAGTATTCGGGCAAGGAGGCCTTCGAACTTAGTCTTGACTGGTCGATACACGGGGTTTACGTTGCAAGAAAAAATTTATTCGACAAGTTTCCATATGACGACACGTGTCATGCCTACAGTGACGACAACACAACACACGCCCATTATCTACACTCTCGTGAGGTGCGCATTTGCGATGGTGTTTACTTCTACCGCTACAATCCCGAGTCTACAACCAACAAAGTGTCAGCAAGACAGTTCCTGCGATTGCGTGCCAATGAAAGTCTAAAGCATTCATTATGCCTGTGGAACGTTCCAGAAAACATTATAAAACGATTTGAGAACATACGTTGGTTGCATCTAATAGACGTATACAAGTTCTATTACCTTCATGCCAAAGAATTAAATAAGACCGATCGGCAATATGGTCTTGATGAAATACATAGAACTTGGCTATCAATAGACCATAAAATGCTAACACCCGCCACAAGACACAAGTTCGGACGTATACCAATGCCTTGCTGGACATTATTCAGAATACAAGAATGGGTATTCTTCAGTCTACGCCAAATACTCGGACGAAACGGAGAATAGCCATACTTAACTGGCTATAAAATATGACCAAATCTGGTTAATACCATCATTATTAAGTATGTGGTCATATTTATCTTTATATATGAGTGGCAATCTGTGAGAGTGTGTCAAAACCCAAATAATGCGGGCT
>CAKQEI010000064.1 GCA_934230115.1 uncultured Prevotella sp. | reverse complement strand
AATGAATAATCGGTCTTATTCCACACTTGATGTTGGATATTTATACAAAATTACAAATTTAAATTAATATACGATGGAATAGTTTTTTAGATGTGTCATACATAGCATATTCATTCTTCTTTTCGTTGATGATAGACTCATAACAAGCGATAGCAGAGTCCTGCTGACCAATCAACATGTAGTAATTGCCAAGAATATTGCGTACGAATGCATCCATACGTTTCAACTTTCTTTTCTTTATCAAGTTGTAGCATTCGTTGGCTTTGTCTTTGAGTTTGAGATGGCTATAGTTATATAAAACCAAGAAAATAAAATTATCCTCCTTGGCATATTTCTTGTTTTTAAGAAGGTTGAAAGTCTCGTTTAAATAACGTAGGCCTTCTTTGTTCATATCCAGGTCAATATAGGCGTTGGTTATTTGGTTCATGGTGTTGATGGTAGTGTTGTTTATGGCTTTAGATATACTGTATTCCATCTGAGCCATCTTTAGGGCATTATTGTAGTCTTGTACATTTACGAAAAGATAATATAAGTTGGAGTATGCATTTCTTAGAATTATAGAGTCGCATTCTTTTTTATCGCTTACAGCCTCAATTGATTTGTATAAATTCTCTATACCCCTTGGAGTGTCATCCAAGTCACGATACACGCTACCAGCATAGTAATATGCCTCCTGCTTGTCTTTGACGGTTCCGTTATCTTCGAAGTATTTCACCAAGTTTTCTATCACTTTGTTGGATGTGTGAGGAATATAGCTTTTGTCTTCAAGGCGTATTTTCAGCAGGTCGTATTTCATAATGGTATATTCCGACGCATTTCTCGCATCTACATAAATGGAGTCGAGCATCTTCAGGGCCAAAGCCGGATTCTCGTCGCCTACAGTCTTGATCTGGTCCATCTTTGACAATAAGCTGTTGTCTTTGCATGAAATGCAAAGAAATGAAATTGTTATTATTAATATGATAAATCTATACATGTGTAAATTCTATATGTTTGAGAAACAGTTTGCAAAGATAAATAAAAAATGGCTTTTTACAATTTAGAATGGAAGTTTTTTGTTTCAGTTGTTTCATTTTGTTTCAATGATGTAAAATGTTTTATTTTGGTATATCGTTGATTATTAGTTTATTATGATTTATTTTAGATATATTTGATGTGATGAAACAAGATGAAACAACTGAAATTTTGTGAGTAAAAAAAGAAGATATAATTTTGCATCACAAAACAAAAAATATGAAAATGAAAAAAATGATATTTGGACTTGTATTGCTGTTGTCTGCGTCTTGTCCTATGAATGTTTCAGCGCAAGGATTTATTGAAAATGTGAATCTTGCATGTTTTAATAAAGATATTAATAATAGTAAAAATAGTTTTCCTACTCGGGCTCCTTCACAAATTCCTATTAAGGTAGGTATTTCACAAGAAGAAGGTTGTATGTATATTAATAGCATATCAGATATGCATGTTGAGTATTATATATGTGATAGTAGCAATATGTTATTGTTACATGATAGTTGTGATAGTTCTTCGTTGGCTTGGACAATTATTGATGTTAATAGTCTTTCACGAGGAATTTACTATTTATACTTAAATGTAAATGATGCTGTATATAGAGGTGAAGTTCAAATAAAGTAAACATAAGTAAGTAATCTAAATTATTAATATAAAAGTAAAATGAAACAAAAAACAATTATTGCATTTTTTGCTGCTACTCTTTCTATGTTTTCTTGCACTAATGAAGATCTCATTGTAGATAATAAAGATTGTGTAGAATCAAAACAGCTAGAGGTATCGCAAAAAGAAGATCTTAAATTGGAGTTTGCCAAAGCGTTTTCTTCTGTTATCAGTAATAGTATTGATGCGCGTAAAATTATCAAAACTGAAGCTATCAAGCAATTTGACAAGAACTATGATGTGTTGTGGGCTACTATCAAGGATGAGCGTGTCGGAAATTCGACCTTCGCAGAGTGTGTGGCATCTTATTCTTCACCAGATTTAATTGAGGCTATTAATGAGAATCTACCTCTCTTAAACATTCTTTTTCCTGAGATAAAGATGTTTGATATAAATGCAGAGACATATGATTGCTCTGATAATGAGCTTCCTGTTTCTGTTTGTTCAAAAGATAAGAATCTTTTGTTATATGCAGGTGAAGTTACCGATACGATTCCTGCAAATGAAGTCCCTGCTTTCAATGTTTTAGTTGTAAACGAAAATAATCGCGTAATTGCAAATAAAGAGGTGAAAACACGCGGAGCTAATTATAGCTTTACATTTGTTTCTCCTTCATTTGATGGATCTCGAACAAATTCATCAACAAGAAGTGCTGTTGTTGATAATAGCTATGTTGGCAATAAGGCTATTAATGCTTATAAGTATTTTTATAAGGATGATGCAAGTACAAATTCAATGGCTCTCCAACGTGATTACATCTATTATGGATTGACTCCAACAAATCATTCTGGAGCTCTCAATTTTAATGTAAGTGAGTATATTAGCTTTATTGAAGTAAACCCTACTACATATTTCACTATTGCAGATCAGAAAACAAATTCTATGAGTGATGATCCATATATTAAAGCGAATTCTGTGTCCCGCAAAAAGCGAGATTTTACAGAGAGTGAATTGATTGATGCTTTGTGGACTAAGGGGGCTTATAACTTCCGTTTTGAGATTCAGCGTTCAACAAACGAGAAACCTCAGATTGTTTATCTACCTGTTAAGCCTAGTGACATTTGGAATTTCAATTTAGATAGGACCTATCGACATTCTACTGCTTTCAGACACAGTAAATACACATATAAGATAGATCCTAACAAATTCACTACAAAACGTTTCTATTTGACTCCTGGTGAAATATCATTAGGTAAATGGAATCTTGCAGAAGAATCAGTATATCGCTATGTAACAATTCTTGAGGAGGATGAAAGTGTTGCAAAGACAACCTCTTATCAATATGAAGTTGTCAATGTATTAAGTACAAAATTCAATGGTGATGTAAAACTTGAGTTGGGGCTTGGCGAGAGCAAAAAACTTGGTGCGAATGTTGGTGTTGAGACAACATCGTCAAATACTAAAAAAGAAATACGTACTGTGACCATCACACGTAAGGAAGAATCTGATAATTTAGGTAGTGTTAAGATCTATTTTTATGATCCTATAATTGAATCAAAAACTTCTGCCACACAGTATCAGGTGAGAACATACAATACAGGTAATGTGAAATTTGGAATTTCAGCATATTAATTATATTAATTATATAAGATGAATACACTAATCAAGTTGTTTAGAGGTTTCCTAATCATTCTATGCTTGCTTGCAATATTTACTTCATGCGACAAAGGCTCTGATGATGAAGAGTACATATATGTGTTTGGACTTACATCAGCGATTAACAGCAAAAATGAAGAAATGGAAGCCATAGAATTAGCATATTGGGACGCGTACAAAAATGAAGGTCTTAAATGTACTAGCCAATTATTTGCTCCTGGCACTTCTAAAGATCGTATTTTGAAAGCATGTAGTGAGGCGGAATATGCCATCCTCACATCATCAATAAAATTTGAGGGCAGGTACACTTACAAGATTAAGTGTAATGGTTATTGTATTTACCATAAAAATTTCGGAACGAGATAACCAACTCTCAATTTTATTGGTATGGACATTCTTTCTCTTTGTTATCGCTTGATTTCTGACTTTTTGACACGAAACTGCGCGTCAGAAAGTATAAACCTACGATAATAATAAATGTATTGATAGAAAATGCAAAAAATATTTGTACACGTTGCAGAAAATTAGTAATTTTGCATCGTTCAGTGGAATGAGGGGCTCCGAGAGAGCTCCTCATTTTTTATTCTCTAATATATATATATGATAGACAAAAACACCGTAAAAAGTATCGTGAATGAGTGGCTCGACGGCAAGGAGTACTTTCTTGTCGACATCGAAGTAAGCCCCGACGACCGTATCGTTGTGGAAATCGACCATGCCGACGGCGTGTGGATTGAGGACTGCGTAGAACTGAGCCGTTACATCGAAGACCACCTGAGCCGCGACGAGGAAGACTATGAACTCGAAGTGGGCTCCGCCGGACTTGGACAGCCTTTCAAAGTGCCGCAGCAATACCATTGCTTCGTGGGCAAGGAAGTGGAAGTGCTCGACGCCGACGGCAAGAAATACAAAGGCGTGCTGAAGAGCGTTGATGGCAACGACTTCACAGTAGCGGTGCAGGAGAAGCAGAAGGTGGAAGGCAAAAAACGCCCGCAGCTCGTCGAGGTGGACAAGGCTTTCCTCATGGACAAGGTGAAATATACAAAATACTTAATAAATTTCAAATAAGCTATGGCAGCAGCAAAGAAAGACGATGTAGTGAGCATGTTCGACTCGTTTAAGGAATTTAAAGAGACCAAGAACATCGACCGTACCACTCTTGTGAGCGTTCTGGAGGAGAGCTTCCGCAACGTTCTGGCTAAGATTTTCGGAAGCGACGAGAACTTCGACGTGATCGTGAACCCCGACAAGGGCGACTTTGAGATCTACCGCAACCGCGTGGTTGTGGCCGACGGCGAGGTGGAGGACGAGAACAAGCAGATTGCTCTTAAGGAGGCACGCAAGATTGAACCCGACTATGAGGTGGGCGAGGACGTGTCGGAGCGTGTGGAGTTCGCCAAGTTCGGACGACGCGCAATCCTTAACTTGCGACAGACTCTTGCCTCAAAGATTCTTGAGCTTGAGCACGACTCTCTCTACAATAAATATAAGGACCGTGTGGGACAGATCATCGCAGCCGAGGTTTACCAGGTGTGGAAGCGTGAGGTGCTCGTGGTTGACGACGAGAACAACGAGCTCATCCTACCCAAGGCAGAGCAGATTCCTGCCGACCAGTATCGCAAGGGCGAGACCATACGTGCCGTCATCGAGCGTGTGGACAACGAGAACAACAATCCTAAGATTATTCTCTCGCGCACAAGCCCCACTTTCTTGCAGCGTCTCTTGGAGGCTGAGGTGCCCGAGATTGCAGAGGGTGCCATCGCCATCCGCCGCATAGCACGTATGCCGGGCGAGCGTGCCAAGATTGCCGTTGAGAGCTTCGACGAGCGCATCGACCCTGTAGGAGCCTGCGTGGGCGTGAAGGGTAGCCGTGTGCACGGCATCGTGCGCGAGCTTTGCAACGAGAACATCGACGTAATCAACTATACAGCCAACACCAAGCTCTTCATCCAGCGTGCACTCTCGCCCGCCAAGGTGTCGAGCATCAACATCGACGAGGAGAATAAGAAGGCTGAGGTTTATCTCAAGCCTGAGGAAGTGAGCCTTGCCATCGGACGTGGCGGTATGAACATCAAGCTCGCCTCGATGCTCACAGAATACACCATCGACGTGTTCCGCGAGGTAAACGGCGACGAGGCCGACGAGGATATCTACCTCGACGAGTTCTCCGACGAGATCGACCAGTGGGTTATTGACGCCATCAAGGGCATCGGTCTCGATACTGCCAAGGCTGTGCTCAACGCACCGCGCGACATGCTCGTTGAAAAGGCCGACCTTGAGGAGGAGACCGTGGACAACGTGCTGAAGGTGCTGCGCGCTGAGTTCGAGAATTAAGTAGATACAACCAATAAGGGAGCTTCTGAATCCGCACGGATGGCAGGGACTCCCTTAGCGAGTATCTAAACAGTAACATTTTTCAAATAAAAATCAAGCAAGAAAAGTGAAGGTGTAAGAACGAGAATACCCCTTTCTTTTTTTACTCTTTTACTTTTAAAACGACAGAATATGAGCATCAGGTTAAACAAAGCATTACGAGAGTTGAACATAGGACTCCAGACGGCAGTGGAGTTCCTCGAAAAGAAAAGCGAACTGGGAGAGGTGAAGGCTGAGCCGAGCTTCAAACTGAGCGACGCGCAGTATGCTGCGCTCCAAGGTGCGTTCCAGCAGGACAAGGAGGTTCGCTCGCAAGCCGAGAAACTCTTGCAGAAGAAGCCGAAAGAAAAGAAGACTAAGGAGGACAACAACGCACAGGGCTCTCCTAAGTCGGCTTCCAGGCAGCAGTATAAGCCGCTTGGCAAAATCGACCTTGATAGCGTGGGAAAGAAACCATCCAACGCTAAGACCGCTAAAACTGAGGCTCGAAAGGAGACTCAGGCGAAGACTGCTGCCGTCAGTCAGAAGCCTACAAATACCAACAACACCAACACGCCACATAAGCCGGCGGCTGCCGATGTGAAAGTGGACAAGACGGATAATAAAAAAAATCAGAAGCCTGTGGTTCAGAACAAAGAGCACAACAAACAAGAGAAGAAAGAGTCGAAACCGGTAGCTGCTACACAGACTGCCGCTACAAAGACCGCCGACGCTGCAAAGACGCAGCCGGCAGAAACAACAAAGTCAGAAACTACCCTGTTCACTACAAAGAGCGAGAAGAAAATGCTCAACACACCGAAGGTGAACGTTCTCGGCAAAATCGACCTGTCGACGCTCAACCAGAGCACTCGCCCAAAGAAGAAGTCGAAGGAGGAGAAGCGTAAGGAGCGCGAGGAGAAGTCGCAGCAGCAAAGAGGCGACAAGAAGAAGCGCGAGCGCATCAACAAGGTGCGCGTGGACATCAACGCAGCTTCCAACCAGCCTGGTGGCGGCAACGGTGGCAAGCAGAACAACAACGGCAACGCCGGTTCAAGCAACAAGAACAAGAAGAAGAACCGCAACCGTGGCGGACAGCAGAAGCCTGCTGAAGTGAGCGACGAGGACGTTGCACGCCAGGTGAAGGAGACACTCGCACGCCTCACCAACAAGCAGAATCAGACCAAGAAGGGTGCCAAGTACCGTAAGGAGAAGCGCGAGGCTGCCCAGGAGAAGATGAACGAGGAGCGTCGCGAGGAGAAGAAGGAGAGCAAGACACTTAAGTTGACTGAGTTCGTTACCGTGTCGGAATTGGCTACGATGATGAACGTGAGCGTCAACCAGGTTATCGGAACGCTCATGAGCGTGGGTATCATGGTGTCTATCAACCAGCGTCTCGACGCCGAGACCATCAACCTCGTTGCCGAGGAGTTCGGCTTCAAGACCGAATATGTGAGCGCAGAGGTGCAAGAGGCCATTACCGAGGCTGAGGACGACGAGAACGATCTCGTGCCGCGTGCCCCGATTGTTACTGTGATGGGTCACGTAGACCACGGTAAGACTTCGTTGCTCGACTATATACGCAAGACCAACGTTATCGCCGGCGAGGCTGGCGGTATCACACAGCACATTGGTGCCTACCACGTGCAGCTTGAGGACGGTAGAAAGATCACGTTCCTCGACACTCCGGGCCACGAGGCGTTTACCGCTATGCGTGCCCGTGGTACTCAGGTGACCGACGTTGCCATCATCATCATCGCTGCCGACGACGCCGTGATGCCTACCACCAAGGAGGCTATCGCACATGCACAGGCTGCCAACGTACCTATGGTGTTTGCTATCAACAAGATAGACAAGCCGGGTGCCAACCCCGACCGTGTGCGTGAGGAACTCGCTGCCATGAACCTCCTCGTTGAGGACTGGGGCGGCAAGTACCAGTGTCAGGAGATTAGTGCCAAGAAGGGTCTGCACGTGAGCGAGCTTCTTGAGAAGGTGCTTCTCGAGGCTGAGATGCTCGACCTCAAGGCCAATCCTAACCGCAAGGCTACAGGCTCTATCATCGAGTCGTCGCTCGACAAGGGTCGTGGCTATGTGTCTACAGTACTCGTGTCTAACGGTACGTTGCGCGTGGGCGACAACCTTATCGCCGGAACATCATGGGGCCGCATCAAGGCTATGTTCAACGAGCGCAACCAGCGCATCGAGAGCGCAGGACCTTCAGAGCCAGCCATCATCCTTGGCTTGAACGGCGCGCCTACAGCAGGCGACTCGTTCCACACCTTGGAGACTGAGCAGGAGGCACGCGACATCGCCAACAAGCGTATGCAGCTTCAGCGCGAGCAGGGCTTGCGCACACAGAAGCGTCTCACACTCTCGGATATTTCTCATCGTATCGCTCTTGGATCGTTCAAGGAGCTTAACATCATCGTTAAGGGTGATACCGACGGTTCTATCGAGGCTTTGTCCGATTCGTTCATCAAGCTCTCTACCGAGAAGATCAAGGTGAACGTCATCCACAAGGCTGTGGGTCAGATTTCAGAGAGCGACGTTACTCTTGCCGATGCTTCGGATGCTATCATCGTGGGCTTCCAGGTGCGTCCTTCGGCTGCTGCCCGCAAGCTTGCCGAGCAGGAGGGTGTTGAAATCAACACTTACTCAGTAATCTACGACGCTATCGACGATGTTAAGTCTGCCATGATTGGTATGCTCGATAAGGTTAAGAAGGAGGTTATCACCGGTCAGGTTGAGGTGCGCGAGGTTTACAAGATCTCTAAGGTCGGAACCGTTGCCGGAGCTTACGTTGTCGAGGGTAAGGTTCACCGTACCGACAAGGCTCGCGTTGTGCGCGACGGCATCGTGGTTCACACAGCCGATATTGCTGCCCTCAAGCGCTACAAGGACGACGTTAAGGAGGTTGCCGCCAACTTCGAGTGTGGTATCTCGCTCGTCAACTTCAACGACATCCAGCAGGGTGACATTTTGGAGACCTTCACCGAGATTGAGGTTAAGCAGACTCTGTAACGAATTGACAATGTAATTGGTAAACAAATATTGACTCGCTATATGTCTTTTTCAAAAGAATATATAGCGAGTCTTTTTGTATTCTCAATAATATAAAGCGGTCCTCGTTATCTCTTTGTTGCATCTTTTTATTATAAATTCTTTGCCATGTCGGCAAATAGCAGTACCTTTGCATCCGATTTCAAAAACAAGTATAACCATGTGGAAGAATTTGGCTGCTTGCAACCACACTAAAAAATGCTAAAACTGCAACGTCCGACCGCATGTGCTATGCGTATCGCCAACGGTTTGGCGGTATGGAATAATGATAATAGCATAATGTGTAGGACAGCGGTAATTGGTGTTTTTCCACTGTTTTTTAATTTTAAAATTTGGAAAAAATGAATTATCTTTTTTCATCAGAATCAGTTTCAGAGGGTCATCCCGACAAAGTCGCCGACCAGATTTCCGACGCCCTGGTCGATCAGTTTCTCGCCTACGACGAGCACGCTCATTGTGCCATTGAGTCGTTTGTGACTACTGGCCAGGTAGTTATCATGGGTGAGGTGCGCTCAGGTGTTTACATCGACTTGCAGACCATCGCACGCAAGACCATCAACCAGATTGGCTATTCCAAGTCGGAGTATCAGTTCGACGGCAACTCATGTGGTGTGCTTACTGCCATCCACGAGCAGAGCGACGACATCAACCGTGGTGTGAGCCGTGCCGAGGAAGAGGAGCAGGGAGCCGGCGACCAGGGAATGATGTTCGGCTACGCCACCAACGAGACCGAGAACTACATGCCTGTGACTCTCGACCTCGCACAGCTCATCATGCGTGTGCTTGCCGACATCCGCAAGGAAGGTAAGGAGATGACTTATCTGCGCCCCGACTCAAAGAGCCAGGTGACAGTAGAATACTCAGAGGAGGGCATTCCCCAGCGCATCGACACAATCGTGGTGAGCACACAGCACGACGAGTTTGACAACGACGACGAGCGTATGCTTGCCAAGATTAAGGAGGATGTGCTCAATATCCTTATGCCTCGCGTTAAGGCAGAGATTCACAGCGAGAAGGTGCTGGCTCTCTTCAACGACGACATCAAGTACTTTGTCAACCCTACTGGCAAGTTTGTTATCGGTGGTCCTCACGGCGATACTGGTCTCACAGGCCGCAAGATTATCGTAGACACATACGGTGGCAAGGGAGCACACGGCGGTGGAGCATTCTCCGGCAAGGACCCTTCAAAGGTTGACCGTTCGGCTGCCTATGCCGCACGCTATATCGCCAAGAATATGGTGGCTGCCGGAGTGGCAGACGAGATGCTTGTGCAGGTGAGCTACGCAATTGGTGTGGCAGAGCCGGTGAACATCTATGTGAACACCTACGGACGCTCACGCGTGAATATGAGCGACGGCGAGATAGCACAGAAGATAGAGAAACTCTTTGATCTCCGACCAAAGGCTATCGAGCGTACACTCAAATTGCGTCAGCCTATCTACCGCGAGACAGCAGCCTACGGACACATGGGCCGCAAGAATGAGGTGGTGGAGAAGACATTCAACTCGCGCTATCACGAGACTAAGGTGATGAAGGTGGAACTCTTCACATGGGAGAAACTCGACCGTGTGGACGACATCAAGAAAGAGTTTGGACTGTAAATCAAAGCATTACAGTTGGAATATTGACAATTGACAATTATTGAAATTATGAACGTAACTGACTCCATTCACTCCGAGGAGATAATTCTCGGCGAAGACGGACTGCCGGTGGCAGCGAAACAACAACCGCGCCAGCATTATCAGCCCACGCCCGCACAGGTGCTCTCGTGGCTGCCTAAGAATGCTACGCCCGAGCAGCAAGACTCCGCTATACAGGCACACATAAAGCCATCGGAGATAACGTGGAGTCAGCAGCCAGACACGCTCCACTTGCCCGGACAAACAGCCGGGCATTCGTGGCGCGATGTCAATATGCCCAAGTACTACCGTGAGTCCTACTTCACGGGTAAGCCTTGGTTTCACCCCGACCTCTTTGGTGGACGACTCGGTGTGGCGGGTGACCCAGTGCCTTATGGCATTGCACGCGACAACGTGATAACAGCCATGTTGCTCTTCTGCTTCATTCTCGCAGCCGTTGCCTACGCCAAGTCAAAGCGGTTTATACTGCGCCAGGCAAAGGACTTCTTCCGTCCGCCCCACAGCGACAAGACATCCTCCATAACCGAGACATCAAGCGAGCTGCGTTTCCAGTTCTTCCTGGTGTTGCAGAGTTGTCTGCTCTTCGCACTCATATTTTTCTTCTACGTGCAGTTACGTGTCACCGACACGTTCATCATCGACCAGTATCAGGTGATAGGCATCTTCGCACTTATCAATTTGGGCTATGTGCTTGTAAAGTCGGCTGTTTATTGGCTTGCGGGATGGGTGTTCTTCGACAGGCGCAGCAACGACCTATGGATGAAGTCGCTGCTATTCATCATAGCCATGGAGGGCGTGTGTCTATTCCCGGTGGTGGTGCTTCAGGCTTATTTCGAAATGCCTGTCGAGACGACGCTCGTATGCACGGGAGTCGTGATAGCTGTGTTCAAATTGTTGTCGCTTTACAAGGCATATATCATCTTTTTCAGACATTTAGGCAATTCTTTGCAAATTTTTTTGTACTTTTGCACGCTTGAATTGCTGCCATTGGCCACGCTGGTAGGTGTGCTTGCCATGGTGGGCAACTATTTGAAAGTGAATTTATAAAGAACAATATATACTTTTACGATACATATTTTTTGATAGAGAAATGATAAAGAAAATTCTGGTCTCCCAGCCCGAACCGTCAAGCGAGAAGTCGCCTTACTTCGACATTGCTAATGATTTTGGTGTAGAACTCGTATTCCGTCCATTCATCAAGGTGGAAGGACTCAGCTCCAAGGAGTTCCGCCAGCAGAAAATCGGACTGTTGGATTTCACCGCTGTGGTCTTCACCTCACGCCACGCAATAGACAACTATTTCAAACTCGCCAAGGAGATGCGCATCACCATCCCCGAGGACATGAAATACTTCTGCGTGACAGAGACCATCGCTCTCTATATTCAGAAATACGTGCAGTACCGCAAGCGCAAGGTGTTCTTCGGAACTACTGGCAAGCTCGACTCGCTCATCCCAACCATGGTGAAGCACAAGAACGAGAAGTATCTCGTGCCGCTTAGCGATGTACACAACGACGATGTGCAGCGACTGCTCGACGCCAAGAAGCTTAACCACAAGGAATGCGTGATGTACCGCACAGTTAGCAACAACTTCACCGAGGAGGAAGTGAAGAACTTCGACTGCGACATGCTCGTGTTCTTCAGTCCTACCGGCATCAAGGCGTTCACAAAGAACTTTCCCGACTTCAAACAGGGCGATGTGCGCATAGCTACATTCGGTCCGGCTACCGCAAAGGCTGTGGAGGACGAGGGATTCCGTCTCGACCTTGAGGCTCCCACCAAGGAGCATCCGTCGATGACTGCGGCTCTGCGCTGGTATCTCGAAAACAACAAGTAAAAAAAAACGGATGAGGTGGCACCACCTCTACATCATCACATTATGACTATATCCAAGTATTCTCTCCCGCAAGCGGAGCGTATAAACAGCAAAAAGCAAATCGACCGCCTCTTTCGTGGGGGCGGTTCGAAAGCTATGACGGCTTCGCCATTGCGCGTAGTCTACATGGCCGAGGGGAGGAGCGAGGACAAGCGAGGGCCTTTGGCGCAGATGATGGTGAGCGTGCCCAAACGCTACTTCAAGCGGGCTGTGAAGCGCAATCTTATCAAGCGTCAGGTGCGCGAGGCTTACCGGCTAAACAAGCACATTCTCGTGGAGCGTCTTGCCGCTGATGGCTGTAGCAACGTGTCGATGTGCTTCATATGGACTGCCGACCGTATCTGCTCCATGACTGAAGTTGCCGACCGCATGAGCAATTTGTTGCAGCGTATGGCAGAGCGCATAGAGCACGGCACTAAAACGGCGGAGGCTGCACAATGAGCAATAGGCAATCTACTCTCGCTTGGCTTGCACATGCATTAGCATGGCTATCGCACGCCCTCGCATGGCTCACCGTGCAGCCCATACGCTTCTATCAGAAGTTCATCACTCCCTACACTCCGGCTTCGTGCCGATTCCGACCTACTTGCTCGGAATATGCACGGCAGGCGTTGCTCAAGCACGGATTCTTCAAGGGCATGGCTCTCTCTATATGGCGAATATTGCGATGCAACCCATGGGGAGGCTCGGGATACGACCCGGTGCCGTAAGTCTTTAAAATAAATTACCCAATTATATTACTAATTAAAAACAATGGCAAAAAATTTCGTTGAAGAACTGCGCTGGCGCGGCATGCTCGCGCAGATTATGCCCGGTACTGAGGAATATCTCAATACCCACATGGTGTCTGCGTATCTGGGCACCGACCCAACTGCCGACTCTCTCCACATCGGTCATCTTTGCGGCATTATGATGCTGCGTCATCTCCAGCGTTGCGGCCACAAGCCTTATCTGCTCGTGGGTGGTGCTACTGGAATGATTGGCGACCCTTCGGGCAAGAGTCAGGAGCGCAATCTGCTCGATTCTGAAACCCTCTACCACAACCAGGAGGCTATCAAGAAGCAGGTGTCTAAGTTCCTCGACTTCGATGGCAACGAGCCTAACAAGGCAGAGCTTGTCAACAACTACGACTGGATGAAGGACTTCACCTTCCTCGACTTCGCACGCGAGGTGGGCAAGCACATCACCGTGAACTATATGATGGCTAAGGACTCTGTTCAGAAGCGTCTCAACGGAGAGGCTCGCGACGGTCTCTCGTTCACCGAGTTCACCTATCAGCTCCTTCAGGGCTACGACTTCCTCTATCAATATCAGAAGTATGGCGTGCGCTTGCAGCTTGGTGGCAACGACCAGTGGGGCAACATGACCACAGGTACTGAGCTTATCCGCCGCACATTGGGCAATGAGTCGGAGGCTTACTGCCTCACATGTCCGCTTATCACCAAGAGCGATGGCAAGAAGTTTGGCAAGACTGAGAGCGGCAACGTTTGGCTCGACCGCAACCGCACAACTCCTTATGCTTTCTACCAGTTCTGGCTTAATGTAAGCGATGTGGAGGCAGAGAAGTATATCAAGATATTCACCGACCTCGACAAGGAGACTATCGACGCTCTTGTGGCTGAGCATAGTGAGGATCCGGGCCGCCGTATCCTGCAGAAGCGTCTGGCTGAGGAGCTCACCGTTATGGTTCACTCTCGCGAGGACCTTGAGATTGCTCAGGAGGCTTCAAGCATCCTCTTTGGCAAGGGTACAAAGGAGACTCTGCAGAAGTTTGATGAGGCCACATTGCTCTCTATCTTCGAGGGTGTGCCCCACTTCGAGCTTTCTAAGGACCAGCTCGGTCAGCCTGCTGTAGACATCTTCACTCGCGACGACGTTAAGATTTTCGCCTCTAAGGGCGAGATGCGCAAGCTTGTTCAGGGTGGTGGCGTTTCGCTCAACAAGGAGAAGCTTGCCGCTTTCGACCGTGTGGTGACTGCCGAAGACCTTATAGATGGTAAGTATCTGCTCGTGCAGCGTGGTAAAAAGAACTATTATCTTGTTACTGTTAAGTAAGCATAGCTCTCTTTTAAAGCAGAATAAATAAAAAAAAGGACTTGTCAAAACTCCAGCTTATGGGTTTTGGCAAGTCCTTTTGCTGTTTTATCATCTATCAACATTACAATTCTTGGACAGCTATATTACTTGGCAAAGTATTATATATTACTTGAGCATTTATTATATATTACTTGGGCATTTATTATATACTACTTGGGGAAGTATTATTATTGTGACTTTAACTGATTTTACTTTACACTTTTCTTGTTGTTTTACTAAAATACTTCACTCTCAATTAAATCCTTTACT
>CAKQEI010000063.1 GCA_934230115.1 uncultured Prevotella sp. | reverse complement strand
CACCCTTAGCTCAGTTGGTAGAGCAACTGACTCTTAATCAGTGGGTCTAGGGTTCGAATCCCTAAGGGTGTACAAAGCATAGCGTTGGTTTAATTGCCAACGCTATCTTTTTTGTTTCTATTTCCGCATAAAACACCTATCGTTGTGCAATATTTATTAGACTTTAACGTTATAATAAATAATGAAAACAATAATTCTATACATATTATTATTCGTGGGTGCAACAACGTTTTGCGCCTGCAACGACGATGATACGTTCACTACTTCGGCAGGCAATATGCTGACGTTCTCAACCGACACAGTGCGACTCGATACTGTGTTCTCCACCGTACCCTCGTCCACACGTTCGTTTTGGGTATACAACAAGTCGGGCGATGGACTGAGATGTGCCACCGTGCGTCTTGAGGGAGGCAACCAGACAGGCTTTCGTGTGAATGTGGACGGTGTGTATCTCAGTCCTGAGCAGGGATATAAGGCAAGCGACATCGAGGTGCGCAATAAGGACAGCATACGCGTGTTTGTGGAACTTACCTCGGTAGTTGCTAATAGCAACCTGCCCAAGCAACTCTCCGACAATATCGTGTTCACGCTTGAGAGTGGGCGAGAGCAGAAGGTTGTGCTCGACGCCTGGACGTGGGACGCGCGTTTCCTGCGCAACTGCACAGTGAGCAAGGATTCGGTGATTGAGACCGATGGCAAGCCGCTTGTTATTTATGGTATGATGAATGTGAATGAGGGTGCAACATTGACTGTGTCTCCCGGAGTTACAATGTATTTCCATTCGGATGCTGGAATAAATGTGGATGGAAAACTCCTGTGCAAGGGCACGGCTGAGCAGCCTGTAATCTTGCGTGGCGACAGACTCGACAATATGTTCGACTATCTGCCCTACGATCGTGTGAGTGGACAATGGCAGGGTGTGCATATAGGCGAGAAGTCGTATGGCAACGAGATGGACTTTACCGACTTGCATAGCTCGTTCAACGGCGTGCGTGTAGACTCTTCGGATGTTTCGCGTCAGACTCTCGTCTTGCGCAACAGTACAGTGCACAACTGTCAAGGCACAGCTCTTGATATTGTAAACTCGAAAGTGGCTATTGAGAATTGCCAGTTGACAAATGCTCTTGGCAATTGCCTTTCTGTAGACGGTGGCGATGTGGGTGTTGACAATAGCACTCTTGCCCAGTTCTATCCTTTTGATGGGGCGCGTGGCAGTGCTCTTCGCATCTCTGGTGCCACTTATCCTTTGGTGAATTTTGCCTGCCGCAATACGCTCATCACTGGTTATGCCGACGACGAGCTTATGGGAGGTGTTCCTGCCGATGACAGCGACAATGCCTTCAACTATTCCTTTGCCAACTGCATAATACGCACTCCGGAGGTGACCGACGAGGAACTGGACCATTATGAGGATGTGGTGTTTGAAGACGTCAAGGACACAGTGAGTCTTGGCAGAAAGCATTTTCTGCTTGTCGATGGCGACAACCAACGCTATGATTTCCATCTGAGTAAGGAGTCGGCTGCCATTGACAAGGCCAACCCAAAGACATCATCTAAGACCGACCACGACGGACGTGAACGCGACAACACTCCCGACATCGGAGCCTACGAGTATGTAAAGACAGAAGAATAATAATGTAAAAACATATAATCTTAAATAGATATGAAGCAAATCAACCTCAACATCTGCATCACCCACTGCCAACTTGATGAACTGTCTATTGAAGACCGCGAGTTGGTGGAGCGTGCTCTTAAGGCTACTGACAATGCCTATGCAGTATACAGCCACTTCTATGTGGGAGCCGCCTTACGCCTTGCCGACGGCAACATTGTGATAGGAGCTAATCAGGAGAATGCCGCGTTCCCATCGGGATTGTGTGCAGAGCGTACTGCGATATTTGCCGCACAGGCCAACTACCCCGACCAACACGTGACGGCTCTTGCCATTGCGGCCCGCAACGACAATGGTTTGCTCGAAGAGCCGGTAAGTCCGTGTGGAGCTTGCCGTCAGGTGATACTCGGCATTGAAGACCGGTATAAAAAACCTATACGCATAATGCTTTACGGCAAGCGTGGGGTGTATTGTGTGCCGTCAATAAAAGACCTCATGCCACTGTCGTTTGTCGATTCAAGCATGGAGTAGTGAGAGGAATGCCCCTTCTTTCTTATTTTTACTGAATTAAATAGTTCTAATAGTTTCACGCTTTCCTTTTTTTTTCGTAATTTTGCACGGAATAATGCGAAGAAACATATATATAATACATATTTAAATATGAGCAAACAAGTAGAAAAAATCAAAGAATTGGTCGCAAAGCGTGAGCAAGCACGTCTTGGCGGTGGCGAGAAGGCTATCGAGAAGCAGCACGCACGCGGCAAATACACCGCACGTGAGCGCATCGAGATGCTCGTAGACGAAGGTTCGTTCGAGGAGTATGACATGTTCAAGAAGCATCGTTGCACCAACTTCGGCATGGACAAGAAGCACTACTATGGCGATGGTGTGGTTGCTGGAAGCGCGACTATTGGTGGCCGATTGGTATATGTATATGCTCAGGACTTCACTGTGAACGGTGGTTCTCTCTCTGAGACAATGGCACAGAAGATCTGCAAGGTTATGGACATGGCCATGACTATGGGCGCACCTGTCATCTGCATGAACGACTCGGGTGGTGCACGTATTCAGGAAGGCATCTGTGCTCTTGCCGGCTATGGCGAGATTTTCGAGCGCAACATCCTTGCTTCGGGTGTCATTCCGCAGATTTCTGCAATCATGGGTCCGTGTGCAGGTGGTGCTGTTTACTCACCTGCCCTTACCGACTTCATCATCATGAAGGAGCAGACTTCCTACATGTTCCTCACTGGTCCTAAGGTAGTGAAGACCGTTACTGGCGAGGAAATCGATGCCGAGCATCTTGGTGGCGCGTCTGTTCACGCTACTAAGAGTGGTGTTACTCATTTTGCTGCTAAGACCGAGGAAGAGGCTATCGAGATGATTAAGAGCCTGCTCTCTTTCATCCCGAGCAACAACACCGAGGAGGCACCGCGCGTAGAGTGCAACGACCCTATCAACCGTATGGAGGATTCGCTCAACGAGATTATTCCTGACGATCCCAACAAGGCATACGACATGTATAAGGTTATTGGTGCCGTTACCGACAATGGCGAGTTCTTCGAGATTCAGCCTAAGTTTGCCAAGAACATCATCATCGGTTTCGCTCGTTTCAATGGCCAGAGCGTTGGTATCGTAGCCAACCAGCCTGCTGCTTATGCAGGTGTTCTCGACGTGAACGCAAGCCGCAAGGCAGCACGTTTCGTTCGTTTCTGCGATGCTTTCAACATTCCTATCGTGTCGCTTGTCGACGTGCCAGGTTTCCTTCCGGGCACAGGTCAGGAGTATAATGCTGTTATCCAGCACGGTGCTCAGTTGCTTTATGCCTACGGCGAGGCTACTGTTCCTAAGATTACCATCACTTTGCGCAAGAGCTATGGTGGTTCACACATCGTGATGGGTTGCAAGCAGCTTCGCTCCGACCTTAACTTTGCTTGGCCTTCATCTGAGATTGCTGTTATGGGTGCCAGTGGTGCCGTTGCAATTCTCTGTGGCAAGGAAGCCAAGGCTAAGAAGGAAGCAGGCGAAGACGTTAAGGCATTCCTCGCTGAGAAGGAAGAGGAGTACACCGAGAAGTTTGCCAATCCTTACGAGGCTGCTTCATACGGTTATATCGACGACGTTATCGAGCCGCGCAACACTCGTTTCCGCATTTGCCGTGGTTTGGCTCAGCTTGCTACAAAGCGTCAGCAGTTGCCAGCCAAGAAGCATGGTTGTATGCCGATGTAATAACAATGAGAAATGTTGAATGTTAAATGTTAAATTGCATTGGCCGACAAGACAATATTGATTTAACATTTAACACTTAACACTTAACATTAATAATAATAGTGAAAGTGGATAAGAATATCTATGCTGCCATTGCCATGGCTCTTTATGAGTATCAGGGCAACAACGTTCATGACAAGGAGCCGGGCTTCATAACAATCAAGCCGCGCCAGACCATGTGGAACGCTAAGTTCTTGAGTTTAACAGCAAAACCGTAATTACAAAGAAATGAAGGAATTTAAATATACAATCGACGGACAGGAGTATAAGGTCCAGATTGAGGATGTTGAGGGCAATATCGCCAGTGTAAACGTAAACGGCGAGGCTTTCAAGGTCGAGATGGAGCAGGAGGCAGAGCCTGAGAAGAAGAAGGTTGTGCTTGGTCAGCCAACAGCTGCTGCTGAGGAAGGCGAGACTACAAGTGCTGCCAATGTGAATACTGCCAATGCCGTCAAGGCTCCGCTGCCTGGTGTAGTGACCGAGATAAAGGTTGCTGTGGGCGACGAGGTGAAGGCAGGCGACACAGTGCTTGTACTTGAGGCTATGAAGATGGCCAACAACATCGAGGCAGAGAAGGATGGCAAGGTTACTGCTATCTGCGTAAAGCAGGGCGAGAGTGTGCTTGAGGATTCTCCGCTTGTTGTTATTGAATAATTTTTATATCTATACAATTAGGGGGGCCGAGTAGAAAACACTCGACCCCCTAATTTCTTAATCCGCAATTTGTTTTTTATTCAGCAATGCCAGCGTTTATCCATTCGTTGGCAATGGCTTGTGCGTCTTTTAGGGCAACGTCTTCAGCCACATCATATTCTGATGTGAGCAAATGGCACAGGTCTTCTGCTGTAAACTCCTTGCCCTCTACATTCTTCCACAGATACGCCGAACTCTCGTTCATGCTTATAATCTTGGTGAAATCGATATTCTCCTTGCCTTCGGCTACAATAATGTTTTCACCGCAGACATTTCTTAGTACAAATCCTTTTTTGATTTTCATTTCTTGTCTGGTTTTTATTGATTTAGTTGAATAATATAGGTGATTGGGGCTTTCCCCTTTATTTTATAATCCCTATAGTCTCCATAGCTTTCTGTAGGCAAACAGCAGATATCGTCTGATAGGAAGCAGTCGAGTCCAAATCATCGAATATACCTTCCATTTTCTGCTTGATGTAGAGTCGAGTTTGTTTCTTCCCTTGCGGTAGAATCCTTCAGCTATGCCATGTATGTTCTCGCGCCTGCAATGCTCTGTGTTCAGGTTGCCGTCGCCACGTAGTGTTATATTGTCTTCATTGATGCTGATAATGCGGTGTAGGACATATCGTTTGGGCGAAATCTCTGCAAGCACCACATCTCCTACGGTTATTGCTGTAGGCTTTCTTAGTAGAGCCTTGTCGCGTCGGTCTTCAAGGAAGGGACGCATACTGTAGCCTCGCAGTCCGAGAGTCACGCTATGACCACTGTTGAGCATGGCAATAATCTCAGGGATGATAATTTCGTTGGCAAATTCCTTCTTCTTCACTTCAATGTTGTCTTGTGTCATAGTTCTGTCGTTTATGTTGCTGGCTTTTTTATGCCTATGGCCTCATAACACACTCTTGCAGCCTCCTCGTCCGGTCGACAATATAGGATGTTTACTGATGGCAGGACAGTGATAAGGCTAATCACGGTGTCGTAGGTGTTGCTGTATACAGTCTTGTCCCATTTCATCGACGAGCATGCAGGCAGGATGATAGTGAAAGCAATGGTTGGTTTCACCCTTTCCACTCTGTTTTCATGAGCACGCTCAATCTTGGTTATGGCAGCAAGCGGTGCCTTGATATTGCGGTAGCAGGGAGTCTTCCCGCTCCAAGGACTTCCGTAGATCATGGCTTTGCCGTCTACCACCCTTACTACAGGATTGTCGTCGTTCATAAGGTCGCAACCTTCGATATGCTGCATCCATAGAGCAGTGTGTGTGCTTTTGCCCGTACCGCTTTTGGCTGTAAAGGCATATCCGTAGCCATTGTTTCTTACTGTTGAGGCATGGATAAGCAGAGTCTTAAAGAAGCTTCCGCGGAAAGCGTAGAGCATCATCAGAGCATTGTTCAGTCCGAAGCGTCGCATCCCGTATGTGCCATTAAGGGCGCATACGGCCTTGGTGAAGTCGTTGTTGGTTTGCAGCATACAGCAACTGTGTCCTTCGATGTCTTTCATGAGAAACTGATAGCCACCGTCAGCAAGAGCATCTACAGCCGTTAGTCCGTTGCCAGTGTCGAAAACGTCTATTCGCGTACGTTCGGTCTTGTCAATAGGCTTTATATTGTCGTCTACCAACAGAGTGAACAAGGCGTTATTGTAAGCATTGCATTTTTCGCCATTGCCATATACAAGACAACCGTCATTGTCCTCTTTCACACGGAAAGGTTCGAATGACGGCAGCAAGCTGATGTCGTTTTGTCCATTTTGGGCAAACTCGACCTTCAGTAGAAGTTCTGCTATGCAGAAAATGTGTTTGTTGTCCATTTATTTATTCTTGGCTTTCTTAAGCTTCTTAGCTTTCTTCTGACGTGGTGCATCCTTCATTTCGCTCTCATCAGGAATGATGGGAGAGAAGTTGAACTCAGCCGTTGTGAGATATTTCACATTGTAGCGTCCCTTTGTGGCATAGCGTTTCTTGAAAGCCGCATATTTCTTGTCGATGTCCTTCTTGTCCTTGGCAAAGAATGTGATGCAGGTGGCATGGCTCAAACCCTGTTTTTGCATTTGCTCGCGCAACTGGTAGGAATAACTGTCGCGGCCATAGAGAAACCCCGTCTTGCTGTCGACGTAAGCAGAGTCAATCTTCTGTATCTCCGTGAAGTAGACGGTAGAGTCGTTGAATGATGTAGCCAATCCGCATACATAGAGCGGCACATTCTTTTGTGCGGCAAACATCAGAGAGGGCAGCAGCATAGCCGCCAAAGCTAAGTATAAGCGTAACTTCATTTTCTTTGCTTGTTGCATTTATTATGTTTTGTTTTTATTTTCCCAAATAAGCCTTAAGCATTTTGTTATTGGTGTTCTGCTTCAGCTTGCGTATAGCCTTTTCGCGTATCTGGCGCACGCGCTCGCGAGTGAGTCCATACCTTTTGCCTATTTCCTCCATAGTGCGCTCAGGTTGGTTTATGCCATAGAAGGCTTCTATTACATTGCGCTCGCGTTCGTTCAGTACATTTAAGGCAGCGGCAATCTCTTCGCGCAATGACTCCATGACGAGTTCCGAGTCGGTCTCTGGCTCCGAGTCGCTTTGCATGAAGTCAATCATGCTTGTAGAGTCGCTATCCGATACAGGAGCGTCCACCGACACCTGATGAGTGTTCACCTTAAGCGCATCCTCAATTTTGTCGTGCGGAATGTCGGTCTTGTCGGCTATCTCGTCGATGCTCGGACGTCGCTCGTTTTCCTGCTCAAACTGGTTGAGTATGCGGTTTATCTTATTCACACTTCCCACCTGGTTGAGTGGCAGTCTTACAACTCGGCTCTGCTCTGCAATGGCCTGCAATATGCTCTGTCTAATCCACCACACGGCATAGCTGATGAACTTAAAGCCGCGTGTTTCGTCGAACTTCTCGGCTGCCTTCAGCAGTCCGATGTTTCCCTCATTGATGAGGTCGGGCAACGACAAACCTTGGTTTTGGTATTGCTTGGCAACAGAGACAACAAAGCGCAAGTTGGCCTTGGTGAGTTTTTCCAACGCCTTGCGGTCACCCTTCTTTATACGTCGTGCCAACTCCACCTCTTCTTCCACAGAGATTAGCTCTTCATGTCCAATCTCCTGCAAGTACTTATCGAGAGAGGCATTCTCTCGATTGGTTATCGATTTCGTGATTTTCAGTTGTCTCATTAAGTGTTGTCTTTTTTGATATTAATGGTTTTGGTTTGTGGGGTGTCTGCCTAAAGCATTCAACTGCAAATTTAACCAAATATATCCGTTGCCACAAATTTTTTGTCGTTTATTTGAATTCTAATGTATTAAAAAAATTTGTAAGGCAAAAAAAAGAGCCCCACCCCAGACTCCTCCCTACGGGGGGAGGGGCTGGGGGTAGGGCTCTTTTTTTATTTTAGTCCTCCAAAGGCACAGCCGCATAAGCCTTCTTGCCAGTTGGGAATATGCCCTGTATGTAGAGCACAGGATCCTTGCTTGTTGAGGCTTCCTTCACAGCGTTCTGCAAGTCTTCGATAGTCTTCATAGCGTTGTCGTTTACGCGCTGGATGATGAATCCCTTTGTAATGCCCGACTCCTTGAGTTTGCCGGCATTCACCTTGATAACCTCAAGACCATAGCTAATGTTGAGCTGCTTCTTCTGATCATCGGTGATAGCGCGGAAGTTACCACCAAGCACATCGAGGTCGGCCTTCTTCACAACCTGTGTTGTGCCTTGCTCGTTCTTCAGAGTGATGGTCTTTGTAGCCTTCTTCTTGTCGTGGAGATAAGTGATGGTTACCTTTTCGCCCGGACGCTTCTTGGCGAGAGCCTCCTGGAGGTCGGCCATCTTGTTCACTTCCTTGCCGTCGATAGCTGTGATAACGTCGCCTTCCTTGATGCCAGCTTCCTCTGCCGAACCTTCTTCAATTACCTTGGCAACATAGATACCCTCCATTGTGCCGAGGTCGATATCCTTGCCCTGGTCTTTCTGTGCGTCTACATAGTTCTTCACGTCAGAGCCTTGGATGCCGATGACAGCACGCTGCACGGTGCCATATTTCTTGAGGTCGTCTACCACCTTATTCATAATAGAGGTAGGGATGGCAAAACCGTAGCCACTGAAAGAGCCTGTCTGCGAGTAGAGCATGGCGTTGATGCCGATAAGTTCGCCACGTGTGTTCACCAAGGCACCGCCCGAGTTGCCCGGATTGATGGCGGCATCAGTCTGAATGAACGACTCGACACCATTCTGATAGAGCGAGCGTCCCTTTGCGCTTACAATACCAGCGGTAACTGTATTGGTAAGGTTGAACGGGTTGCCTACAGCCAATACCCATTCGCCCACCTTGATATCCTCGCTGTTGGCAATGGTGATGGCAGGCAGGTTCTTGCCGTCTATCTTTATGAGTGCAAGGTCGGTAGTCTTGTCGGTACCGATGATGCGAGCCGAATATTCCTTGTTGTCGTTAAGTGTTACGGTGAGCTCGTCGGCATCAGCCACAACGTGGTTGTTGGTAACGATATATCCATCTGCTGAGATTATAACACCCGAGCCCGAGCCTTGCTGCTTAGGAGTGCGCACGCTACGCTTCTGCTTTCCACCCTGTCCTTGGTTAGGATTGCCAAAGAATCCGAATGGGTCGCTGAAGAAATCAGAGAAAGGATCGCTCTGTACTTCTACTGTCTGCACCTTGGAGTTCTTGGTGCTAAGGATATGCACAACCGAAGGCAGCGACTTCTCGGCAGCGTATGTCAGGTCGACAGGCTGTGCGGGTACGGCAGCCGAGGCTGCAGGGGTAGCATTCACTTTGATCAATGTTCCTGTAGAGAAGGCAAAGGCCAATGCGCTCATTGCCACTACAAAATACTTAGAATACTTTTTCATAAATCTCTTTGTTTTATATGTTTTTATTATTTTTCTTATATCTTTTGCCATGAGTTAACGCTTTTTGTCATTTTGACATATTGCGGTTTCATTTGGCGTTTGTTGTGTTAAAACAACATGCTTTTTTGTTTTGTAGTTGCAAATATAGACGCAATATTTGTTAAAGTGTCATTTTGGCATATATCTTTATCCCATTTTAACACTCCAATTTAACATATTAACGGCTGTTAGAAAACTATGCCACGATTTTTACTTTTGTTTCAATCTGAACGAAATGCAATAAAAATGTCCCAATCATTTCCGTTACTCAAAAATTTGCAGTACCTTTGCATTCCGTTGGAAACAGTGTCTCGGTTCTGTCGCTGCTGTGCATAGGCGCAGGAGAGGAAAGTCCGGGCAGCATAGGGAACCCCACTTCCGAAAATAGAAGCTGTCGGCGACGGCAGGTGTCGGTAGAAGAAAACAACCGCCATGCTATTTATATATAGTAAGGTAAGGGTGAGAAGGTGGTGTAAGAGACCACCAGCCGATGGGTGATCATCGGGCTGTGCCATCTGGGGGCTGCAAGTTCATGTATACCATCGTTTGAGGGCGTCCCGCTCGATTCCTTTTAGGATACGGTGGAGGGTAGAATGCTGGAGACGCAGGGCGACTTGCGTAGTAGATAAATGACAGAAGGCTCGTAGGTCAGTAATGGCAGCCGAGAAACAGAACCCGGCTTATAGAGGCACTGTTTCCAACTTTTTTTATTGACAAAATGCTTGTAACACCATTGTAACATTAACGTAATTCCATCGAAAACGGTTTGTCGATGTTATATCTTACCTTTGCACCCAGATAATCACTACATTATGAAAGATAAAAAGAAGGTATTTCTGAGTGTGCTTAAGAAGCATCTTGAGCGTGCTGACAAGTTTGAAAGCCAGGTAATGGAACTCGCGTTGAACAAGAAGGAAGGCTCACGCGACGACGGATGGGGTGTATACTACTCCAAGAGCGGCAAGCGTCTTATTTCGGCTAAAAAGACTATAGAGGGTGACTATGTGATTAAGGAAGACACACAGGAGATTTGCGACAATGCATTTTGGGGTTGCGCGTTTCTTCGCAAGATAGCGGTGCCTGCATCGGTAACACGCATTGGCGACGAGGCTTTTGGCCGTTGCATATCGCTTGAGTCGGTGTGTATTCCGCAGTCAGTTGAGAAGATAGGCAAGAATCCTTTTGTAGATCTTGACAGCAAGGTGGTCAACAACCAGTCGCCTGCTTTCGTCATTGACGCCAAGATTTTCTACAATGCCGACCGCACTCGTCTTATATCATGCATGACCGATGCCACTATGATTATAGTGCCTAAGACAGTCACCACTATTGGCAGCCTTGCCTTTACGCGTCGCTCCAAACTGAAGAAGGTTCAGCTTCCTGAAGGACTCGACCGTATCGGACGTGATGCTTTCAGCGATTGCGATGCTCTTGAGGAACTTACAATTCCTGCATCCGTGAAGACCATCGACCCTTATGCTTTCGCCAGTTGCGACAGCCTTAAGAAGGTTACATTCCTTGGTGTGCCAGAGCATATTGCCCGCACAGCATTCTCTGATTGCGACAACCTTATGTCGATTATTGTGCCTCAGGGCGAGGAAAAGAAATTCCGCAAACAGCTGCATGTCACCGTAGAGAGCGACACGCTGGTGTTGGGAGAAGAGCAGAAAAACTAAGCTCCAATGATTGGCTTTTTAAAAATTATTATCACATGGCTAAGCAAAACACATATATAGAGCGCGATGTAAGTTGGATGTATTTCAACCACCGCATTCTTCAGGAGGCAGAAAAGCAGAACGTTCCATTGCTCGAGCGCCTTTCTTTCCTCGGTATCTACAGTAATAATCTTGATGAGTTCTTCCGCGTGCGCGTGGCATCGCTCAACCGACTTGTCGACAACGAGAACCTCTCGGAAAAGAACCGCAAGACGATAAAGAAGACACTTAAGACAGTAAACCGCCTTAACGAGGAATATTCGTCTGAATACACCAAGGCCATAAAGCGAGTGTTCGCACAACTTGAGGAGCACCATATCCGTCTTCTTAAGGAGACACAGCTCAACGATGAGCAGAAGCAGTTCCTCAAGCGTCTGTATTACGACAAGCTCAATGGCTCAACCAACCCGATATGGCTTTCTGCCATCGACGACCTCAACACTCTTGAGGACAACCGCATCTATCTTGTTGTGAAGAAGACGCATACCGACTCTGAGCATAAGGTGAAGTATGCCGTAATCAAGGTGCCCGACCGTGTCTACGGCCGATTCATCAGCATTCCTCAGAGCGACGGCTACGACAATATCATGTATCTTGATGATGTTATCCGCTTCTGTCTGCCGCTCATCTTCATAGGTACCAAGCCTTCAACCTACGAGGCTTACTCGTTCAAGTTCACAAAGGATGCCGAGATGGAGGTGGACAATGAGTCCGACTATGGAGCTATGGAGAAGATTGCCCTTGGCGTTAGTTCGCGCAAGCGTGGAGAGCCTATCCGCGTGATTTACGACAAGGACATGCCTCGCGAGATGCAGAAGCGTGTGTTCGACCGGCTCAATGTGCGCGAGCTCGACACCTCGCTTGCTGGAGGACGCTACCAGAACCACCGCGACCTTATGTCGTTCCCCGATTGTGGACATTCCGATCTTAAGTTCCCTAAATGGCAGCCTGTAATGAAGCCTGAGTTCTTGGGCGAGGAGTCTATCTTCGAGCAGATACGCAGCAAGGACCGCTTCATACATGTGCCTTACCATTCATTCGATGCCTACATCCGTCTGTTGCGCGAGGCTGCACTCCGTCCGAGTGTGAAGGAGATAAAGACCACTCTCTACCGCTTGGCTAAAGACTCAAAGGTGGTGAAGGCCCTTATCTGTGCTGCCCGCAATGGCAAGAAGGTTACGGCTGTTGTGGAACTTATGGCTCGCTTCGACGAGGAGAGCAACATCAAGTGGAGCAAGCGTATGCAGGAAGAGGGCGTGAACGTTATCTTTGGTGTGGAGGGATTGAAGATTCACTCCAAACTCCTTTACATCAAGACCACCAAGGGTGATATTGCCTGCGTGGGTACAGGCAACTTCCATGAGGGCAACGCACGTGTCTACACCGACTATCTCATGATGACTGCCCGCCAGGGTATTGTGTTGGAAGTGGCAAAGGTGTTCGACTTCATCGACCGTCCGTTCTCGCCAATGCGATTTAAGGAACTCCTTGTGTCGCCCAATTCCATGAAGACTCGCATCCTTCGACTCTTCGACAACGAGATAAAGAACGCTCAGGAGGGTAAGCCTGCATGGGTGAAGATAAAGATAAACCATATCACAGATCAGGATGTGGTCAACAAGATTTATGCAGCATCACGTGCTGGTGTGCGCATCGACGCTCTTGTGCGTGGCAACTGCTCGGTTGTGCCAGGCATTAAAGACGTGAGCGAGAATATCCGTATAGTTGGCATCATCGACCGCTATCTCGAGCATTCGCGCATACTTATATTCTGCAACAACGACAAGCCACGCTACTTCATCGGTTCTGCCGACTGGATGCCACGCAACCTTGTCAACCGTATTGAGGTGCTCACTCCCGTCTACGACGAGGATATGAAGAAAGACCTTATGCGCACTATCGACTTTGGATTGCGCGACACTACCAATGGTCGCATAGTGGACGGAAAGGGAACCAATGAGATTCAGGCAGTTAAAGAAGGAGAAAAACCGTTCCGCTCGCAGGAGGAACTACATAATGTATATAACAAATAATGAACATAGCCGCCATAGACATTGGCTCCAACGGAGCCAGACTATTGATTAAGAGTTTCGACGACAACGCACCCGAATCGTCGCGTATTAAGAAGCTTCTGTTTGTACGCATCCCCTTGCGTCTTGGCAAGGATGTCTTCGCCCTTGGCAAGATATCCAAGGAACGCCAGCGCATGATGATGCACATGATGAAGGGTTTCCGCCAATTCATGGAGTTGTATAATGTGGAGCATTTCCGCGCATGTGCCACTTCTGCCATGCGCGATGCCGAGAATGGCAAGAAGGTGATGCGACGCATAGAGAAGGAGACGGGCATACGTCTTGAGATTATCCCTGGAGCCGAGGAGGCTCAGCTCCTCTGCAACAACCTTGTGGAGAACACCGAGAGTGGAGTAGGCAACTTTGCCTATGTGGATGTAGGCGGAGGCTCTACCGAGATATCCTTGCTGCATGATGGGGTGCTCGCCGAGAGCCATTCATTCAATGTGGGCACATTGCGTATGCTTGCTGGGGCAGTGACTCCCGAGGAGCGCAATGCCATGTGTCGTATGCTTGAGAAGTATGCCGAGGATTTTCCTGACACTAAGATTATAGGTTCGGGTGGCAACATCAACCGTCTCTTCCGTCTTGCCAAGGTAAAGGGCGACTCCCGCTCGTTGTCCGTAACAGCACTTAAGCAACTGTATGCCGAACTTGCTCCATTATCGTTGGAAGAGCGTATGGAGCAGTTCAAACTCAAGGACGACCGTGCCGACGTTATCATCCCCGCAGCCGAGATATTCCTCCTTGTTGCCCGCTCTCTGAAATGCGAAGACATTCTTGTGCCTAACATTTCTCTTGCCGACTCCATTGTGGACGGAATATATCGTGACCAAAAACAATAAGTAGATTTTTTATTCCTTTAGGAGGTTGAGCCATCTGTGCTCAACCTCCTATTTTACCAGTCTGTGCCGCATGGTTACCCTCTTCTATTATAATCTCTGCAAGATATTGGTCACTGCGGCAGTGTAAATCAGCTACACCTTTGTCTATCAATTCAAATATGGGGGATTTATAGAAAATGTCCATTGCTTCTTCAATGGTTATCCCTAATTATTGTGAAATAATTTCTATTATACGAGCATATTTCATGTCTAAAATTATACGTTCTGCTTGCATGTTTGGTATACCTTAAAGTTGATTATACTCAATAAATGCTTGTCCACTATGATGTTTGATGCATGATAAATCAGCATAACTTGACCCCTTTCTCCTCTAAAAACTCTATAATGTCATTTACTAAGTATTGTCGGCTAAAGGTGTGCAATACATCGTAAGCAGGCACTAAATATCCATCTATTATATTTGTTTGTTTGAGTATTTTATATATTTCAGATGGACTTTTGTGTACAGAGTTGGCAATACTGCCAATAGTGAATGTTATAAACTCCAATATCTTTTTATCCATACTTATGTATTTTGTTGAATTATTAATATCTCAATAATATGTCGTAACTATTCAGCGGTGGTAAAATAGATCAGATTCTATCTTATTCCTCTGTGAGATTTTCCTTGAAAATCATCTG
>CAKQEI010000062.1 GCA_934230115.1 uncultured Prevotella sp. | reverse complement strand
AATAATCGGTCTTATTCCACACTTGATGTTGGATATTTATACAAAATTACAAATTTAAATTAATATACGATGAATAAATTAGCATTACTAACCCTTGCGCTTGCCACATCGGCTCTTTCTGCTACGGCTCAGCGCAGCACAATAAATCTGAAGACATGGCAGTTCTCGCGTGACAGCGTCAACTATAAGCCGGTGACCATTCCCCATGACTGGGCTATCAACGGACCCTTCGACAAGAAATGGGACCTGCAGTTTGTGGCTATTGTGCAGAATGGTGAGACTGAGAAGACAGAGAAGTCGGGACGTTCGGGTGCTCTGCCTTGGATAGGACGTGGCTTTTATAAGACTACTGTTGACTTGAAGAAGTTGCCTAAGACTGCCATACTTGAGTTCGATGGTGCCATGGCCGATCCTCATGTGTATATCAACGGTAAGCTTGCCGGACATTGGGCTTATGGCTACAATGCCTTCCGAGTGGATGCTGCGCCTTACCTGAAGAAAGGAAAGAACGAGATAAGCGTAAGCCTGAACAACCGCGAGGAGAGCTCGCGTTGGTATCCTGGCGGTGGTCTCTACCGTCCGGTGCAGCTTGTCACAAATGCCGATGCTGCAACAATCAATCCTTGGGGCTGCTATTTCCGCACGGAGTCGATAGGCGATGGCAAGGCGGAGGTGAGCATCTGTACTAATATAAATAATGTAGACAAGACGCTTTCGATAGAAAACCAGCTTGTTGATGCCGCTGGCAAGGTAGTGGCACAGTTTAAGTATGGCGACTTCGACGCTCATGGAAATGTAGTGAAGAAGCTTACTGTTGACAATGCGCAGCTCTGGTCGCCAGAGACACCTTATTTATATAAGCTCGTCACACGTCTTTATCGCAACAACCGCCTTATAGATCAGACACAGCAGAAAGTTGGTATACGTACAGTACGTGTGGCACAGTATGATGGCTTTCAGTTGAATGGAGTCTCGCGTAAGATTAAGGGCGTTTGTCTGCATCATGATCTTGGTCCGCTTGGCGCAGCTGTCAACAAGGCAGCACTCATACGTCAGATTCGCACGATGAAGGATATGGGTTGCGACGCCATTCGCACGGCTCACAATATGCCCTCAACTTGGCAGATGGAGGTGTGCGACTCAATGGGTATGATGGTGATGGCTGAGAGCTTCGATATGTGGATTTATCCTAAATGCAAGAATGGCTATGCGCTTAACTTCAAGGAGTGGGCGGATAAGGATATGGAGAATCTTGTGCTCAACCACCGCAACCATCCGTCAATAGTGATGTGGAGCATTGGCAATGAGATTCCAGAGCAGTGGAGCAAGGAGGGCAGAGACATTTCGGAGCACTTGCAGGACATCTGTCATAAACTCGACCCTACACGCCCCGTGACACAGGGTATGGACCAGGCTGAGGGTGCGTTGAAGTCAGGCTTTGCTCAGGTGATGGATGTTCCGGGCTTCAACTATCGTGTGCATAAGTACGACAACAATATCAAGCAGTTGCCCAAGGGATTCCTTCTTGGTTCGGAGACAGCCTCTACTGTAAGTTCGCGTGGTGTGTATAAGTTCCCTGTTGAGGCTTCCTACTCAAAGACTTATGCCGACGGACAATGCTCAAGCTATGATGTGGAATACTGTCCGTGGAGCAATCTGCCCGATGACGATTGGCGTATGCAGGACGACCGCGACTATACCATAGGCGAGTTTGTATGGACAGGCTACGACTATCTTGGCGAACCTTCGCCTTATGATGAGTATTGGCCTTCGCGCTCAAGCTATTTCGGCATCTGCGACCTTGCAGGATTGCCAAAGGACCGCTACTACTTGTATCGCTCACATTGGCGCAAGGATGACGCAACGCTTCATGTCTTGCCCCATTGGACATTCCCGGGCAGGGAGGGAGAGACAACTCCAGTCTACTGCTACACATCATGGCCATCGGCAGAGCTGTTTGTCAATGGCAAGAGTCAGGGTAGGATAGTGAAGAATCCTAATACTCGTCTCGACCGCTACCGCCTGCGTTGGAACAATGTGAAGTATGAGCCAGGCGAGATAAAGGTAGTGGCTTATGACTACGACGGCACTCCTAAGGGCGAAAAGATAATACGCACAGCAGGTGCTCCAGCGCGTATCGTGCTGAAAGCCGACCGCAACAGCATTTCGTCGAAGGGTGAGGACCTCTCGTTTGTCACAGTGTCAGTTGTTGACAAGGATGGCAATCCGTGTCCTACGGCAACCAACAAGATGAAGTTCAATGTGTCGGGAACTGCCAAATTCCGTGCTGCCTGCAATGGTGACGCAACATCGCTTGTGGCCTTCAACTCTACAGAAATGCCACTCTTCAGCGGAGAACTTGTTGTTGTGGTGGAAGGATTGAAGCGCGGAACAGCAACATTGAGTGTTTCGGCAGACGGACTCACAACGGCGACGTTGCCAATAACTGTAGAATAATAATATAGAGGAGTCAGGAGTTAAGGAGTCAGAAGTTAACTCCTGTCTCCTTAAATCTTTAACTTCTGTCTCCTTAAATCTTTAACTTCTGTCTCCTTAAATCCTTAACTTCCGTCTTCTTTCTTTTTATTTCTCTTTTTTCATGCTCTGCTGACGTCTGTATTCCGTAGGCGACACACCAAGATGGCTCTTTGTGAATTTTCCAAAGAATGAAAGGTTGGGGAAGTTCAGTCGGTCGGCAATCTCCTTAATCGAGAGATTAGAGTGCTTGAGATAACGCTCAATCGCCTTCACCGTATATTCGTGTATCAGTTCAAGAGCCGTCTTGCCGCTCACACTCTTGGATATGAACGACAGATATTTAGGCGTTATGCACAGTTCCTCGGCGTATTTCTTCACGGGGTAAGTCTTGCCATCGTTCTGGTTGAGCATTTCCATGAATTTGCTGAACAGCAGATTGGCTTGCTTCATGCTGCCGCCATCGTTGCTGTATTCCACGTGTGGCGCAATGATAGCGCACAACTCGAAAGCTGCACATTGGAAGATGCCGTGCATTATCTCCTTGTGGAAATAACCGTGGGGATGTTTTATCTTGTGGGCGATGATAGCATAATACTTGCTGACGAGAGCCTGGCGCTCAAGGTCGAGATGCACTACCGGATTCTTGGCAACATAAGCCAAGAGGTCAAGTGCGTCGCGGGTCATCTGCATGGTATTCTGCATGGACTTATAGGAGAAACCAATGATTTTGCACTCGAAATCGGGTGACATCATCGAATTGCTGAGATATGAACTTGGCAGGCATATCACCACGTCTCCTGCTTTGGCAAGATGCACTTTTCCGTTCATCTCACCTTGCAGACGTCCCTTTATACAGTATATCATAAGAACCATATCCACCTTCACCGTACCCTCCATTGACGATGCGTTGATGTTGTCGAGCACCATGATATCTCCATCGGAATATTCTGTTAGTCCCTTGCCTATGAAAAAGTCGTAGTCCAACTTCTTCTCGTTATTGTCGTTCATCATGTTCAGTTTTCTTTTATACGTTTATTTTGCAAAGATAGTCATTATTGCCGAATGTAGTATGTACTATTTGTCTGTTTTTCTGTCCAAAAGGTTAAAATTAAAACTTTCTAATACTTTAAGCCAGCTGTATGCACGTTTTTGGACATGTAAAATAGAATAATTCCTCAAATCGTTATATTATTGCAATAATAATGTCGTTATTGATATAAATATACAGTAGACATGTATAAAATTGAAATAAATGATGCTTAATAATAAGAAAATATGTAACTTTGCACTCTGATTTACATACATAACGTATAACGCTTTTAAATAGATTAGAACATGAATGTAGCTATTGTTGGTGCGAGCGGAGCCGTAGGTCAAGAGTTCCTCCGTATTCTCGCAGAAAGAAATTTCCCGATTGATAACCTTGTGTTGTTCGGTTCTCACCGTTCAGCAGGCACTAAATATACTTTCAAAGGTAAGGAGTATGAAGTGAAGCTCCTCCAGCATAACGATGATTTCAAGGATATCGACGTGGCTTTCACATCAGCAGGTGGTGGCACTTCAAAGGAGTTTGCCGAGACTATCACCAAGTACGGTGCTGTGATGATCGACAATTCCTCAGCTTTCCGCATGTGCGACGATGTGCCTTTGGTTGTGCCTGAGTGCAACGCGGCTGATGCTCTCAACCGTCCACGTGGCATTATCGCCAATCCTAACTGCACCACTATCATGATGGTTGTAGTGTTGAAGCCGCTTGAGGCACTGAGTCATATCAAGCGCATCCACATCGCAAGCTATCAGAGTGCGAGTGGTGCCGGTGCGGCTGCTATGGCTGAGTTGCAGCAGGAATACAAGGAGCTTGTTAACAACGAGCCTGTGACTGTTAGCAAGTTCCCTCATCAGCTCGCCTACAACGTTATTCCTCAGATTGACGTGTTCACCGACAACGGATACACCAAGGAGGAGATGAAGATGTTCAACGAGACTCGCAAGATTATGCACAGCGACGTGCGCTGCTCTGCAATGTGCGTGCGTGTAAGCTCGCTGCGCTCTCACTCTGAGTCGGTGTGGATTGAGACAGAGAAGCCTATCTCGGTAGAGGAGGCACAGAAGGCTATTGCTGCCGCTCCTGGCTGTACACTCAAGGACGACCCCTCAAACCTCGTTTATCCTATGCCGCTTGAAACTGCTGGCAAGGATGATGTGTTCGTAGGACGTGTGCGCAAGGACCTTGCAGACGATTGCGGTTTGACTTTCTGGCTTTCTGGCGACCAGATTCGCAAGGGTGCGGCACTCAATGCAGTGCAGATTGCAGAGTATCTGCATAGCGTGGGCGACTTGAAGTAATTTATAATTTACAATAAAAAAGGATGAGTATATGTCTACACACTATCGTTGAGTGTTTTGGCATATACTCATCCTTTTTTCTTTTGTCTGTTAAGCTTGCAAGCGCAAGTTAGTTATCTTCCTAAATACTTATCTTCAAGATATTTGCTGAGCGACTCTTTGTAAATGTCGCCAACGGGCAGATAGGTGTCTTTGTCCATCACGATGCGGTTCTTTGTTACCTCCTGCACCTGTCGCATGTTCACGATATACGAACGGTGGATGCGCAAGAAGTATGGTGGCAGATGTTCTTCCATCTTTTTCATACTGAGCAGCACAATAAGTGGTCGCTGGTCTGTAATGTGCACCTTAAGGTATTCGGACATACCCTCAACATAGCGTATGGCAGAAATGTCAACACGCACAACACGGTGGTCGGTCTTAAGGAAAAGATCGTCGTTGTTGGCTGATGGCAATGGTGTGGTTGTATGTTGTATGGCATTTGGCTGGGATGAATGAGCCATGCCTACATTGTTTTCAAGTTCATACCGTTTCTTCACTTTCATTGCCGCACGTCGGAAATCGTCGAGGCTGAATGGTTTGAGCAGATAGTCTACGGCGTCAACCTTGTAGCCATCCACGGCATATTCTGAATAGGCTGTGGTGAACACCACAATAGGCGGAGCTGCCAATGAGCGCACGAAGTCCATACCGTTGATGTCGGGCATGTTTATATCTACGAATATGGCATCAATCTGCTCGTTGTCCATTATCTCGCGTGCTTCTATTGCACTAAGACATTCACCCACAATTTCAAAGTATGGTATCTTTGTGGCGTAGGCGGCGAGCTGCTGCAAGGCGAGTGGCTCGTCATCTATAACAAGAATTCTAATCATATATATATTCGGTCTATTGGTTGTTTGGTGCCAGCGGAATGTCAAGCTCTACTTCGTAGATATCTTTTCCTTCCTTTATATCTAATTTGTAATTCTCAGGGAATCGCAGGTCGAGACGCTTGCGTACATTTACGAGTCCCATGCCTCCATCCTTTTTTTCTTCCTCCGGTTGTGGCGGTCGGCTGTTGCGGCAGCTGAAAAGCAGTCGGTCGTTGCTTATGTTTATTGTAACTTCGACAAACGAATCGATGCGGTAGCTTATGCCGTGCTTGAAGGCGTTCTCCACGAATATGATGAGCATTAGCGGCGGCATCATAAGGTCGGGCAGAGTGTCGGGGGTGTTGACATCAATGCGCACGCGGTCGGTGTAGCGTAGTCGCATCAGTTGCACGTAGTTCTGCAGAAACTGCACTTCGCGTGGCAAGGCAACGAGTTTGTTGTTTCCTTCGTAGAGAATGTAGCGCATCATCTTCGACAATTCCACGATGGTCGACTTAGCCCTTTCGGGATTGATGTCGACAAGAGCGTGGATATTGTTGAGGGTGTTCATGAAGAAGTGTGGGTTCACCTGATACCTGAGATACTTGAGTTGTCGCTCCAAGTTGTGTCGCTCTATTTCCACGAGAACCTTGGCATCCTCTTGCGATTTGAAGTAGAGTTTTACGCCAAGGTTCATGCCCATGAGCAGAAGTCCGCCAAGTATTGCCACCATCTCTCCAGGACCCATCATTGGCAAAGGGCCGACTGGACGCATTTCTGGATCATGTTTGGTCTGGCGCACAATATCGGTGCGCTTGTCTTCGTATACAATTATCTCTTCACCAGGATACCATCTGTCTCGCTTGTCTTGGTCGTGAGATGGACGAATAAGCCATAGACACAACATCGCAACCATGAGCAGACCCATGCTGAGCGTGGTGTAAAGACAAGTGCGCCGTTTCAATATGAGTAGTGGGGCAAGCAGGAAGTTGTGTATGGCGAACATGACGATCCACACAGTATTGAATTTCCATGCGTTGAGTATTTCTGCCCACGAGAAGTCGATGTCTGGGTTGCCAGACATTCGCATATACAGTCCCATCACGGGTGCCAGATAGATTACTATCCACATTATTGTATATATAACGTGTTCCTTGCGGTAGTTCATTTTGCTTGAGTTTAACTGGGCAAATGTATACATATATTATAAATTGTGGAAATTAATTCAACGAATGGGTAAATATGTTAAGTAGCCTTTATTTATAATCGAAGAAATGACTATAAATAAAGGCGATGCTAATTTTAGTATTCCGTCTTTTCTGCATTATGTTCCCACATACGGAATGCTTCTATTGCTTCCGTTCCGAGCAAACGTTCCATTGTCTTATGGCGTTTGGTTGGCGGCAATGCTATCTCCTGATAAATGAAATCGTCGTCGAAGCCTATGGCGGCAGCATCCTTCCGGTCGTTGGCATAGTAGATATGGTCGAGGTGTGCCCAGTATATAGCACCCAGGCACATGGGGCAAGGCTCGCATGATGTGTAGATGTCGCATCCGCTGAGGTCGAAAGTGCCAAGTCGGCGTGTTGCCTGACGTATGCAGTTCACTTCGGCATGTGCTGTTGGGTCGTTGTCGATGGTTACACTATTGGATGCTTCGGCTATGATATCATTGTCACGTACTATGACGGCACCAAACGGACCGCCACCAGTGCGCACGCTTTGCTCTGATAGGACAATGGCGCGGCGCATGAATTCTGATTTCTTTTCTTCCATAAGTTTCGCTTTTTATATTATTGTAGTTGTATGAAATTAACCGATCAGTTTGGTGTAAGTTGTTATTGCATCCTCTATCTCACTTATTCGTATGAACTCATCAGCAGAATGAGAACGCGAAGACTCGCCAGGACCAAGTTTCAACGACTCCCAAGGCATAAGAGCTTGGTCGCTCAGTGTGGGTGAGCCGAAAGGTTGCTTGCCCATGCTTATGAGCCGTTGCACAAGAGGATGACTCATAGCTATGCTTGAGGAGTGAAGACGGAAGGAACGGGCTTTGCATTCGCTGCGTATGTTGGAGCAGATAAACTCGTATACCTCCTCGTTGGTGTAAAGCTCGTTGGTGCGTACATCCACAATGGCTCGACACTCGTCGGGCACCACATTATGCTGAGTGCCGGCATTTATCACGGTGGCATTCATCACCGTTGGTCCGAGAAAATCGCTAATGCGCTTAAATCTATAGTCGCGTATCCATACAAGGTCGTCGAGCATTGCATACAGAGCGTTGATGCCCTCGCCACGGGCTGCATGTCCGCTCTTGCCATGGGATGTTATGTCAAGCACCATAAGTCCCTTTTCTGCCACGGCTGGTTGCATGCCCGTTGGCTCGCCTACGATAGCCACATCAACATGTGGCAACAGAGGTATGGCGCGGCTTATGCCGTCCTTGCCCGACACTTCTTCCTCTGCCGATGCGAGATACATTATATTATAGTAAAGGTTGTCCCGAGTGGAGAGGATGCGGAAAGCCTGTAGTAAGGCTACAAGTCCTCCGCCACAGTCGTTGGAACCGAGTCCATAGAGTGTGTCATCTTCAATAGTGGGCGAGTAAGGGTCGCGTGTCCATGAAGCCACAGGGCGCACTGTGTCGATATGTGCGTTAAGCAGCAATGTGGGTTTTGATGCGTCGTAGTAAAGTGGTTCAACCCATACGTTGTTGGCTTCGCGGTGTGGAGCAAAGCCAAGCCGTTTTAGTTCGGCCTCCATAATGTCGGCTGCAGCTTTCTCGTCGCGGCTTGTCGATGGTGTGGCTATGAGTCGTTGTAGCAGGTCTACGGCATCAGTGGTGTATTGCTTGATGTTGTCCATGTATTATAATATTATGTTGTCGAGTTGGTGTATAGTGGCTCTCACTCTTTCGGCTGACGTGTACATGAGTGTAGATTCGTCAGCTCCGCTGTCGCCCATGTAAACATCGCTGTTGATGTATTCCATACGACTCTTCACTGGTGTGCGTGCCGAGAAGTGGAACTCGCTCACTCCGCTTTGTTCTTGAATCTTGCGTATGTTGTTCTCGTTTACTCCACATCCTGCGAGAATGGTTATCTTGCCGTTGGCTTGCTCCTGAAGTTCTTTGAGCAAAGGAATGCCTTGTTCGGCTGTTGGTTGTTGTCCTGATGTGAGCACGCGGTCGATACCAAGTTCTATCAGTTGGTCGAGGGCTTTATAGGGATTGTTGCAGCGGTCGAAGGCACGGTGAAAAGTTATGGACATGCCTTTGGCTGCATCCACAAGTCGGTGGCATTGCTCCATGTCGATAGCACCATCTGTCTTGAGGCAGCCTATCACAACGCCATCCACGCCAAGCTCACGACACATATTTATATCTTCTTCCATGCGCTCCACCTCAAGAGGTGTGTAAAGGAAGTCGCCACCACGTGGACGTATGATTACGTGCATACGTGTGGTGGTGAGCAGGCGTCGTGCCACCTTTATCTCGCCATACGATGGTGTTGTGCCTCCTTCGGGTATTCCTGCGCACAGTTCAACACGGTTGGCCCCACCTTCCTGTGCGGCAAGGCAACTCTCAACGCCGTTGGCACATATCTCAAATTGAAATTCCTTTTTCATGTAGTGTGTTGCTTATTGTTTCTTTATCGACTACGAATATACGGTAAAAAAACGATTACTGCAAATTTTCATGGCATTAACTATGTGAACACTATGCTAATACACCGATAGATTATTAATGAATGTTAATCTTGTTCATAAAATCAATCTTTTATCGTTACTATAGTATAAACAATAAAAGATAAAGGTTTGAACGAAAAGGAATTTGAACATATCGCCCCACAGTTGCGTCGACGTGCTATAGCTGCCGCACGTAGCTGTGGACTCGACAGCGACGAAGCGGAGGATGTGGCACAAGACGTGCTGCTGAAGCTGTGGTCGCTGCGTGAAGATATTGCTTCAAATGTAGCGGCTGGCCCTCAGCGTACTACGTCCGAACGCATGGCTGCTTTTGCCTACGTGGCTGCCCGCAACCTTTCTCTCGATTGTATGCGCAAGCGTCATACAGTGCCAATAACCGATCGTCCCATGATTGACGAACGCAATGCTCAACCAGACGTTGTGCTTGAGAATGCCGAAAACGAGCGTTGGTTTGAAAGTAAGTGCCGCTCGTTGCCATCCACGGAATACCGTGTGCTTAACTTGCGTCAGGTGGAACGGCGTAGCGACGAAGAAATTGCTGCTATTCTTGGTATTGGCGTCGCCTCTGTGCCGACACTGTTGTCGAGAGCGCGAAGGAAACTGCTTGAGGCGGTGAGGAAGCGTGGATTAGGCTGACAGGAATAGTGAGCAAGCCAAGTTGGCAAAAAGAAAACAAAATAAAACTTGGTTAAATAATAACTGAGTTAAGTTGGCAAAAGAATTAATAACTAATAATTAATAATTTAAGATATGACCCGACAAGAAGCATCAATACTTATCACTCGTTTTCTCGACGGCACAACAACCGTAGAGGAAGAGGCGGTTCTTGCCCGCTATTTGCGCGATGCTCGCGACTTACCCGATGAATGGCGGGCATATCGCGAAATGTTCGCCTACTTTGATAGTGGAATGCCATTAGGCGAATTGCCTGAATTTGACGGGAGCGCAACAAATGCTGACGCGCAAAATAAGACAAGTGACTCTGACGTTTGCAATCAACAAGCTTCGCATCGCCATAAACTCTACAGGATGGCTGGATGGGCAGTGGCTGCTGCCGCTGCTGTGGCTCTGATGGTAGTGATGCACAGGCCTTTTAGCATGGAACCTTCAGTTCCTGCTAATAATATAATGTATAGTCATGTGGCAGAACCAAAGGATTCAGCCATACAGGAGCAGATGCCAGAGGCAGAGCTTGAACATCGACATGAGAACAAGTTCCGCAAACAGGACAATTCTCACAGGAAAGCCAAAACTCGCAAGGAGGATGCCGGACAACGTATATTGCGCCATCGCTATGATGTGGCTCCGCCAAAACGCTACTTTGCTACGACTACAGAACAGGTTGCTGATAGCTTCCTCATGGAGTCTGATCGACTTATCGCAGAACAAAAAGTACTTGTGGAAGAACAAGAAAAGTTGTATGAGGATGTACAGGAACTGGAGAAAATCATACAGGAGACGATACGTCTTGTGGATGACGCCCGAAATGAACTTATAGCAAATGGCGATTTTGAGGATTATGACGACAGCATGTAGATAGCTGTGCTTTCTTCCTTATTGGCTAATGAATACATACACAATTATTAAAAACCAAATAAACGAAAATATGAAAAAGGTAAAGATGTTGCTTATTGTCATGGCAATGTTGCCTACATTTGTCATGGCTCAGACAGGTATAGACAAGGCTTTTGAGCAATTAAAGCGTAGTGGTGTTGAAGAAATCTCGGTAAGCAAGGAGACTGACATTGATGATGATGGCAAGCGTTGTGTTTATGAGGTTTGTGGATATGAAGTGCCTAAGAAAAGCTCGCAGTTCAAGAAACTCCTTGCAACGTTCGACGACGAGAAAAAAAACGCTTATTCAGTAAATAAGCGAATGAAGGGTGCGTCTGGCGAACCGCTGAGTATAGGATATGGCAAGAATGCAGAAAAGTCGAAGGAATTTGGAACAAGCATCGACCGTAACTACTTCATGCTTTTATTTCAAGATCCGAAGGATGGTTTGCGCCGTATGTGCTATGTTCTTACATGGTATGATTCCAAAATGTCTTCGAGTTCCTATACTGTTTATCTGACTTATATCTATAGCAAGGACCCGAAGCGCATAGAGAAGAAAACGCAGTCTGACGATGACAGGCAAACATCGATAACAGTGCGGCCTGATGGCACAATCATTAAGATGAATCGTATAACAGGCAACACTGTGGTGGTACACCCACAGGATGCTGACGGAAAAGATTCTAATAAGGAAGCTATAAAGACTGGCTACGACTTTATAGTTGCCTTCAACGATTTGCGCAGCCAGTATATGAGGGCTGTGATTTTTGCTGGCAAAGACCAGACGTTCTTCTCCGGGCAGATAATGAAGATAGTGAATTCTATTCTCGAACTGTGTCATAATCACAATAAGGTGCTGAGTGTAATCGAGAGAAACACATGTTGCAGTATGCTTGATGATATGAAGCGCAATTCAGGCGACAAAGGTGTGCAGGAGGCTTTTGGACTTGCTGAAAAATATGTGAGAGGCCTTTAATTCTTGATAGTATGCTGTTAAATAAGATTAAATAATATGCATAAATAGTCGGCAAATACTCACGTGTGATAGAAAATGTGTAATTTTGCAGACCGATTAATCGGGGATACACTTAGAGTCCCCATGCATGAGAGTGTTAATAGCGCTCGCTAAAGAATAGGCCAAGCGGCGTGGTTAGAGAATCGCTCGTGCAAAATAAAAAGAAATGTTTTTTAGTAGTAATTTTTAAATTTAACAATGAACACTTTAAGTTACAAGACTATTTCCGCCAACAAGGAAACAGCTAAGAAGGAGTGGGTGGTTATCGATGCCACAGACCAGGTAGTAGGTCGTCTCTGCTCTAAAGTAGCAAAATTAATCCGCGGAAAGTACAAGCCAAACTTCACACCTCACGTAGACTGTGGAGACAATGTAATCATCATCAACGCTGCCAAGGCAGTTTTCACTGGTAAGAAGGAAACTGACAAGGTTTACACTCGTTATACTGGCTATCCAGGTGGACAGCGCTTCAATACTCCGGCAGAGCTCCGCAAGCGTCCTGATGGAATGGATAAGATCATCCGTCACGCAGTAAAGGGTATGCTCCCGAAGGGTCCTCTTGGTCGTCGCTTGCTCGACAACCTCTATATCTATGATGGCACAGAGCACAAGCACGAGGCTCAGCAGCCGAAGGCTATCGATATTAACCAGTATAAATAAAGCATAGAAGATGGAAATGATTAATGCAATTGGTCGCCGTAAGAGTGCCGTAGCTCGTGTTTATCTCACAGAGGGCACTGGTAAGATCACTATCAACAAAGTAGAACTCGAGAAGTACTTCCCATCAGCAATTCTGCAGTACGTTGTTAAGCAGCCGCTGCTTTTGCTCGATGTGGCAGAGAAATATGATATCAAGGTAAATCTTGACGGTGGCGGCTTCACAGGCCAGAGCCAGGCTCTCCGCCTCGCTATCGCACGTGCACTCGTTAAGATCGACGCTGAGGACAAGAAGACACTCAAGGCTCAGGGCTTCCTTACACGTGACGCCCGTGAGGTTGAGCGTAAGAAGCCGGGTCAGCCGAAGGCACGCCGTCGCTTCCAGTTCAGCAAGCGTTAATATTTGGACACTGGCTGATACACCTTATTATATATATGTGTGGCTTAGCCAAACTCCAAAGTTTAGCATCCAAACTCGTGAGACCGAATACGAATTGGAATATTTGAATCTTGAATTAGGAATTAAAGTTTTGAATTGAAGATTTCTGAATAGTGAGTTTATTCTCAATATTCAAAATCATCATTCAAAAATGAACAATTCAACATCGGCGCAGCCGACAATTCAAAATTCAACACTCAACATTCAAAATTCGTTACTCTCGGGCTGGTTCAATTCAACTCAAAGGAAAGTAAACAAATTAACAAACAAAGAAATGTCAAGAACTAATTTTGACCAGTTGTTAGAGGCAGGCTGTCACTTTGGCCACCTCCGTCGTAAGTGGAATCCCGCAATGGCTCCTTATATCTTCATGGAGCGCAACGGCATTCATATCATCGATTTGCACAAGACAGTAGCTAAGGTTGACGAGGCTGCTGAGGCTTTGAAGCAGATCGCAAAGTCAGGCAAGAAGATCCTGTTCGTCGCTACTAAAAAACAGGCTAAGGACATCGTTGCTGAGAAGGCAGCGAGCGTTAACATGCCTTACGTTATCGAGCGTTGGCCGGGCGGTATGCTCACCAACTTCCCGACTATCCGCAAGGCTGTGAAGAAAATGGCGAACATCGACAAGCTCATGAACGACGGAACATTCTCTAAGCTCTCTAAGCGTGAGCTTTTGCAGGTGACACGTCAGCGCGCTAAGCTGGAGAAGAACCTCGGTTCTATCGCCGACTTGACTCGCCTTCCGAGCGCTTTGTTCGTTATCGACGTGATGAAGGAGAATATCGCAGTGAAGGAGGCTAACCGCCTCGGTATCCCTGTGTTTGCTATGGTCGACACAAACTCTGACCCACGCAACATCGACTACATCATCCCGGCTAACGACGACGCTAAGGATTCTATCGACGTAGTTCTCTCTGCTTGCTGCGGTGCTATCGCAGAAGGTCTTGAGGAGCGCAAGGTAGAGAAGGCTGACGAGAAGGCTGCCGCTGAGCAGAAGGAGGGCAAGGCTCCTCGCAAGGCTCGCAAGGAAGAGGCTGCTGCCGAGTAATTTTTCGCAACAACATAAGATCGGGAATTCTTTATCAGGAATGGAGAATTTCCGATTTTTGGGTTAATACCCAAGGGGTTTGGTCAACCGACTTATATGCATTTATGCCTAAATGGGTTTATGTGCATCTTACCTAAATGATTTTGTGCTTCATGCCTAAATGGGTTTATGCTTTACACCTGAATGGTTGAATATATGTTATATGTCTCCCGACCATAAATCTCAACAGTCAATAAATAATTAACAATTAATAAATAATAATTTAAGACAATGGCTATTTCAATTGAAGATATCAAGAAGCTTCGCGCCATGACTGGTGCAGGTCTTGCTGACGTAAAGAAGGCTCTCACTGAGGCTGAGGGTGATTTCGATAAGGCTAAGGAGTTGCTCCGTGAGCGTGGACTCGCTATCGCTGCTAAGCGTTCTGACCGTGAGACATCTAACGGTTGCGTGCTCGTTAAGAAGGTGGGCGCTTTCGCTGCTATGATCGCTTTGAAGTGTGAGACCGACTTCGTTGCCAACGGTGCCGACTTCATCCAGTTGACACAGGACATCCTCGACGCTGCTATCGCTGCTAAGGCTCAGACTCTCGACGAGGTTAAGGCTTTGAAGCTTGGCGAGGCTGACGTTCAGGCTGCTGTTACACAGCGTTCTGGTATCACTGGCGAGAAGATGGAGCTTGACGGCTACAACGTACTCGAGGGTGAGAACATCGAGGTTTACGACCACAT
>CAKQEI010000061.1 GCA_934230115.1 uncultured Prevotella sp. | reverse complement strand
TGTACAAATCTCACGGCTGCCCCAGAATTACCTGCTACAACATTAGAAAATAGCTGCTATCGAGACATGTTCTGGAGTTGTACAAAACTCACATCTGCCCCTGAATTACCTGCTACAATATTAGCAAATTACTGCTATTTTGGCATGTTCGGGAAATGTACAAATCTCACCTCTGCACCTGAATTACCTGCTACAGTATTAGCGGAAGCCTGCTACGGTAGTATGTTCTCTGATTGTACAAAATTGTCAACCGTCACAATGTTAGCGTTAGATTCTGAGATTACTTCAAAATCGGATTGTGTTTACAATTGGCTTGGTAATGCCGGAACCGACAAAAACGTAACTCGCAAGCTAATAGTAAAAGATGAGGCTGCCTATAATGCGTTGGTAAATACAAAATATCTCCCTGACAACTGGAAGAAAGGCCAATGCACCGTGGAGAATTATACCCCAAAACCATAACATCCCCCCCCAAAAAAGGGTCTATATGCCACTCTTCATCGTGGCATATAGACCTTTTTTGTTATCTTATACTTCCTTCCAGCCAACCAATCCCTTTCCCTTATCATCCAGTTCTATGGCAAGGGCGATAACTTTCCGCTTATCAGCCTTGAAAGGCTCGGCATACTGCTTGGCTTTCATCTGCTCCTCGGCAGCATCCACGCCACCGTTGTTGCTCAACTTCAACTCCAGCACATAGATGAAGTTGGTGACTTCCACCACCATATCAATCCTGCCCGTGGCAATCATCTTCTCTACTTCCACCCGGCAACCGATGGCATTGAAGATGGTGCTCAGAATCAGGCGATAGCGCTCCTCCATATCCATGCTGGCAAGCTTCTTGTTGCTGTAGGGCACGTCCGCAATGAGCGCCTTCAGGCATTTCATGGCTTCGGGAAGATTGCCTACGCTAAGGTGAGCATTCAGAAATGCCTGGGTAGACTGGAGGTCATTGTTCTTGCGCATGGCCAATGTTGGCAACACGACTTCATTCAAGGCTTGCCTTACCTCGAAGTTAGGAATACCAAGAAGGTAAGTTCCGTTTATGTAACCCTTTATCGTGAGATAGCCCGACTGATAGAGAAACAATTCAGCTCCGCCACCTGTCACGTCGGAAGTTTCTATGACTGTGCCCAACAGGGCACTATGGTCAAAATCCTTCAAACGAATCTCCATATCATCCACAAACTTAGGCAACAGGGAGGTTGCACCTGATGAAGCCCAATAGTTCTTCAAATCAGAATCTGCCAAGGCATTGATGAGACTGAACGGATTGAAGACATCAACCATATTGCGGCGACTGAAATGATAGCCGTCATAATATGCCGTCAGCTTCTCTACTGCTTCATCATAAGTCCAGTCTTCGTATTCCGCCAATTTGTTAATTTCCGGCTTGAAATCGCGGAGTACTTCTTCCTTCGTAATACCACAGATGGCAGCATATTCCGGCTCAAAACTGATGTTGCTCAGATTGTTGAGCACAGAGAATAGCGAGATTTGCGTAAACTTGGTGATACCTGTGATGAAGACAAACTTTTCGTATTTATCATCTGCCTTGAGAATGGCAAAAACCTCACGATAAACAGCTGTACATGCTTCATGCTGAGGAGTCTTCCACGAATGCTGCAAAGGAGAATCGTATTCGTCGATGAGAATGGCAACCTGCTGTCCGGTTTGCTCATACGCCTCCACGATTATTGCATCGAAGCGGTCGGCAAGCTTGGCAGTTGGCTTAGGAGTAATGCCATATTCCTCCTCTAATCTGTCGAAACTGATGTCGAGATAAGAGCGCAAAGTGTCTGGCTCTGCGCCGGCACGACTCATATCGAGTCTGATAACTGGTCGCTTCACCCATTCCGTCTCCAGCTGCATAATCTTCAATTCCTCGAAGAGTTCCTTCTTGCCCATGAAATAGGCTTCGAGTGTATCTACAAGCACAGACTTGCCAAAGCGGCGTGGGCGGCTCAAGTAATTATACTTTTTCCCCCTGTTGGCAAGTTGCCAGATAATATCTGTCTTGTCAACATACAGATATCCTTCCTCTCTGATTTCCTCAAAAGACTGGATGCCTACTGGCAATCTTCTATCGTTTATTTCTACCATAATTCCTAATCTTTGGTTTCCAAGTGCTAATGTACTCTTTTTTATCATACTTCCTTCCAACCAACAAGTCCCTTTCCCTTATCATCCAGTTCTATGGCAAGGGCGATAACCTTTCGCTTGTCAGCCTTGAAAGGCTCGGCATACTGCTTGGCTTTCATCTGCTCCTCGGCAGCATCCACGCCACCGTTGTTGCTCAGCTTCAGCTCCAGCACATAGATGAAGTTGGTGACTTCCACCACCATATCAATCCTGCCAGTAGCAATCATCTTCTCTACTTCCACCCGGCAACCGATGGCATTGAAGATGGTGCTCAATATAAGGCGGTAGCGTTCCTCCATGTCCATGCTGGCAAGCTTCTTGTTGCTGTAGGGCACGTCAGCAATGAGCGCCTTAAGGCATTTCATGGCTTCGGGTAGATTGCCAAGCTTCAGGGAGTAAAGCAACATATTCTGGGTAGTTATTACTTGATCATTCGTTTTCAATGTCAAGGCGGGCAATACAATCTTATATAGAGCCTTTCGAACTTCATAGTTTGGAATGCCTAGCAAATAGATACCATCCATATATCCCTTAATCGTAAGATAACCAGACTGATAGAGGAACAGTTCTGCTCCGCCACCTGTTACGTCGGATGTCTCCAGGGTATCGCTGTCTATCGGACAATTCTCAAAATCCTTCATTCTCATTTCTATATTGTCCACGAATTTAGGCAACAGGGAGGTTGCGCCCGATGAAGCCCAGTAGTTCTTCAGTTTGGAATCAGCGAGGGCGTTGATAAGACTGAACGGATTGAAGACATCCACCATATTTTCATAACAGAAATGATAGCCATCGTAATAAGCTGTCAGTTGCGCTACGGCTTCATCGAAAGTCCATCCGTTCTTTGATGCCAACTTATTGATTTCCGGCTTGAAATCACGTACCACCTCTTCCTTCGTGATACCGCAGAGAGCTGCATACTCAGAATCGAAACTGATGTTGCTCAGATTGTTGAGCACAGAGAAGAGAGAGATTTGCGTAAACTTGGTGATACCTGTGATGAAGACAAACTTTTCGTATTTATCATCTGCCTTGAGAATGGCAAAAACCTCACGATAAACAGCTGTACATGCTTCATGCTGAGGAGTCTTCCACGAATGCTGCAAAGGAGAATCGTATTCGTCGATGAGAATGGCAACCTGCTGTCCGGTTTGCTCATACGCCTCCACGATTATTGCATCGAAGCGGTCGGCAAGCTTGGCAGTTGGCTTAGGAGTAATGCCATATTCCTCCTCTAATCTGTCGAAACTGATGTCGAGATAAGAGCGCAAAGTGTCTGGCTCTGCGCCGGCACGACTCATATCGAGTCTGATAACTGGTCGCTTCACCCATTCCGTCTCCAGCTGCATAATCTTCAATTCCTCGAAGAGTTCCTTCTTGCCCATGAAATAGGCTTCGAGTGTATCTACAAGCACAGACTTGCCAAAGCGGCGTGGGCGGCTCAAGTAATTATACTTTTTCCCCCTGTTGGCAAGTTGCCAGATAATATCTGTCTTGTCAACATACAGATATCCTTCCTCTCTGATTTCCTCAAAAGACTGGATGCCTACTGGCAATCTTCTATCGTTTATTTCTACCATAATTCCTAATCTTTGGTTTCCAAGTGCTAATATACCATTTTTTATGCATCCGGAACCTATAGCTTAATAATCCAATCTCCTATCGTCCGCTGATTGCTGTCGTAATTTACACCTATCTTATATAGACGCTTGCCATCGGCTGAATATGGAATAAGATATCCCTTTTCATCTATCTGCCTGATAGCATCCTCGGCAGAACCATCATATTTCAACTCGAAAACAAACACGGCATCAGGCATATACACCACGGCATCAGCCCTGCCTATCGCACTATCCTCCTCTACCCTCATGTGGGCACCCATCAGATTGAAGATAAGATAGAATACCGTTTGGAAGTCCCTTTCACTCTTGTTGCTCAGGCGATTGGAGATGCTGGCGAGATAAGCCTTAAGGCGAACCATCGCTCCATCTACATCTGCTTCATAGAGCTTTTCCAGGAAATCACCCACAAGACTGTTGTTTTCAAGGGTTATTGGCGAAAGATAGTTGGGTGCAAGACTCTTGAGCATTCCTATTTTAACCTCCCTATTAGGATATTCCAGCGTATAGCGATGCAGTATCGGGTTATACTTCTTTATGGTGAGATAACCACTCTGATAGAGCAGCGGAAGCGCAGAAGTCATCATTTCAGGCGAGACATCAAAGTCGTCCACATCACATGACTTCTTCTCAATATCCATCACGTTGACATGATACTTCTGCAACGCCTTGATAAGATAAGAAGGGGTACCAGAGCCAAACCAGTAAGGAGCAATCTTGCGTGCATTCAAAGCCTTCACCAAGCTGAACGGATTGAAGACATCCTCTGATTTCTCACTAAAGTGATAGCCGTCATAGAATCTTGTCAATTCCGCTAAGCATTCCTCATACGTCATGCCAAGGGCTTCGCCCAAAGCCTCAACATCCGGTTTCATCTGCGTGGTAAGCTCCGTCTTGCTGATGCCACAGATGGCTGAGTACTGGTCGAACATGCTGATGTTGTCGAGGTTGTTCAGCTCGCCGAAGATGCTTAGCTGCGAGAACTTGGTGATGCCCGTTATGAAGGTGAACTCTAAGTATGGATCAAGCTTTTTCAGCGGACTGTAGAAGTTCTGCATTATGAGGCGCAACTGCCTAAGATTATCCTTCTCATGCACCACATCCAGCAAAGGGGCATCATATTCATCGATGATGACCACCACCTTCTTGCCCGTCTGTTCGCAAGCCCGCTTTACTATTCCATCCAGTCTTTCATTAGGACGAATTTCTCCTTCTCCTTTACCATAAAGCTTTTCGTAGGGCAAAAGCTGCAGATTAAGATAATTGTTCAAGGCATCAGCATCAAAGTGCTTGGCACCGCTCAAGTCGAAATGCAGCACCGGATGCTTCACCCATTCCTTCTCGTAATCAGCAATGGCCAATCCATCGAAAAGTTCTTTTCTTCCCTCGAAATAGGCTTGAAGAGTAGAGGCAAAAAGCGACTTTCCGAATCGTCTCGGACGACTCAGAAAGACATAAGACATCTGCTTTTCCCGAAAATCCACGATGTATTGGGTTTTATCTATATAGAGATAGCCATTTTCGCGGATCTTCGAAAAAGTCTGAATTCCTACAGGATATTTATTTACTATTTTATCCATATTCCTACATGCTTTGCGTTATTAGACCCTTTCTTTAGTTAGACATACTGAGGCCGATGTTCGAAAACCTCTTAGTCAATAAACCGCTTCACAATGTCGCCATACTTGTCGATGCGACGGTCGCGAAGGAAGGGCCACCAACGGCGCACATCCTCGCTATGGGCCAAGTCTACCTCCACAATGATGCTTTCTTCCTCGTTAGACGAAGAGCGGTAGAGCATTTCGCCCTGCGGACCAACAACCATTGACGAGCCCCAGAACTCTATTCCCTCGGTCTGTCCACTTGGGTCGGGCTCAAAGCCCACACGGTTGACTGACACTACTGGCAGTCCGTTAGCCACAGCATGACCACGCTGCACAGTTGTCCATGCCTCGCGCTGGCGCTGCTGCTCCTCCTCTGTGTCGTTGGCTGCATAGCCAATGGCAGTAGGATAAATAAGGAGTTCGGCTCCCTGCAAAGCCATAAGTCTTGCTGCCTCGGGATACCACTGGTCCCAGCAAACAAGCACTCCAAGCTTGCCTACGCTTGTCTGGATTGGGTGGAAACCAAGGTCGCCGGGTGTGAAATAGAACTTCTCGTAGTAAGCAGGATCGTCGGGGATGTGCATCTTGCGGTATTTGCCGGCTATCGTTCCGTCGCGCTCTATCACTACAGCCGTGTTATGGTAGAGACCTGGAGCACGACGCTCGAAGAGCGAAGTAACAATGACAACATTGCAACTCTTAGCCACCTTACCAAAGAACTCGGTTGAAGGACCTGGTATAGGCTCAGCCAAATCAAAATTGTTGACATCCTCAACCTGGCAGAAATACAGCGAGTTGTGCAGTTCCTGCAACACTACAAGCTCAGCACCACGATGAGCCAAGTCTCTTATACCCTCTGCCAGACGCAGAACGTTTGTCTTCGTGTCAGCCACATTGTGCAGCTGAAGAAATCCAATCTTCAAATTCTTCATATCTTTTCTTTTATTTTATTTGTTTCCTCTAAGTTGCCAAAACGCCACAGCAGCCGCAGCCGCCACATTCAGCGAGTCGACACCATGCGACATAGGAATGCGCACCACATAGTCGGCATCGTCGATGGTGGCTTGTGGCAGACCGTCGCCTTCGTTGCCCATGACTATAGCAAGCCGAGGCTCTGCCATAAGCTGGGCATTGTCTATCGACACCGAACGGTCGGTAAGAGCCATGGCTGCCGTGCGCAATCCTATATTGTTGAGATTGTGCAACGGACCGTCCATCCAAGTCCAAGGAATGGAGAACACGGCTCCCATCGACACTCTAACGGAGCGGCGCGTCAAGGGGTCGCACGATGTGCGGGTGAGCAAGGCGGCATCTATGCCAAGGGCAGAAGCCGAACGGAATATCGCTCCCACATTAGTGGAATCGACCACACCGTCAATCACCACCACACGCTTTGCCCCGCTGCACACTTCTTCCACCGTGGGTGGCAAGGGACGGCGCATGGCACATAGCACGCCACGCGTAAGCACATATCCCGTAAGCGTGGCAAGGAGCTCGCGGCTTCCCGTATACACGGGTATGTTGGGACATCGGCTTATTATCTCGGCAGCATCTCCCTCGACATGTCTCTCCTCGCAAAGCAGCGACAAAGGCTCATAGCCTGCATCCAAGGCACGGATGATGACCTTCGGGCTCTCCACTATGAATATGCCGCTGCCATGCTCATATTGGTGGCGCAGCTGCTTCTCGGTCAGGTTGCCATACACCTCAACGCCAGGCTGGCCCAACGACGTAATCTCGACTACTGGCATTCCTCGGGATACTGCATAGTAAGACAATGTATCGAACCATGCTGACGCACTATTGTGCGCGAGTCGATGCCTATGATGTCGTAGCCAGGGAAGGCCTCAGCCACAAGTTCCATGGCCTTGGCGTCATTCTCCTCCTGGTCGTAGGTAGGCACAATCACAGCTCCGTTCAATATAAGGAAGTTGGCATAGGTAGCCGGCAGACGGTCGCCATCGTCGTAAATAGCGTCGGGCATGGGGAGCTTGAGCAAACGATAAGGGTTGCCGTCGGCATCGGTGGCAGACATAAGCTGCTCCTCAAGAGCCTTGAGGTCGGCATACTGCGGGTCTTGCTCATCATCACATCCTATATATAATAAGGTATTGTTGGGACAAAGGCGCACAATAGTGTCGATATGTCCGTCGGTATCATCGCCTATGAGCTGTCCGTGGTCGAACCATACAATCTTGCGAGCGCAAAGACGCTCCTTAAGCACCTGCTCTACCTCATCCTGAGTCATAGGCTGATTGCGATGGGGAGCCATAAGGCAAACGCTCGTTGTGAGAACAGTTCCCCTACCGTCGCTCTCTATCGAGCCACCCTCGAGCACAAAGTCGTCATAATCCACACGCTCACCCTTGAACACGCCCTTATGGAACAATGTGCGGTTGATAAGATTGTCCTTGTCGGCAGCAAACTTCTCGCCCCATCCATTGAAACGGAAGTCGAGCAAGCGGCATGGAGCCGAGACATCCGACGCAGGAACAAGCGTAAGGAAGGCATGGTCGCGTGCCCAAGTGTCGTTGTTGTCGCACTCGTATATGCTCACACGGCTCATCTCCTCATCGCTCAGGCTGTCCTCAAGCTGCTCGCGCACACGCTCGGGATATTTGGCGGCAACGACAAGCGACTCGTATTGAGCCACAGCCTTTGCTATCTGAATGAATGTCTCGGTGATGTCGTCGAGATAAGGACTCCAATCTGTGGCCTCGTGTGGCCAAGTGAGCTGCACACAAGCCTGGCGATGCCATTCGGCAGGAAGAATGTATTTGCTGGTTGTCATAAATGTATATGTGTTCGTTAAAAAAGTTCGTCTGGATACACATGCAAATTTACAACAAAAAATTCTATTTAGGGATAGTTTATGAAATTATTCGCCAACTTTGGGCTTATCTCAATAAAAAGCAGTATTTTTGTAGTCCGAAAGACAAAAAGTGTCTTTTGGCTTATATCCAAGCCTTTGGCTAACATCAGCTTACAACAAAAACTCTATAAATGAAAAAATTCATCCTCGACCTAACGGTCAACTCCGTAGAAGCTTTGAGCGACAAGCATGTGCTCATAAAGCTCACCGACGACAAACCGCTGCCCGAGATGCTTCCGGGACAGTTTGTGGAGGTGCGTGTCGACAACTCGCCGTCGACTTTCCTCCGTCGTCCTATCTCTATCAACAATGTGGATTACGACAAGAACGAGCTTTGGCTGCTCGTGGCTGCTGTTGGCGACGGCACAAAGCGACTCCAACTGCTGCAGAAGGGCGACAAGCTCAACTGTGTGCTGCCATTGGGCAACTCATTCACTATGCCTACCGACGCTTCGCAGAAAGTGTTGCTCGTAGGAGGCGGCGTAGGTGTGGCCCCGCTACTCTACTTTGGCAAGAAGCTCAAGGCTATGGGCATTGAGCCTACATTCCTTCTTGGCGCACGCTCTGCCAAGGATGTATTGGAGAAAACTCTGTTTGAGGAGGTGGGACGTGTGCTCATCACCACCGAGGACGGCTCTGAGGGCGAAAAGGGTTTCGTAACCAACCATTCTGTTCTCTCGCAGGAGCACTTCGACCTTATCTCAACATGCGGACCTAAACCCATGATGATGGCTGTGGCACGCTATGCCTACAAGAACAACATCGAGTGTGAGGCTTCGCTTGAAAACAAGATGGCGTGTGGCGTTGGTGCCTGCCTGTGCTGCGTGGAGAAGACAGTAGAGGGCAACAAGTGTGTGTGCAAGGAAGGTCCGGTAATGAATATAAAGAAACTATCATGGCAGATTTAAGCGTTAAAATAGGCGGTCTGAAATTGAAGAATCCCGTGATGACCGCATCGGGAACATTCGGATATGGATTGGAGTTTGCCGACTTCGTGCCTCTCGACGGCATAGGTGGCATCATCGTTAAGGGCACCACACTCAATCCGCGCGAGGGCAACGACTATCCCCGTATGGCAGAGACTTCTCAGGGCATGCTCAATTGTGTGGGTCTGCAGAACAAGGGTGTCGACTATTTCTGCAAGAACATCTATCCGCAGATTAAGGACATCGACACAAACATGATTGTAAATGTGAGCGGCTCGTCGCCCGACGACTATGCCGAGTGTGCTGCCCGCATCAACGAGCTTGACAAGATTCCTGCCATCGAGCTTAACATATCTTGCCCCAACGTAAAGCAGGGTGGTATGGCTTTTGGCGTGACCACTACTGGTGCCGCAAGCGTAGTGCGTGCCGTGCGCAAGCGTTATCACAAGCCTATCATCGTGAAGCTCTCGCCCAACGTGACCGACGTAACGGAGATAGCCAAGGCTGTAGAGGCTGAGGGAGCCGACAGCGTGTCGCTCATCAACACCCTTATGGGCATGGCCATCGACATAGAGCGCCGCCGTCCGATGTTGAGCATTTCGACAGGTGGACTGAGTGGTCCGGCTGTCAAGCCAGTTGCCGTGCGCATGGTTTGGCAGGTGGCTAAGGCTGTGAAGATTCCTGTTGTGGGTCTTGGCGGCATATGCACAGCCGAGGATGCCATAGAGTTCCTCATGGCTGGAGCTACTGCCATAGAGATAGGTACTGCCAATTTCCTCGACCCTACTGTAACAATCAAGGTGCGCGACGGCATCAACGATTGGCTCGAGCGTCATGGATGCTCGTCGGTAAGCGAGATTATCGGTGCGCTTGACGACTAACGACACGGCCTATTGCAGAAAAGAAATAAAAAAACTAACATGAACAAATCAATCTCCTTAATATGTCGTTGCGCTTTTGCAGCAATGGGACTCTTCGGCATAGCCTCGCAGCAGGCATTTGCCGACAATAATGACTACACCAAATATGTAGACCCATTCGTTGGAAATGCCGACAACGGACACACATTCCCCGGAGCTTGCCGCCCGTTTGGAATGATACAGACAAGCCCTGTGACGGGTGGTGTGGGCTGGCGCTACTGTGCCGAATATGTCTACAGCGACTCTCTGATATGGGGTTTCACGCAAGACCATCTCAACGGAACGGGATGCATGGACCTTGGCGACATTCTCGTGATGCCGTCAACTGGCAAGCGCACCCGCTCTTGGGACGGCTACCGCTCGCATTTCCCAAAGACTCAGGAGTTTGCCACACCTGGCTACTACTCGGTCTACCTTACCGACGCTAAGGTGAAGGCTGAGCTTACTGCCACTCCGCACGTAGCTTTCCACCGCTACACCTACGATTCTGCCGACTCAACATCCGTGCTCATCGACCTGCAGCATGGTCCGGCATGGAACGACAAGCAGTATCACTCGCAGGTGAACCTATGCGAAACCCATTGGGAAGACGCCAATACTCTTGTGGGACATGTGCAGAACACGGTTTGGGTGAAGCAAGACTACTTCTTCGTGATTAAGTTCAACCGTCCCGTGGCAAGCCATGTCACTCTTGCCAAGGCTTTCGACACAGAGAAGGGCGACCGCATAGTTGCCACATTCGACGGCATTGAGCAGGGCGAACAGCTGCTCATGAAGATAGCCATGTCGACCACAAGCATCGACGGAGCCAAGAAGAACCTGCAGGCTGAACTGCCGGGATGGGACTTTGCCGCCATTAAGAAGTCGGCCCACGACGAATGGAACGACTACCTTAAGCGTGTGGACATAGAAGGCACAGAGGACCAGAAGAAGAACTACTACACGTCGTTCTATCACGCTCTTATCCAACCCAACCAGATTGCCGACGTTGACGGTATGTACCGCAATGCCGACGACAAGATTGTGAAGGCTGGCCACGGCAAGTTCTACTCTACCTTCTCGTGCTGGGACACCTATCGCGCGGCTCATCCTTTCTATACAATAGTGATGCCCGACCGCGTTGACGGAATGGTCAACTCGCTCATCGAGCAGGCTGAGGTGCAGGGTTTCCTGCCTATATGGGGTTTGTGGGGAAAGGAGAACTATTGCATGGTTGCCAACCACGCCGTGTCTATCGTAGCCGAAGCCTACCACAAGGGTTTCCGCGGATTTGATGCCGAGCGTGCTTTCCAGGCTATCAAGAAGACGCAGACCGTGTCGCACAAGCTGAAGAGCAACTGGGAGAACTATATGAAGTATGGTTATCTGCCTACCGACCTTACTGAGTCGGAGTCGGTATCGTCATCGCTTGAGTCGATGTACGACGACTATTGCGCCACCGACATGGCTCGCCTGATGGGCAAGAAGGATGACGAGAAGTATTTCGCCCGACGCTCTCAGTTCTACAAGAATCTCTTCGACAAGCAGACTCAGTTTATGCGTCCTCGCATGTCGGATGGCTCATGGAAGACTCCGTTCGACCCGAGCAACCTTGCCCATGCCGAAAGCATAGGCGGCGACTATACCGAAGGCAACGCATGGCAATACACATGGCAGGTGCAGCACGACATTCCGGGACTCATCAAGCTGTTTGGCGGCGAGAAACCGTTCCTCAAGAAGCTCGACCAATTCTTCACATTGAAGCTTGACAGCAAACTGTCGGACGTTACGGGTCTTATCGGACAGTATGCCCACGGCAACGAGCCGAGCCATCACGTGGCTTACCTCTATGCCTTGGCTGGTCGCCCGTCGCGCACCCAGGAGTTGATACGCGAGATATTCGACACTCAGTATCGTCCTACTGTAGACGGACTCTGCGGCAACGACGACTGCGGTCAGATGTCGGCATGGTACATGCTCTCGGCTATGGGCTTCTATCCCGTCAACCCCGTCAGCGCTCAGTATGTCTTTGGTGCTCCGCAGATGAAGAAGATTACTGTTCACCTGCAGAACGGCAAGACCTTCACCGTGATAGCCGACGGACTGTCAGAAGCCAACAAATATGTTGAGAGCATCACGCTCAACGGCAAGAAGCTCTCAAAGAACTACATCGACCATGCTGCCATCATGAACGGCGGCACATTGGTATATAAAATGACGTCGAAGAAAATGCACGACAAACATTAATTAGCATAAGGGTCTATACGCCACCTATCATCGTGGCATATAGACCCTTATTGATTCCAGCGAAGTGCGGGGAGATATTATTTTTCTAAACTTATTAAATATTTCTTTGTAGGTATCAAAATAAAAACATAAGTATGTGCTCAAATTTATCTTTATATATGAGCTATACATACTTAACGCTCAGGCTTCGCTGGTGAAAGGCACGGATATGGGTTTTGAATTTTGAGTTTTGTAATCGGCTTTACCGCTTGCCAAAGCAAGAATTATGATTTAGGAAATCTCAATTCAACATTGAACAATTCCTAATGCGCGTAGCGCACAATTCAAAACTCAAAATTCAAAACTCAAAATTCTTTACTTCTTCTTCGGCATTTTCGTCAGTTTATACGCCACATGCATCATCACATAATTAGGTATGGTGTTGCGCCATACTTCTGTGCGTCCTTGTGCATTCACAGTATATGTGGTGTTGGACAATTGGTGGAGAATGTCGAAGCCTTCGGCTGTAAGGGTGAGTCGGCCCTTGCAGAAGGAGCGTGCGAGCGAGGCATTCCACACGAGGTCATCGGTGTTCATAGAGCTGTCGCCATAGCCGCGGCGGGAGTATTGCTTGAGGTCGGTGGCAAGCTGAATGCCGAGCGGCAACTTATAGGAAAGTGTCATGCCGTAGTTGTAGTCGTAGGCGTTGAGCGTCTGGAAGTTGTCGCGGTTGCTTGTAGAGTTGCGCCATTGTGCATCGGCAACAAGAGCCAGACTCAAGTCGCCCTTTTGGAACGACAGCTTCAGATAGTCGCGCAGTATAGATGTGTAGACACGGCTCAATACGGAGGCTGCGTTGTTGATGTCGGCATCGTAGGCTATGTCGAAGTCGGTACTCTTGGTGTAGTCGAGCGAGAGGCGTGTCTCTATGCCAAACAGTCCCTTCTTGTCGAGTTTGCCAGAATAGACAACATAGGGGTTGAGGGTCCAGTTGCCCGAATGCACGTTGTCGCTCATATAGGCGTAAGCACCTGTTTGGGTATTATAGGTGGTGCGTGTGCCTATCATGTCGGTATATACCGAGCCATTGACGGCAATCGACAGACTGCTCTTGTTCTTGAAGTTGAAGCTCACATAACTATTAATGTTGTGCGTTATGGATGTCTTCAGATTAGGGTTGTTGATGCGGCGTGCAAGCGGATTGATGTCGTTGTCGATAGGCATGAGCGACTCCATGCCGGGTTGGCTGCTGCTAAGGCTATAGCTGGCACTTACTTCAAACTTATTGTTCCACTTATTGAAAACCAGCGAAGGCTCCACAAGCCACTTGCGTCGAACAGCCGTTGTGTCAACCGAGGCACAGTTGTAGTTGATGCGCTCGCGCACAAGACGGTAGGGCAGACTCAACGAGAAATAGGTGTTGTTATGGTTGTACCGCAGAGTAGGCTCACCTTTATACTGACGTGTCAGCAAACTGTATGTCTTGCTATTCTGCATGTCGAGAGCAAGGAGCAGGGAGTCGCGAGTTGATGGCAAGCGGTCGAGCTGCTGCTGGTCGAAACGGTTGTACAAGCCGCCAAGCCGCTCAAGACGATAGTTGAGTTGGTTGGTAGAAGTCATGCTCTGATTATATGCCTGGCTCAATCCTACCTGCCAATTATTCAGCTTAACGGAGTAATTGGCTGATGCACCATAGTTGTAGGAATTGTTGTGGCTGTCGGCATAGACACGTCGCAGGTCGTTCTTGTTCTCGCGCAGATACTCGTTGTTAGAAAGGCTGAAACTGTCCTGAGGCTTGTTGGATGTGTAGCTGCCGTTCAGATTGAAGCCAAGCATGTCGCCCCAGGGCAGGACAAATCCAAACATAAGGTTCTCGTTGACTGATGTTGTGCGGAACTTTGTAAGGCTTATTGTCTGCGAGCGGTTGGTGGGGGTATCTGCTGTCATATTGCCTTCCGAATCGAATGTGGCACGCTCTGAAGAGGAATTGTTGGTGCCGTCGCCATAATTGAACGATGTTGACGACTGTAGATAGAACTTGCTCTCATCGGTATACGTTATCTGGTTGTTGGCATACAGGCGAAACTCCTTCTGCACGGAGGTTGAGCTGGAACGGTTGAAGATGTTGCCTGCCGAGGCAAACTGCTCGCTTGAAGAGCGTGTGATGTCTGTGAAATCGTTCCATGAGGCTGTGGCATCAAACTGCTCGCGCAGGCTGCCTGCCTTGTTCTGTGTGCTGAGACTTGCGCCCATCTGCTTGGTGACGGCCTGACCTTGCGGACTGTTTGACGGACTCCAGTCGCCTTCTCTTCCCGGACGGCGGTTCTCATTAACGTTGTTCACATTGCCAAAGACGGAGAAACGGGTGTAGTCGTCGTAGTAAAGTCCGAAGAGACGAGCCATATAGCGGTCGCGTGTGCCTCCTGCCACTTCTGCATTCGATATGTATCCACGGTTGTACTCGCGCTTCAGTTCCACGTCCATAACGTAGTCTTTCTTCTCCACTTCCTTACCCACAAGCCGGCTCTTCTCTGTCGACTTGTTGTATACCTTAAGGTCCTGTACCGTGTAGTGAGGCAGATTGTCGAGCATAATCTTGTTGT
>CAKQEI010000060.1 GCA_934230115.1 uncultured Prevotella sp. | reverse complement strand
TATCACCATATAAAGCTATCCGTGCCCTTTGGGGGAGCACGGACAGCTATGCTATGGCATTCGCTGAATAGTTACTTATCAAAACGAAAAATCTAACAATCATGTGAGCAATATATGTTGTTAATGGTAACTGTTTTATGTTAACGGTTACAGTTTTTGCTTAATGAGTGGCTTTCCACCATGCTGTCTGCTTCTTTGTCTCTACAGCCACGCTGTTGGTGGAAGGGTCGCTTATGGTAAGACCCGAAAATTCCTTTACTTCCTCTATGGATCCGCCCATATAGGAGTAGATGTATTGTGTGGAAGCTTTGTATGGGACAAGTTCGTTGAGGAGCTTGTTGAATGAGTCTAATGTTGCGTCGTCGTCCTTGCACATAGTGTGAACGTAACTGCCAAAGTCGAAGTAGACAGTTGGATTGTAGTGCATTGCGTCAAGGTCTTGCACTTTGTCGATGTCATTCTCGTTGAATGTGAAATTGTCGTTGATGTTCTTCATTAATACCGCCATTTCTTCTATTTTTGCGGTTCGAGTCACGGCAATTGTTCCGTAGGGACGCTCGTAAGCATTATAGAAGGTGATGAACTCGTCGCAAAGAGCCTCGTAGTCTGGTGTGGAACTGATGAGATATTTCATTGTTTTGTGGTAAGGCATACCGTAGTCCATCATCTCGCTTGTAGAGGCAATGAGATAGTTTGTAACCTCGCGCAGGTCGTAAGCCACCTCGACGGTCGACATGTAGCAGTCGTCAAACATAATGTAGTTCATCGACATTCCGGCTTTCTTTATGCCCTGGGCAAGGTCGGTGATGTTGATTTGGTATTTCATGCCTCCGAAGAATCTTGTAGTCTTTTTGGCTGCAGGCAACCATCCCTCGCCATGACATCCCACAATCATCGAGTAGTTTTTTGCCGGAGCATATTTCTTGGCGTCACCAAGCAGCGCTGTTATTCCCTCGGCAGAGGCGTAGGTGGCAGTGTCGTAGGTCTTGACAGTGTCGCGCACACACTTGCCTTTGTTGTAGCTTATGTTTATGAGGTTGCTCTTGTTTGGTCCGTTAGATATGAAGATGATAAGATGAGTGTCGCCCAGTCCGTTGTTCTCGACGATGGCTCTCTCCATGTCGTTGATGTTGGTGAGCAGGAACGGGTAGAGACTGTTGTTGCCACTGTCGTTGGCGGTGTAGGGCATAAATACGAAAACCGTGTTCTGGGCTGTCGTTGGAATGACGGGTGATGGGCTAGGGTCGTCATCGCCGCAAGAAGCAAGGGTAATAATAGAAACGAGTAGTAAAAAGAAATGTTTAAGCATAAAAGACAAAATTAAAAAGCCCCACCCCAACACTCCCTACGGGGGATGGGTTGGAGGTAGGGCCTATATTTAAAAAATTATTTATTTCTCAAAGCCGCTAACGACTCCTTCAGCGCAGCAATCTTCTCCTCAGAGTCGCTCTGCTTCTTGCGCTCCATGGCAACAACAGCCTCAGGAGCGTGAGCCACGAACTTCTCGTTGGAGAGCTTCTTCTTCACGCCGGCGAGGAATCCCTCAAGGTGCTTGAGCTGAGCCTCCTGCTTGGCAATCTCAGCCTCCACGTCGATCATGTCGCCCAGAGGCACGGCAAACTCATCGGTGCCAACCATGAATGCAGAGGCAGTAGCGTCCTTCTCAGCCACAACGTTAATAGCAGAGAGGTTAGCCATCTTGGTGATAACCGAAGAGTAAGCCTCGAAGTTGTTCTGTCCTACTACCTGCAACACGAGAGCATCCTTGTTAGGGATGTTCTTCTGGTTGCGTACTGTACGCACGCCACCAACAATCTGCTTAACGCTTTCGATAGCGTTGGCGATATTGTTGTCCTCCTCGGTAGGAGCGTCGAGCTTCAGTTCGGCACGCATGATCGACTCGCCGTCGTTGCGGTCGTAGATGTGCTGCCAGAGTTCCTCGGTGATGAACGGCATGAACGGATGCAGCATCTTCAGCAGCGTCTCGAAGAAAGCGAGAGTCTGGTTGAAAGATGTAGCGTCGATAGGTGAGCCATAAGCCGGCTTAACCATCTCAAGATACCAGCTTGAGAACTCGTCCCAGAAGAGCTTGTAGACAGCCATCAGAGCCTCGGATATACGATACTTAGAGAAGAGGTCGTTCACCTCGGCGTTGGTCTGCTTCAGCTTAGCCTCAAACCACTTAGCTGCAATGGCGTTGGCCTCAGGCTGCTCGCCCTCAGCCACCTGCCAACCCTTGACAAGGCGGAAGGCATTCCAAATCTTGTTGTTGAAGTTGCGTCCCTGCTCGCAAAGACTCTCGTCGAAGAGAATGTCGTTGCCGGCAGGAGCTGAAAGCATCATTCCCATGCGCACACCGTCGGCACCGTACTTCTCGATAAGGCCGATTGGGTCGGGCGAGTTGCCGAGCGACTTCGACATCTTGCGGCCAAGCTTGTCGCGCACGATACCAGTGAAGTAAACGTTGCGGAAAGGCACGTCCTTCATATACTCCTCGCCAGCCATAATCATACGTGCCACCCAGAAGAAGATGATGTCCGGACCAGTCACGAGGTCGCTTGTCGGATAATAGTACTTAATCTCCTCGTTGCCCGGGTTGTTAATTCCGTCGAACAGAGAGATAGGCCAGAGCCATGACGAGAACCATGTGTCGAGAGCGTCCTCATCGTGAACGAGCTGGTCGGCTGTGATATTCTCGTAGCCCTCAATCTTGCGAGCCTCCTCAAGAGCCTCTTCCTTGGTGAGAGCCACTACATACTTCTCCTCTTCGCCCTCGGCTGTGGGGAGGAAGTAAGCCGGGATGCGGTGTCCCCACCAGAGCTGACGCGAGATACACCAGTCCTGGATGTTCTCCAACCAGTTGCGGTAGGTTGTGACGTATTTTGTGGGGTGGAACTTAATCTTGCCCTCGAGTACTGGAGGCAGAGCGATGTCGGCAAAGTGCTTCATCGAGAGGAACCACTGCTTGCAGAGTCGTGGCTCAACGGCAGTGTCCTGGTTGCGCTCAGAATAGCCTACCTTATTGTCGTAGTCCTCAATCTTCTCCATCAGTCCGGCAGCCTTCAGGTCCTCTACAATCTGCTTGCGCACGTCCATGCGGTCCATACCTACATACATGCCAGCAGCCTCAGAGATAGTGCCGTCGGGGTTGAAGATGTCGATAGTCTCAAGGTTGTGTGTCTTGCCGAGAGCGTAGTCGTTGACGTCGTGGGCAGGAGTAACCTTCAAGCAGCCTGTACCAAACTCGATGTCAACGTAGCGGTCCTCGATAACGGGGATTACACGGTTTACGAGCGGAACGATAACCTTATGTCCGCGCAACCACTGGTTTTTCGGGTCCTTCGGGTTAACACACATGGCGGTGTCGCCCATGATGGTCTCGGGACGTGTGGTGGCAACGACAGCGTAGTAGTGTCCGTCGGCGTCCTGATGAAGCACCTCGCCCTCGCAGCCAGTAGGCACAACAGGATTGGTGTCGGCATCGGCCACATAGTATCGCAAGTTGAAGAGATGGCTCTTCTCGTCGCGGTAGATCACCTCCTCGGTAGAAAGCACAGTCTGAGCCTTCGGGTCCCAGTTCACCATGCGCAGTCCGCGGTAGATGAGTCCCTTCTTGTAGAGGTCGACAAACACCTTGAGCACGCTCTCCGAGCGCTTCTCGTCCATAGTGAACGCTGTGCGGTCCCAGTCGCAGCTCGCTCCCAATCGGCGGAGCTGCTTGAGGATAATGCCGCCGTGCTCGTTGGTCCAGTCCCAAGCGTGGTCGAGGAACTGCTCGCGAGTAAGGTCGCGCTTCTTGATGCCCTGCTCGGCGAGGCGGTTCACCACCTTAGCCTCGGTAGCGATAGAAGCGTGGTCGGTGCCCGGCACCCAGCAAGCGTTCTTTCCCTCCATACGTGCTCGGCGCACGAGGATGTCCTGGATAGTGTTGTTGAGCATGTGGCCCATGTGAAGCACACCAGTCACGTTAGGTGGCGGTATTACGATAGTGTAGGGCTTACGTCCGTCGGGCTTGCTGCTGAAAAGCTTGTTGTCAAGCCAGTACTGATACCATTTCGACTCCACTGCTTGTGGGTCGTACTTAGATGCTAATTCCATATTTTAATGTGTATTATGTTTCTTTTGATTTGCAAAATTAGTAAAAAAGCGTGGGATAACGGCAAATATCAATTATAAACCTTCCTCAATTCCCAACTTTTCTATTTTATTGTAAATCGTCTTTCTGTCAACCCCGAGCAGTCGTGCCGCCTTAGCCTTGTTGCCGTTGGTTTGTTGCAGTGCGGCGATGATGCGCGAGCGTTCGGTGTCTTCGTCGTGCAGAGTGGCCACGGGGATAGGTTTTGTAGGTCCCATAGCCATAGACAGTTCGGTGGTGGTGATGAGTTTGCCGCGGGTCAGCAGTACGGCACGCTTCACCACATTGTTGAGTTCGCGCAGGTTGCCTGGCCAAGAGTGCGAGGCAAGCATTTCGGCAGCAGCCGAGTCGAAGCCCTCCACCGAGCGGTCAAGCTCCTCGTTGGCGTGGCGCATGAACAGGTCGGCAAAGAGGAAAAGGTCGGTGCCGCGCTCCGAGAGTTTGGGCATGTAGATGGTGAACTCGTTGATGCGGTGGTAGAGGTCCTCGCGGAAACGTCCCTCGCTCACAGCCTCGGCAAGATTCTCGTTGGTGGCGCACACCAAGCGTATGTCGATGGAAATCTCCTCCGTGCCGCCGACAGGACGTATGCGTCGCTCCTGCAAGGCACGCAACAGCTGCACCTGAACGTCGTAGCTCAGGTTGCCCACCTCGTCGAGAAACAGCGTGCCGCCGTTGGCCACCTCAAAGGCTCCGCGCTTGTCGGCGTCGGCTCCGGTGAATGCTCCCTTCTTATGGCCGAAAAACTCAGACGCGGCAACGTCGCGCGGAATGGCTCCACAGTCGAGAGCAAAGAATGGGCGGTCGTGGCGCTGGCTGAGTTCATGAATGCGGTGGGCCACATATTCCTTGCCCGTGCCCGAAGCTCCAAGAATGAGCACCGACATAGGCGTAGGGGCAACAAGCTCCACATAACTGTAGAGCTGCATGGAAGCCTCGCTCTTGCCTTCGATGTAGCGGGGAGTGCTTGAAGAAGAGGATTTTGTGGAGGAAGCACTTGTTGAAGAATTATTGGAAGAAGGCTTTTTGTTCTCTTTTGCTGCTGTTGCAGCGTTTTCTTTTATAGTGTTGTTCGCAGTGTTTCCTTTTATAGCGTCATTTCCTTTTATAGCGTCATTGATTTTCTGAAGCAGAATGTCTGGCTGCACAGGCTTGGCAATATAGTCGGCAGCTCCCGACTTCATGGCAAGCACGGCATTCTGCACCTCAGCATAGTTGGTCATAACAATAAAAGGCGCATTGATATTGCTCTTGCGCATCCATGCGAGCAGCCGCAAGCCGTCGTGGTCGGGCAAGCGCAGGTCGGAGAGCACAAGGTCTACGCATTTGTCCGACGAGAGCAGCTTGACAGCCGCTCCCACCGACGTTGCTTTGTCAACCTCGAATCCTTTTTTTCGCAACCAAGTTTGCAGCATGGTTCCGAAAGCTATGTCATCCTCTACAATTAATATATGTGGCATATTCAGTAAAAAAATGTATCCTTAATGTCTTTTGTTGGTGAAAAGATAGTGCAAAGTTACTGTAAAGTTACTGATTATTGCACTAAACGGCAGATGTTTTTATTAGTTTTAGCTTTTCTACCAATTGTTTAGCCAAAGTCTCGCGTTCCCTCTCGTCGGTTTCGCCTATATGTTCGGGCGTGAGTCTTGCCAGCCATTCGTTTTTGCCTGGTTGCAGCATTTCGAGCAACGGCATAGCCTTGTGGGCTGCTTTTGCAATGAGTTCGGTGTTCGTAGTGTCGAGCAGCATTTCGAGATACTCGTCAATCGACTTCCTAATGTCGGCAATGATTTGGTTTTCAGCTTCCTCATCGCCGTCGGTGAACGGGAGCAGGGCAGAGCGTATGTCGTTGTTTTCGTCCTTCTTCTTTTCCTCTCTCACTCTCACCATTCTGCCTGTGAGTTGGCAGATGGTAGCAGCAAGAATCTGTACAGAGAAAGGCTTGAACAGGCAAGCGTCGAAACCCTCGCTACGCAGCTGAGGCATGATGCTCGGCTCGTGGGCGGTGATAGCAACAAACTTTATTTTATCATTGTTTTTGCGTATGCGCTTCATTATTTCTCTTCCGTTCATCTCGGGCATTTCGATGTCGGTGAACACAATGTGTGGAGCGTTTTCTTGGGCGAGAGTTATAGCCTCTTGAGCGTGTGTGGTAGCGGTGATATTGAGGCTGATGCCCTCTATGCGTGCAAACATCTCAAGGAGCAACTGCTGTTGCAGACTGTCGTCGTCGACAATCAGCACCTGCATGTCATATTGTCCCATGGTGTCTTCGCTGTGGTCAGAAGCGCAGGCATGTGTTATTGGGGCAGCGCTGTTTTCATTGCCTTTTATTGTGGTTATGTTTTCTCCCTCGATGTTTTCCACAATTTCCACAGGTATGATAACCGTGAACTTCGACCCGCTGCCTTTGCGCGAAGCCAAATTAATGCTTCCACCAAGTCGTTGCACAATCTCGCGCGTAATTGAGAGTCCGAGTCCCACGCCCTCCTTGCCCTGTGCGTCGGGCAGACGTGTGAAGGCGTTGAACACGCGCTGCTGTTCCTCGGGTGTCATACCGCAACCAGTGTCTGTCACGCTTATCGTCATTTTCCCGTTGCTAATAGCCACGGCAACAGTCACTTCTCCCTTGTCGGTATATTTGATGGCATTGCCCACAAGATTGTTTACAACCTGTTTTATGCGAAATGCGTCCGATCGGCACATCATGTTTTCTTTCAGCATGATTTCTGTCTTAAGGCTTAGCTTTTTGGCTAAAGCTTGTGGCATCATACCGTCGGTACACTCTCTCACAAGCGAAGTCGGAGCAAAGCTCGCCTCGTGCAGCTCAGCCTTTCCACTCTCCAGCTGATGATAGTCGAGCAGGGCAGACACGAGTTGCAACAGATGTTTGGCCGACCCATTGATGCTTTGCAGATAACCCATAGCCTTAGGATGGTCGACATATTCGTTGAGCAGGTCGATGAATCCGGCTATTGATGCGGCAGGAGCCTTAATGTCGTGAGTGATGGTGAGCAGCAGTCGTTCGCGTTGTTGCATGATGCGTTCGGTTTCGGCCTTTGCCTCGAGAATACGGTTTCGGTCGCGTCGTTCGCGTCGTATGTCGCGCAGGATGTAGACAACGAGAATGGCAGCCGAGAGAATGGCGAGAAGTCCGAGAATGGCAATCTTTACAATCATAGTTCTACGCTCGCCAATAGCCTTGTTCAGAGCGTTTTGCAAGGCTCTGTGCTCGTCGCTCTGAATGTCCTCGAGCAATTGCTCTGTGCGCCAAGCCAGCTGAATGCTCACAAATTGCAGTTGGTTGTTGCGGTTGGCAATTATTTCCTTGTGTTTGCCAGTGGCTATTTGCTCGTTGCTGCGTATTTCAGCCAGTGCGTTAGCCACGGAGTCGGTGATGTTCAGATGATGGTTTATGGTGTCGGTTTGTTTAGAGATGTGAGTCACCCCTACCGTGTCGGAGTGTTGTCGGCGGAAGGCATCGCCCAGTCGTCTGAAGAATCCGCGACGGCTTTTCACTATTTCATACACAGTCTCGTGTTGCTCGCCTTTTTCCTCGGTTTGCGGGTGTATAACCACCGAGTCGCGTCCGCTCTGCAAAGCCCTCATCTTGTTGTTGTAGAAAATGTCGCGGTTGTCCTTGCCCAATACCGCCATTACGCGCAGTGTGTTCTGGCGTTTGTCGTGGAGCAAGTCTATAAGCGAGTCGAGTCGCTGTTGCTTTAGCGAGTCGGCGAGCAGGGGTCGCAATCTGCGGGCTTTGTCGGCAGAGTTTCTAAGGGCGCAGTCGAACCTTTGCCATTCGTAGGTGTCGCCAAGAAGTATTGAGCGTTCGGCGTTTCCCGTCTCGAGCATCGAATAGACGAGTGAGTCGACAATGTCGCGTCGAGCCATGAGCTTTTCAGATGCGCTGTTGATGGCTGTCAGCGACCGTGTGTTGTCGTAGACCATCCATGTGGCCGACAGCAGGACAAATGCGAGCAGACCGTAGCCGATAAGTATTTTTATTCTGGTGCTGAACATATAAATTCTCTTTGTTTCTGTTGTTGTGATTCTTTCCTTATATATAAATAACGCAGATTGTCGATTAATATTTTAGGTTCTTCAGCAAATCCGAAAAAGCCTGCACCTTCTTGTTCGCGCAAGAGGATGCAGGCTGATTTGGCTATTGGTATTAGCAATTATGTCAGGAAAATGGTTTATTCAGTTCTTCTTTCTTTATTATATTTATACTTATTGACTTAATACCTATTGATTAAATTCCTATGCCACGTCGTGTTTAATAGCCTGGGTTGTGGTGTCTGTCTTTGTTGAATCCACATTTGTAGTGTCTGAGAACATCAGCATTGCTGTCTCGTTCGACTCCGAAGAATCGTTTACTGTTGTGTCAACTGGAGTTTCAGCTGGAGTTTCTGTAGGCAGTTCAGCAGGAGATATTGAGTCGACTGTTGTAGTGTCGTCGGGGATTGCTGCACCGAGGTTTGCCTTAGAGTTGTTGGCGAACACGTTGCTTACTGAAACCATAACGATAGATGCGATTGCTGCAAAAAATAACTTCTTCATATGCGTTGAATTTTTAAATTGTTAATATTAATGTTTTTATTTTTTTGAACTTTGCTTGGAGTTGTTAGTTCGTTGCGCCGTTCGACTATTTAAATGCAATGGGCGTGCCAAAACAATGTTTGAAATTATAAGTTATTGATAATCAATGGAGTTTGTAAAAATGGTATGAATGAGGAAAAGTGTGGAAATGTAGAAAAGCGTGGAACAAGTGTGGAAAAAATCCACACTAAAACGTTTTGTGCATTCAGTTAGTTTGCTTAACTTTGCATATTGTATCAATGCAACAATAGATAATGATCGACCACGCAACAATAGAAAGGATAAAAGACGCTGCCAATATAGTGGAGGTAGTGTCGGAGTTTGTGACGCTGCGACGCAGTGGTGCAAACTATAAGGGTCTGTGCCCGTTTCACGACGAGAAGACGCCTTCGTTCTATGTGTCGCCGGCTCGTGGCATGTGTCATTGCTTTGGATGTGGCAAGGGAGGCAATCCCGTAGGCTTCATCATGGAGCATGAGCAGATGACCTATCCTGAGGCATTGCGCTGGCTTGCCAAGAAATATCATATAGAGATACAGGAGCGTGAGCTCACCGACAACGAAAAGCGTGAGCAGAGCGAGCGCGAGAGCATGTTCATTGTCAACGAATGGGCAGCAGGCTATTTCCAAAACATCCTGCACAACGACCCCGATGGCGTGGCTATAGGAATGCAGTATTTCCGAAGCCGTGGCTTCCGCGACGACATAATAAAGAAGTTCCAGCTTGGCTACGACCTTCAGGACCGCCGTGCGCTTGCCGCCACCGCCCTGCGCAAGGGCTACAAGGAGGAATTCATACTCAAGACAGGCATCTGCTATAAGAACGACCGTGGCGAGCTTATCGACCGCTATGCCGGACGCGTCATCTTCCCCTGGATAGGCATCAGCGGAAAGGTGGTGGGCTTTGGCGGACGTCTGCTCGACTCGCGCACAAAGGGAGTGGTGCAGAAATACGTCAACTCGCCCGACTCGGAGATTTATCACAAGGACCGCGAGCTATACGGACTCTATCAGGCCAAGAAAGCCATAGCCAAGGAAGACCGCGTGTATATGGTTGAGGGATATACCGACGTGATTTCCATGCACCAGTGTGGCATAGAGAATGTGGTGGCCAACTCAGGCACTGCCCTCTCTATTCACCAAATTCACATACTCCACCGATTCACGTCCAACATCACGCTGCTCTACGATGGTGATGCAGCCGGCATACATGCCGCAATGCGCGGTACCGACATGCTGCTCTCCGAAGGTATGAACCTTAAAGTGCTGCTACTGCCCGACGGCGACGATCCCGACTCGTTCTCCAAAAAGCATCCGGCTTCTGATTTCCGCAAATACATAGAGGACAATCAGACCGACTTCATACAGTTTAAAACCGACCTTCTGCTTAAGAACGAGCGCGACCCGCTGAAACGTTCCGAGGCGATAAACTCCATCCTGCGCAGCATATCGTTTGTCATCAACCCCATCCTGCGCGACACCTACATCCACGATTGTTCGGTGAGAATGGGACTCAACGAGGCCACGCTTATCAACACACTCAACGGATTCATACGCAACAACCGTGAGGAAAAGACATCCGAGGAGACTCGTGCCGCCCAACAGCAGCAGCGTGTGCAGCCCACCCGCCCCATTGTGCAGCAAACCACACCCCTGCAACAGGCGTCGAAGGTTGAAAAGATGCTTGTGGAATTGATAATAAGGCATGGCGACACTATTATATATAATAATGTGGAAGCCGACGACGGCTCGACAATGAGCCTTAACATTGCGCAGTATATCGACTATAATCTTGGCGTGGACGGACTGGGTTTTGCCAACCCTTTGTTCGCCAAAATTCTGGCTGAGGCTGTGGCTCACAGCAACGACGAGAATTTCAACACCGAACAATTCTTCATCCATCATGAGAACATCGACATCTCGCGCATTGCCACCGACCTTTGCGTTGACCAGTATCGTATGCTCGACGAGCAAAAGGCAGCATCCGACAACGAGCCTAAGAACGCTGAAGAGCTGCGGGCCGAGGAGGAAAACCGCATCGACAACTTGCGCCAACAGACAGAGCATTTGCTCAACGACTTCCGTATGGACTATCTGGAGCAGCATCTCAAGGACATACAGGCACAAATATCACAGGCCGTGGGCAACAACGAGTTGCTGATGCAGCTTATGGAGGAATACAAGCGCACGCATGAGCTGCGCTCTAAGCTTGCGCGATTGCTTGGCAATAATATCATTGCGTGAACAGCGCGACTGATTAATAGAAACATAGAGGTAAAAAACAAAACATTCGCAGGTCGGAGTAATCCTGCGGCATTATAAATAATTTTAAAACAACGATTGATTATGTATTACATTGAAAAGACCCTTGAAATCTCGGCTTGCCACCGACTGACGCTCTCCTACGAGAGCAAGTGCCATAACCTTCATGGTCACAACTGGATTATCACCGTCTATTGCAAGTCGAAGGAGCTGAACAAGGACGGAATGGTGGTCGACTTCACCCACGTCAAGAAACTCGTGAACGACCGTCTCGACCATGCCAATCTCAACGAGGTGCTGCCCTTCAACCCTACGGCAGAGAATATAGCCCGCTGGGTTACGGAACAAATACCCCAGTGCTATCGCTGCATGGTGCAGGAGAGTGAGGGCAACAAAGCTATTTACGAGGAGGACTAAGGATGAAACGCGTCAACGACATATTCTATTCTCTTCAGGGCGAGGGACGCAACACCGGACGCGCCGCTATCTTCATACGTTTTTCGGGATGCAACCTTAAATGTCCGTTCTGCGACACCAATTTCGCCTCCTACGAGGAGCTTAGCGACGAGCAGATACTTCACCGCATAAGCCATTATCCCTCGCGCTTCGTTGTGCTCACTGGTGGCGAACCGTCGCTGCAAGTGGATAGCCACTTCATCAGCCTAATGCACGACCATGGTTACGAACTGGCAATGGAGACCAACGGCACCCATCCTATAGCCCAGGGCATCGATTGGGTGACATGCTCGCCCAAAGGCAAGACCGTGATAACCGAATGCAACGAATTGAAGTGCATCTTCGAGGAATACACAACCACCCCCGACGATCATGGCATAAGAGCCGACTTCAAATATTTGCAGCCGTGCGACGTGCAGGACCCCGAGCGCAATGCAAGTATCGTGAAGCGTTGCTTAGACTATATACTTGAACATCCGGAATGGCGACTTTCGCTGCAAACTCATAAGCTCGTGGGATTCAAGTAAAAAAAGTATATATATATGATTTACGTGCATTGGATATTCGTATTGATTTACGCCATAGTTATTGTCGGTATAATACTGGCAGTGCTAATGGACAATCGTCAGCCGGCAAAGACAATGGCCTGGGTGATGGTGTTGCTCTTCATGCCCGTATTCGGAATAGTGCTATATATATTCTTTGGTCAGAACACACGCAAGATGCGCCTCATATCCCAACGCTCGCTCGACCAACTCGCCAAGCGCCAGATGCTTGAGTTTGCCGAGCAGCGTGAGCTTCGGGTGCCCGACCGCTACCGCACGCTTGTGCAGCTGTTTGCCAACCAAAGCCTTGCCTTGCCGTTCAAGGACAATGAGGTGGAGTTGTACACCGATGGCTACCAGTTTTTTCCTGCCTTGCTGCAATCCATAAGCAAGGCGCGCCACCACATCCATCTCGACGTTTATATCTTTGCCGACGACCCCCTTGGGCGTCTTCTCTCCGACGCCTTGATACAGAAAGCGCGCGAGGGCGTGGAGGTGCGCGTCATCTACGACGATGTGGGCTGTTGGCGAGTGCCGCGACGCTTCTTCGAGCGTATGCGCAATGCAGGCATCGACGTGTGTGCCTTCATGCCCGTCAAATTTCCTGCCTTCACAAGCAAGGTGAACTATCGCAACCACCGCAAACTCTGCATCGTAGATGGCATAGAGGGGTTTGCAGGAGGCATGAACATAGCCCTGCGCTATGTAAAGGGCATCAGAGGCGGTGCGTTGCCTTGGCGCGACACCCACATGCGCCTGCGCGGAAGCATAGTCTACGCCATGCAGCGTGCCTTTCTTGTCGACTGGTTCTTCGTCGACCGCACTCTCATTACCAATCGCTGCTTCTATCCGCCCATGCCTTGGCGGATAAGCAACGACTGCTTGGCCCAATTGGTCACAAGCAGCCCCATTGCCCCTTGGCCCGACATCATGCAGGGCTACGTGCGCATATTGCTTGAGGCAAAGCGATATGTCTATATGCAGACTCCCTATTTCTTGCCCACCGAGCCAGTGCTCTTTGCCATGCGCACAGCAGCCTTGGCAGGAGTCGACGTGCGGCTAATGGTGCCGCGCCATGCCGACTCGCATCTGTTGGAGTGGGCGAGCATGTCGTATGTGGTAGAGACGCTTGAGGCAGGAGTGAAGATAAGGCTTTACGAGCCTGGATTCAACCATAGCAAAATGCTTGCCTGCGACGACGAACTGTGCACATGCGGCTCCACCAACATCGATTTCCGCAGTTTCGAGAACAATTTCGAGGCTAATGTATTTATCTATGATCGTCCTACAACCTTGCGCATGAAACAGCTATATCTTGACGACGAGGCGAAAAGCGTAGACTTCAACGAAGTGGAGGAACTGTGCCACCGTCCCTATCTCCACCGGCTCATGGAGTCGATGTTTCGTATGTTGTCGCCATTGCTGTAGAAAAAATCGATATGTTTTTTAGTTATAATACAGAAAATGAAGAAGAAAAGTAATTCGCAATACCTTTTGGTTATAGCATTTCTCGTGCTTGTTGTTGTAGTGTTTTTCTATAGACGAAGAAATCCGCTTAAATCAAAGTATTCAATAGTGAGCAGAGTGGAGCATTTCTTCGACCGTTTCAGCTCCGACCCCTACGACGACTACGGCTACGACGGCATAGACGTGTCGAAGCACAATGGCCACATATTGTGGGACAAAGTGGCATCAGACACCAATGCCAAGTTTGTCTATATCAAAGCCACCCAGGGCGACAGGATAGCAGACAAGCGCTACTACGAGAATCTGCGCGGGGCGATGGCAGCCGGACTCTTGGTAGGCTCCTACCATTTCTTCACGTCCAAGTCGTCGGCTGTGATGCAGTTTCTCAATTTCAAGAACCATGCCACTGTAGCCGACCAAGACCTCACACCCGTGCTCGATGTGGAGGAGGGCGGTATTGGCTCGCGTTGGACCCGTGAGCAGATACAGGACAGCGTGGCTGTGTTCGTTGCGCTCGTGAAGGAGCATTACGGCAAGTTGCCCGTAATCTACAGCAACGAGCATTATTACAACACAATGCTCGCTCCGCGCTTCAACAACCATTATCTGTTTATAGCCAACTACAACGGCAAAAGCCCCACTATCGCCGAGGATGGCAGGGCCAACCTGTGGCAGTATAGCGAGAGTGGACATATACGTGGAGTGGGGGAGCGTGTCGACCTCATCCGACTTGTCAATGGCACAAAGCTGGAGAAACTTCTGCTCAACGAATGACCGACAATAACCATTGCAGCCACAGCGCTGCTGATGCTTGGCTCCACACCTGCTGCCCTTGCGCAACAGATTAAGGGCAGCGTGGTGGACAAGAAATCCAACTTGGATTCAACAACGGCTTGCGCAGTCTGCGTGGCGGCATCAACGCCTCGCTCCACCCTCTGCTCAGCGCCGCGGGCGACAAGGCAGGCTCTATTCGCCCGCAGAACGCGCAGTACTAAAAGATAGAAAAATCAGGCCTTATATATTTAACGCCAACCAATTGAAGTTAATTCTATTGGTTGGCTTTTTTTAGGCGTTTATGGCTTTCGTTTTGTTGGAATTGTCGGTTAATATCTAATAATTCCAATCTTATATCTAACAATATACGTTAAAAACATTGTCTCCTAAATAGCTTTGGGTCATGTTGGCGAACAACGAACAGACATTTGCCGTATCTTTGCCAATAGAAAATCTAAAACATTAGATAATCCATTAGTAGAACAATAAAACGAAAGAAATAATGAAAGAATTCAATACATTGACACGTGCCGAGATGCAGATAATGAACATTCTGTGGGACAACGGTCGTGGAATGACCACGCACGAGATAATCGACGCTTATCCCGAGCCGCATCCCGCTTACTCCACTATCGCCACGTTCATGAAAATACTCACCCACAAGCAGTACGTCAGCTCCTACAAGCGCGACGGCGGAGGCAAGACCTACGTGTTCTCCCCTCTCATAACAAGGGCCGAATACACACGTCAAGCAATGAAGGAAGTGAAGAAATCGTTCTTTGGTGGCAGTCTGCACTCGCTCATCTCGTTCTTTGTGAAAGAGGAGAACATCTCTGACGAGGAACTTGAGGAGATACTGAGTCTGATAGACAAAGGAACAGAGAAAAGAGACAAATCAAAACCGTCAGCCTTATGATAAGTAACTAATCAATATTAAGCGACATGTTTAGAGAAGTTTATACGCAACCCCTTTCCGATATCCGCCAAAGCT
>CAKQEI010000059.1 GCA_934230115.1 uncultured Prevotella sp. | reverse complement strand
ATCTCTCTCAGTCTCGCTCAAGGTTATGCCTTCTTTCTTTTCCCACTTGTGGCGCGAGGTGGAATATTCAAAATAGCCGCGCTCACCATTCTTCTGCATTATGATATGTCCCGGCTCATCGGTTGCCGCCAACGATACGGTGCAGAGGGCAAGCCAGATTCTTCCATCATCAGAAAGGAGGATAGGGGTGAGGTGATGATGAATCAATCGGCTATTATTGCCATTGGTAAGATGAAAGTCATACGAGATGGTATAGTCAAGTCGGTCGTCTACGGGCAGTTCGTTGAAAAGGTCGAATCCTTTCTTGTTCACTTCGAGCAGCATCTGCAGGTCAGCATCCGGCACATGGTCGATATACATCTGATAGCCAGCCTCTATTAATTGCTCGGGTTCCAATCCGCAGAGATAAGCGAGGTTGTCTGACGCATAGATGAAGTCCTGATGAAAATAGTCGATGATATAGACACACTGGTAGGTGCTGCGGGCAAAAGCTTTTGCCGCATTCACCAATAGTTCTATCTTGGCGTAATCCTCCTTGTTGATATGATTCACCTCGTTGGAATGGAGGAAGAAATCGTGCTTCTCATTATTCATAACCCATTTCGAATTGTTATTGTTTGTCCTTCAAAACATCTTTTTTTTGAGTGGGGTGTAAACGAAAAAAGGACAAATCATAAGATTTGTCCTTTCGATGTGGGCGTTGACGGATTCGAACCGCCGACCCTCTGCTTGTAAGGCAGATGCTCTAAACCAGCTGAGCTAAACGCCCGATTGCTTTAACTATTGTTCTTTTATAGAATTGCTTAGTTTTCTAAAGCGAGTGCAAAGGTAGTGGATAATATTTAAACTACCAAATGTTTTCGTGGAAAATACTACAATATTTACATATTTTATGAAGTTAAGTATAAAATTGTCGTATATTATACAACTATTAACAAAAACAGGGCTTTTTAGATAATTTTTCTGTTGATAGCGAAATAATGAGTGCCACTCAGTTTCTAAGCCGTAAATATGTTAATAATGGCAAGAAGTTTGTTGTGGAATAAGGGAAAAAAAGAAATAAGAATTAATTTCATCCGTTATATAAGAAACAAGCTTTAGTTATGAAGTATTTTGGCAATCGCCGTCCGCGTGGTTTTCATTACACCCGTAGGTTTGGCAATGAGCAACGTGATATATTGGAGAGTCTGCGCCGTGGTGTCTCGCCTGAGGAGATAGCGGAGCAGTCGTATCGTGAGGCAATGGAAGAGGCTAACAGTGATGGCTCCAAGCGCAACCGCTATGGTGTGTCGCGCAATGGAGGCATACGTGGCATGTTGCTTTTTCCTGGTTGTATGTTGTTGGCAGTGCTGCTGTTGGCAGTGTTGCTTCTGTTTGCCTTGAGTTAAGTGTGTGGGAGTGAATAAGCAGCCTAATGTCCAAAGTATTTTATTTCTGCCGAATAATTTGCAGCCATACACTTGCCATTATGGATAATAATCCCTAAATTTGCAATTGCTATGAGTGATATAATACAACTTCTACCCGACTCGGTGGCAAATCAGATAGCCGCCGGCGAGGTGATACAACGTCCGGCAAGCGTTATAAAGGAACTTGTGGAGAATTCCATAGACGCTGGTGCCAACACTATAAATGTAGTGTGTGTGGACTCTGGTCGCACAAGCATACAGGTTGTCGACAATGGCAAGGGCATGTCGGAGACTGATGCGCGTCTGTCTTTTGAGCGACACGCTACTTCGAAGATACGTCAAGCCGACGATCTCTTCAATCTTCACACTATGGGATTCCGCGGTGAGGCTCTTGCCTCTATTGCCGCTGTTGCGCAGGTGCAGCTAAAGACACGTCTTGAAGGTGATGATGTGGGCACTCAGCTCACTATCTCAGGCTCGCGTTTCGGTTCGCAAGAACCGTGCTCATGTCCCGTGGGCTCAAACTTCCTTATCGAGAACTTATTCTTTAATGTGCCCGTCAGGCGTAAGTTCCTCAAGTCAAACGCCACCGAACTAAACAATATTATCACTGCCTTCGAGCGCATAGTGCTCGTAAATCCCGGCGTGGCGTTCACTCTCCACAACAATCAGAACGAACTATACAATCTGAAAGCGTCTGGACTCAGACAGCGCATAGTGGATGTGTTTGGCAAGAAAATCAACCAACATCTTCTGCCATTGGACATCGACACCACAATGTGCAAGATTCATGGCTTTGTAGGCAAGCCGGAGGCGGCACGCAAGAAGGGCGCACGCCAATACTTCTTTGTCAATGGCCGCTATATGAAGCATCCTTACTTCCACAAGGCGGTGATGTCGGCTTATGAGCGACTCGTGCCAGAGGGCGAGCAGATACCTTACTTTATTTACTTCACTGTGAAGCCTGAGGATATCGACGTAAACATACATCCTACAAAGACTGAGATTAAGTTTGAGAACGAGCCAACGATATGGCAGATACTTGCTGCGGCAGTGAAGGATGCCGTGGGAATGTTCAACGATGTCACAGCCATTGAGTTCGACACCGAGGGACAACCCGATATTCCCGCGCTTGGCGAGGGAGGCGAGGTGAATGCTCCGCGATTGCAATACAATCCTTCCTACAATCCGTTCAATGAGCCTTCGCCTCGTCGTGCAGACAGTGTTCCGCAGGAGTGGGAGCAGTTGTACGATGGACTTGCGTCTGGTTCTAAACAAGCCACACAACCATCGCTTTTCGACTCGGGAGACACTGTGCTTAGTTCAAAAGCCAGCAGTATGCCAGCCCATGACTATGGCATAATGCCGTCGCGCAGCATTGCTGCCATGCCTGATATAGCCGATCTTAACGCTGACGAACCGATAGTGGACAACGTTTCTGCAAGTGAAGCCTCGTCGCTCAACGCTCAGCCCTCGTCTTCGCTTACTGATTCTGAAGCTTCGCTGAAATCGCCTATTGAGGAGAAATCGCCCGTGCATTATCAGTACAAGGGGCAGTATATCATGACCGCAGTGAAGTCGGGGCTGATGATTATCGACCAACACCGTGCCCACACGCGCATCCTCTACGAGCGTTATCTCGCACAGATAGGCGAGCGAAAGTCGGTAAGCCAGAAGATGCTATTCCCTGAGACGGTGCATTTTTCCGCCGCAGACGCTGTGATTCTGCAGAGTATCATGCCCGAACTGGAGGCTGTTGGCTTTGAGTTGATCGACCTTGGCTCAGGCAATTACTCCATTAACTCAGTTCCGGCAGGCATCGAAGGTGTCAACTACGTATTGCTTGTGCAGGACCTTGTGGCTTCAGCCCATGACAATACCTCGTCGGCAGTAGAAGAAATCAACCGTTCTGTAGCTCTCGGCCTTGCCCGATCGGCAGCTGTGGCTTACGGGCAGGTGCTCACAAATGCCGAGATGGAGAATATAGTCAACGACCTTTTCGCTTGCTCTAATTTCAATTATACTCCAGATGGCAAGCGTGTGCTCACTATGCTAAAGCAGTCGGAAATGGAGCATCTGTTAGGGTGAGACGTATAAAAGCTAATAGAATACAGAAATTATTTAATATACACTATATATAGATGAAAATGCAAAAAATGATGAAGCGCCTGCTTGAGTTTGTTGTTATGCCGTTATGCCGCAACAAGGCGTTCTTCGTGTTCATGTATCTGCTTGGATGCTTGACAGCATGGGCTACATTGCCTAATGCGCGTGGGGCGAAGCTTTACGACAACCTCTATCTCGAGTTGTTTCTCGATGTATATGTTCTTGCCGCTGTTCTCACGGTGTTGCCGCGCAAGGTGAGAGTCTGGGTGAGAGGATTGTTCTATGTAGTGTTGTATGCGTCGGCTGTGGTTGATGTCTATTGCTTCGTGAAGTTTCAGTCTACTCTTACGCCTACCATGCTCTTGCTTGTGGGTGAGACCGACTCGCGTGAGGCGGGTGAGTTTTTGCGCTCTTGTGTGTCGCCCGACATATTGGTGAGTCAGGTGGGATGGGTGCTGATGTTGCTTTTCGTGCATATACTCACAGTCTTGCGTCTGCGCTTTCCGCATTCGGTGCCAAGAAAGTGGTACTATTTGGTGCGCTCCATACTCATAAGGTCAAGATATATGCTTCGCCGTGTGCGTCCGGTCACGGCTCTTGTGATATTAGTTTTGCTTATAGCGTCAGTCATGACGAGTGCACACAACAAGGGTGCTACCGTAAAGCTAATGTCGGGCAAGACTATTGGCGAAGTGGAGCACACGCTTACCGAGAAAGATCACGCTGTGCTCTATCAACCTCTCTACCGACTCGTGTTCAGTGTGTATGCCAATACGCTCACCGCACAGCAGATAGACCGTCTTGTGGCTACTGCCGACAAGGTGAAGGTTGACTCCTGCTCCTATCGCTCGCCAAATATAGTGCTTATCATTGGCGAGAGCTACAACCGTCATCACTCGGCTCAGTATGGATATACAATGCCTACTACACCACGACAGAAGAAACTGGAGCGGCAGGGAAGACTTGTGAAATACACTGACGTGGTGAGTCCGTGGAACCTCACGAGCTTTGTGTTCAAGCATATCTTCTCGCTATATACTGTGGGCGACAAGGGTGAGTGGTGCGACTATCCTCTGTTTCCCGAGGTGTTCCGCAAGGCTGGCTATCATGTGACATTCATCACCAACCAGTTCCTGCCTAAGGCTAAGGAGGCGGTGTACGATTTCAGTGGCGGCTTCTTCCTCAACAATCCTACGCTATCGGCGGCACAGTTCGACTCGCGCAACACTAAGTTGCATGAGTTCGACGAGGACTTGCTGCGCGACTATGAGGAGTTGCAGAGCCAGAACCGCGACAACAACCTTATTATATTCCATCTGCTCGGACAGCATGTGCAGTATCGCCAGCGTTCGCCAAAGGACCGCAAACGCTTTAGTGGCGACGACTATAAAGAGCTTAAACCCAATCTCAACGCCCGTGAGCGTCAGATACTTGCCGACTACGACAACGCCATACTCTACAACGACTCTGTAGTGACGGAGATAGTGAAGAAGTTTGAGAACGAGGATGCCATTGTCATCTATGTGCCCGACCATGGCGAGGAATGCTATGAGGGCGACATGCACTTCTTCTGCCGTATGCACTCGGCCAAGATAGACGCGCGTCTTGCACATGCCGAGTTTGACATACCTATGTGGATATGGTGCTCGCGCAAGTATATAAGACGCCGTCCGGAGATATTCCGCGAGGTGGTGAACGCACGCAACCGACGCTTCATGACCGATGCCTTGCCCCACATGCTGCTGTATCTTGCAGGCATCAACTGTCCTTACTACCGCGACTCGCTCAATCTGCTGTCGCCTGAATATAACGAGAGTCGTCCGCGAGTGTTGAAGAATACTGCCGACTACGATAAACTATAATTAATAATTAAGAAAATGTTATCACGCACAGAATGTTCCGCCCTGCGCGGACTCGCCATAATAGGCATCTTCCTGCACAACTATTGCCACTGGCTTGGGCTTGCGGTGAAGGAAAATGAGTATACGTTCACTATGTCGAAGAGTTCGCAGCTCATTCAGGCTATAATGTCGCCCGACTGGAACCTGCCCATCCATCTTGTATCGTTCTTTGGTCATTATGGAGTGCCAGTGTTCCTATTCCTCTCGGCTTATGGACTTGTGATGAAATACGAGAACCGTGGCGACCGCAAGCCGTCGGCCAAGCAGACAGCCTTCCTGCCATTTGTTTATCATCATTACAAGAAACTGTTCAAGATGATGATAGTAGGCTTCGTAATATTCACAATGGTGGATGCCATAACTCCTGGTCCTCATAAATATCAAGTGATGGACATTCTCGGACAGCTGTTCATGTTCAACAACATGATGCCCGACCCCGACCATATTATATGGCCAGGCCCGTATTGGTTCTTCGGACTGATGATGCAACTCTACATTGTCTATCGACTGCTGCTGTGGCGCAAGGGCATCATTTTTCCAATTCTGCTCATAGCAGGCTGTTGGGCGATGCAGGCTTTCTGCGATCCAGAGGGCGAGACACTCAACCGCATTCGCTATAACTTCATGGGTGGCATTCTGCCTTTCTGTGCCGGATTGCTGTATGCACGCCGCGGTAGAGAGATGAGCCATGCCTTTTGGGTGACAGAGACGGTAGTGAGCATTGTGCTCGTGTTCTTCTTCAGTTTCAATTTCCAACTGTGGCTTTGGGCTCCGCTCTTCGTGTGCTCGGCTTCTGTAGGATTGGCAAAGCTCATGCCACGCAAACTGAACCAATGGATAGCTTGGGTTGGCACCATATCAGCCGCACTATTTGTGCTTCACCCCATTACACGCAAGATATTCATCCCTATATCACGCCATGGCGATGTCTACACCGGACTGTTGCTCTACATCGTGGCATCCATAGCCCTGGCATGGTTCTATCATAACTTTAAGCTACGCAATGAAGATACCCGACATTGAACTTAAGAACATCTCGCGCTATCGTGCCGAACAGATGGGAGCGGCAATGCTCTTCGTCATCCTGTTCCATGTAGCACTCGACCGTGGCGACCCCTTCTACGGTCTTAGGCGTTGTGGCAACGTGGGTGTCGACATATTCTTGTTTCTTAGTGGAGTGGGGTTGTGGTTCTCTTGGACAAAGACTCCAAGCGTGAGCCACTTCTATCGCCGACGTCTGTTGCGCATTCTGCCCACATGGCTCTTATGCTCCACAGCCTTCTATCTGCCCGACTATCTCGGTGCACGAAGGTTCTCAACAAGCATTGTCGACCTCATAGGCGACATCACTATCAACTGGGACTTCTGGCTCCACGACGAGCTTACGTTCTGGTATGTGCCTGCCATAATGCTGCTATATCTGTTGGCTCCTTGGTATATGAGGCTGATAGAGCGTCATGCCATATATCGTTGGTTGCCGTTGCTGATGGTAGTATGGTGTGTCATGGTGCAGTGGGTGCTGCCTATACATCATGCGGTGGGACACTTGGAGATATTTTGGAGCAGAGTGCCAATATTCTTCATAGGCATCAACTGTGGAGCCTTGGTCAAGTCGGGTTATAAGGTTGAGGGCGATGCCGTGTGGCTGCTGCTGATAACATTTCTTATGACCTTCGGCACAAGTCTGTATCTTGAGCAGGTGCGCCATGGCCATTTCCCGTTGTTTGTGGAGCGTATGCTCTACATACCGTTCACAGTTTGCTCTGTGCTCTTGATGAACCGCATCTTCCGCCGCACGCCAGAGTGGGTGAACCGGGCTTTCCGCTTTGTAGGAGCGTTGAGTCTTGAGGCTTATCTCATCCATATCCATTTCGTGCTTGTATACGTGCAGCCGCATGGACTTGGCTATTGGCCCACGTTCCTCATAACAGTGGCAATAACATTGCCGTTGGCGTGGATGGTGCAACGCGTGGTAGGATTTCTTACGTCAAAGGCAAAAATATAAAAGTCAGGAATTAAGTGAAAAAAAAGATTTGCTTGCTTAAGCACTAAAAGTAAATACAATATGATAAAGGATATTCTGCGGCTCACTCGCCCCAAGCAGTGGATAAAAAATTTCTTCGTGTTCATCCCCATGTTCTTTGGTGGTGAGCTCTTCGACACCCATTCGCTTTGGCTTACTGCCATAACATTTGTAGCTTTCAGTCTTGTGGCATCGTCGATATATTGCTACAACGACATAGTGGATGTAGACGCCGACCGTCAGCATCCGGTGAAATGCCATCGTCCGATAGCTTCGGGGGCATTGAGCGTGCGCATGGGATACATGCTCATGATAATGACATTCGTGCTTGGCGTGGCGGTGATGTTTCTATTGCCGCCCGAAGTGAAGAGCCAGGTTATGGCTGTCGTCATCTTCTATTATGTGCTCAATCTCTCCTACTGTTCCAAACTCAAGCAGTATGCCATACTTGATGTGTGCATAGTGGCTTTCGGTTTTGTGCTGCGCATTCTTGCTGGAGGTTTCGCATGTGAGTTGGCGTTGAGCAACTGGATAGTGATAATGACCTTCCTTCTCACCCTATTCATGTCGTTTGCCAAGCGTCGCGATGATGTGCTGCGCATGAACGAGACGGGAGAGGCACCGCGCAAGAATACAGTGCGCTATAATCTCACATTCATCAACCAGGCCATCACCATCACCGCATCCGTTACGCTCGTATGCTATATCATGTATTGTGTGTCGCCGGAGGTGGCGGAGCGATTCGAGACACCATATCTATACCTCACGTTTGTGTTTGTGCTCCTTGGACTCTTGCGCTACATTCAGATAGCAGTGGTCGACCAGAAGAGTGGCGACCCAACGAAGGTTATCCTTCGCGACCATTTCTCGCAGGTGGTTGTTGTGGCATGGCTGCTCACGTTCCTGCTGATGATTTACGTGATATAAATATGGTGGGTAAGATGAAAAAGAAGATATATCTATTCGATTTTGACGGCACTCTCACCTCAGCCGACACTCTGCTCGCCTTCATCCGTTATGCTTGTGGCCGACGTCGTTTCTTCTTAGGTTTTGCGTTGTTCAGTCCGTTGTTGATATTGATGAAGCTGAAGCTCTACCCCAACTATCGAGCCAAGGAACGTCTTTTTGCCTGGTACTTCAAGGGCATGACGCTCGACGACTTTGATGATGTGTGCTGTAGGTTTGCGTGTCACAACCAGCGTCTGTTGCGACTGAAGGCTCTCGACAAGTTGCGCGAGGTGTTTCACTATGGCGAGACAGCGTGTGTGGTGAGCGCAAGCATTGACAATTGGGTGCGACCGTTCTTCGACAACTTGGCTAAAGGCAGCCACTCCGATTTCCAAGTGATAGGCACCAAGATAGAGACTGATACAGCAGGACTGCTTACAGGCTGCTTTCTCACTCCCAACTGCTATGGTGAGGAAAAGGTGAGACGCATAAAGGAGCAACTGCCAATACTCAACAACCAACGCGACGATTTCTGGATAATAGCCTATGGCGACAGCCGTGGCGACAAGGAAATGCTGGAGTTTGCCGATGAGGCCCACTATAGACCATTCAGATAATAAATCATAATGAACAACAATTCTTCCAACCGCCGCCAACAGTTAGGCGAGGTCATACGCTTCGGCATAGTAGGTGTGCTCGCCACGTTGCTGCAATACGCCATATATTGGGTGTTGATCCATTGGCTCGCGCCTACAATATCCATGACCATTGGCTATGCCATTAGTTTTGCCTTCAACTTCGTGGCTTCCACACGCTACACCTTCCGTGTTGAGGCTTCTGCCAAGCGAGGTGCAGGTTTTGCCTTGAGCCATGCTGTGAACTATGTGTTGCAGATGCTAATGCTCAATCTTGCTATATGGCTCGGTGTCTCAAAGCAATGGGCACCTATTCCGATGTTCTGCGTATGTGTGCCTGTTAACTTCCTGTTGGTGAGGTTCTTCTTGAAAAAATGAGATAAATAGAAAAACAGTTATATATAATAAGGTAAAGAAATACAGAATGAATATTAAGGACAACTCCTTTGTGCGCATATTCTCCTCGCTCTTTCGTGTGAAACGAGAGGAACGCACCCTTGCCCTGGTGATGCTCCTCGTGTTGACAGCTCTCAACGCCCTCGTTGTGTGCAAGTATTACGATGTGTTCACACCACTCAATGCCCACTATTGGCATCTCTTTATTGGTACATTCCATGTGTCGGGTTTCGACCCTATCACCTATAGTGTGGTGAGCGACTGGACGGCAGGCTACAATGTCTATCGTCATCCGTTGTTGGCTTTCTATATGTATGTGCCCTATCTCATCAATCAGGCACTTATATGGCTCACGGGCATCAACTGTGCCGTGTTCATAGTGTCGGCCATTCAGACCTTCTCAGCGTTCTATTCCTCGCTCTTCATCTACCGCATCTTCCGCGAGGTGGTAGGAGTGAGCCGTACTGATGCGACGCTGCTCACCTTCTTCTATTTCGGTTTCGCCTTCGTGATGCTCTCTGCAATGGTGCCCGACCATTTCATCATCTCCATGATGTTGCTGTTGCTCGCCCTATATGTGTCGGGCAAACTGATACAGAAGCGTCGCCGATTGACTATATGGCAGTCGGTGTTGTATTTCTTTCTTACTGCCGGCACCTCGCTCAACAACGGACTGAAGATTTATCTTTCGGAACTTTTTGTGAACGGCTGGCGCATCTTCCGTCCTAAGTTTCTCTTTCTTGCAATACTTCTGCCTGCGGCACTCACATGGGGAGCCGCACGCTTGAGCTATGACCATATAGTGTGGCCACGCGATGTGGCAGCCAAGGCTGCACGTGCCAAGGCCAAGGCAATAAAGCAGAAAAAGCAACAGGAGCAGAAGGCACGCAAGGCTCATGAGGACTCGTTGCGCATAGCTTCGTTCACAGAAGCGCAGATGGATTCATTGCGCCGCGATTCTGTTGAGCGCGACTCTGTGGCAAAGGCCAAACCCAAACCAGTGCGTCGCCGCAAGAATGGCAAGCCAATAGCCAACGGCGAGTTTATAGGTTGGACTGACATCACGACCTCACGCTCAGAGTCAATCGTGGAGAATCTCTTTGGTGAGTCAATACAGTTGCACGAGGATTATCTGCTTGGTGATGTGCTGAAGAGCCGCCCCATGATTGTGCACTATCGTCATGCCTTCAACTACATAATTGAGGCAATCATAGCTATGCTGTTTGTTGCCGGAGTATGGTGTGGCAGACGTTCGCGGTTCCTCTGGCTATGTATGTCATATTTTGCTCTCGACATGGTGCTTCACATAGGCCTTGGTTTCGGCATCAATGAGGTTTACATTATGTCTGCCCATTGGATATATGTGGTGCCTATTGCCATAGCCTATTTGATGAGAAGCAGGTTGCGTCGCCGTTGGTCGCTTGTTCTTAAGGCAATAATGGCAGTAGTGGCTGTGTATCTTTGGGTGTGGAATGTGGCGCTGATAGTGCAATACTTATATTTCTAATTGATAAATCAGAATTGTCAATTTAAACTGATGAAAATGATTGGAATAAGAAAAGAGGAACGTCCGATAGCTTTAATAGCTCTCATAGTGTTTGCCCTGCTCAACGGGTTGTTGATTTACAATCATTACGACTCGTTCACACGTGGGGCGCATGTGGGGTTTTGGTCGGTGTTCTACAACCATCTCAACATGTCGGGCTACGATGTGTTCTCGCTTATATTCATATCCTGCATGCGTTTGCATTGGGATGCTATGCGCCATCCGCTCTTTGTGGCTGTGCTGTTGCCACTCTATTGGTTGAATCATTGGCTCATGCCACAGACCGAATTCAATTTTGCTGTCTTTCTGATGGCAGCTGTGCTTGTGGCTTGTGACGTGTGGAGCGTGGTGCTTATGCACCGCATACTGCGTGACATAGTGGGGTGCAGTCGCATTGATTCTGTATTGCTAACAGCCCTTTTCTATGGTTTTGCCCATGTGATGGTAGCTTCGATGGTGCCCGATCATTTTGCGTTGTCACTGCCTTTACTCCTTCTAACGCTTCTTCTTGCGGGGCGTAAACTGCAGGAAGGCAAGCGTTTAACTTTGTTACAAACCGCCTTGCTCTATTTCCTGACGGCAGGCATGACGCTTACCAATGGCGTAAAGGTGGCGTTGGCGGCATGGGTGGTTAATGGCAAGAAGGTGTTCTCGCTGCGAAGCATTGTATCGTTTGCTGTACCAACAGTATTGCTTGCGCTCATTGTCTTATGGCAGCAGAAGGCCATTATAGAGCCGCAAGAACAGGGCATAAAGCGCATCGAGGCAGCTATCAAGGAGAAGGACCCTGCCCGAATAGAACGATTGAAGCAGCATGACGACTTCGTAAAGCAGCAGAACGGCAAGGCTATTGCCGACAATGTGCCCATGCTTGAATGGAGCGACATGACAACATCGCGCCTTCGCTCAGTAGTGGACAATCTTATGGGAGAGTCGTTGCAGTTGCATAGAGACCATCTCTTGGAGGATGTGCAGCAGGAACGTCCCGTGTTTGTAGGCTATCGCTCCTACATGAATTATGTAGTTGAGGCTATCGTTGTGCTGTTGCTAATAGCAGGGGCATTGGTGGCGCGCCGTCAGCGTTTCTTTATTGTTGTGGCTTCTTGGTTTGCCTTCGACATGTTGATTCACCTTGGATTTGGTTTCGGACTCAACGAAGTTTACATCATGACAGCCCACTGGGCGTTTGTCATTCCTATAGCGGTAGGCTATCTTTTGCGCCGTATGAAAGGTGTTTTGCCGCGTTTTATGGTTGCAGGGCTTGCCTTATGGATGTGGGTGTACAATGCCACTATTTTGGTCGATTATCTTACATGATATTGATATATGTCAATAAATTATGTGAGTTTGTTCGTAAAAATGAAGATTATGTTGCAAATTATTTGCAGATACGCTAAAAATGTGTATCTTTGCAATGTTTTTCATGGTATTAGATTTAAGGTTAACAAAGGTTGGGACTCGGCGGAGCCCCTTTTTTTGTATCCGTACGTTAGCATTTTTAATAGTAATAAGCAATGCTTTCTGCTATTTATTTTGTATTTTTGCATTATTATTCCACCCCACATACATTAATTTTATAGACAAAATAACAGTAAACAAATATGAAAATACTCACAGGAGCTCAGATTCATGAGCTCGACCAATACACCATCGACCACGAACCGGTGGCATCAATTGAACTCATGGAGCGTGCAGCGCGTGCCATAACATCAGCCTTGACAACACGCTTTGACCCACAGACTCCCGTAGTGGTGTTTGCAGGTCCTGGCAACAATGGTGGTGATGGACTCGCTGTGGCTCGTATGCTTTCGGAGAAGGGATATAGCGTAGACACATATCTATTTAATATTCATGGCGAGTTGTCGGACAACTGCCTTAAGAACCGCGACCGCTTGAAGAACGATGGTTTGGTGAAGAACTTCACCGAGGTGACTACCAATTTCGACCCTCCAAAGCTCGACAAGGATACACTTGTTGTTGATGCTCTCTTTGGTTCGGGTCTGAACAAGCCGCTTACAGGAGGTTTCGCATCACTTGTGAAATACATCAACCAGTCGTCGTCGCGTGTGGTAAGCATTGATATGCCATCGGGTCTTATGACAGAGGACAACACCAACAACAGTCCCTCTGCCATCATCCGTGCTGACTTGACGCTAACCATGCAGCTCAAGAAACTCTCGATGTTCTTTGCCGACTGTCAGCCTTATCTTGGCAAGGTGTTGGTGCTCGACATACGCCTGTCCAAGGAGTACATCAAGAGCATACCGTCGCCCTATACAACTATCGATGTCGAGTATGTGCGCCAGCAGATGTTGCAGCGCGACGATTTCGCACACAAGGGTTCTATGGGACATGCTCTTCTCATTGCTGGTAGCGAAGGCATGGCAGGAGCTGCTGTGCTCGCCACACGTGCATGTTTGCGTAGTGGAGTAGGCAAGGTGACGGCTCTCACTCCGCGTTGCAACTCAATGGTGATGCAGATAGCTGTGCCTGAAGCTGTGCTTGCCATCGACAACGAGAATTATTACTCAGAGGCGGTTATATCGGATGAATTCAGTGCCGTAGGCATAGGTCCGGGACTTGGCCGACAAGAGGACTCAGCCCTTGCGCTTATGTCGCAGTTGCAGCAGACACAGTGTCCCGTGGTGCTTGATGCCGACGCTCTAAACATGCTCGGCTCTCATGGCACATGGATAAGCCAGTTGCCAAGCAATATGATTATGACTCCCCATCCGCGCGAGTTCGACCGCCTTGCTTCAACAACATGCCATAGCGACAGCGAACGCCTTAAGGTGGCTTGCGACATGGCTGAGAGTCTGCGTGCTTACATCTTGCTCAAGGGCCATTATTCGGCACTCTGTCTGCCTGATGGAGGAGTGGTGTTCAACACTACGGGCAATTCTGGCATGGCAACAGCAGGTTCGGGCGATGTGCTCACGGGCGTCATAACAGCCTTGTTGGCGCGTGGCTATTCGCGCAAGAATGCCTGTCTCACCGGTATGTATTTGCATGGACTCGCAGGCGATATTGCTGTATCGCGTATAGGCAAGGAGAGCTTGGTGGCAAGCGACATTATTAACGCTCTGCCCGAGGCATTCAAGGCGTTGTATTGATTTATATTTTAACAACATAAATTCTATGAAGAGAATCCTATCATCAATAGTCCTCTCTGCCATTGCCGCCACATCGGCTATGGCTGGAGGTGAGAAGCAGGTGGAAGGGCTGAAATACTATTTGCCCAAGACAGCAGTACGTATGCAGGTACTGGTAGAGAAAACATCAACCGAGCCGGGACAACTTGCCGACTACTCAGAACTCTATTTTAAGAAACCAGGAGCTACGGCGGCTCAGACGTCCTATCGTATTGTGGGAGTAAGCTTCCAGGCTGAGGGACGACCCGACACCGACAAGCAGTTCACTGTAGCTGTGGACAAGAAGCATAGTGTGCTGTCTGTTGATTGTGATGCAAATGGCACTCTGCGTGCCATTAATACCAAAGCCCCAATGAGCACCAAGCCTAAGCAGTATCGTCAGGATAAGAAACAGGCTCCGCTAAATCCGCGCGACTATATGAGTCAAGACATTCTCACGGCTGCCAATCTGCCTAAGATGGCTCAGCTTGTGGCTCAAGAGATATATGACATACGCGACTCACGCAACCAACTCTCGCGTGGCGAGGCAGACAATATGCCTAAGGATGGCGAACAGCTCCGACTAATGTACAAACATCTCGACCTTCAGGAGCGTGCCTTGATGCAGCTATTCACTGGCACTACAACCGTTGACACCACCGAGACCGTGATGACTTTCGTGCCAGAGCGTGCCGACAAGCACAAACTGTTGTTCAGATTTTCCAAGCGTTTTGGACTCACAACAGCCGATGATTTCTCGGGTGAGCCTTACTATGTGGATATTGAGGACGAGGGCGTGTTTGCCAAAATACCTGAAGAGGCTTCAATGGCTGACAAACAGAAGGATGATTTCGTGCTTGGAGTTAACCTCCCAGGCAAGATTCGACTGAATGTGGTTGATGCCAAAGGCTCGTCAATAGGCTCTTTTGAGACCGAAGCGGCTCAGTTTGGTAAGGTGGAATTGCTCAATGGAGCACTCTTCGGACGTAAGTTCACTTCGCACATTGTGCTCGACCCGACTACTGGTTCTATTGTTGAACTGAAGACAGAGCCGTTGGAATAGAACTTTATCAAATAATATGTATATAATACAAAAAAAGGAAGTTAACCTCCATCTATTTTTAAGATGAAAAGGATAACTTCCTTTTTTTATAAGTAAGTGAGCAAAATTAGTTTATATAAAATATTTATTGTCTTTTCCCGTTTTATATGCAATGGGAAAGCCAA
>CAKQEI010000058.1 GCA_934230115.1 uncultured Prevotella sp. | reverse complement strand
AACCGCAAAGACTACGAAGTTTCGCTTTATCAAAGAGCCAATTTCCAATACTACCGCGTACCGCTGCGTGGTCGTGAATTTATGATTTCGCTACGGCTTAAATATTAAGATGTATGTATTATCGTGATGAGGATGGCTTTGGCATGACTGACGATGATGAAATCAATCTTGAAGGAGCTAAAAACAGAAAAGGCAATGTAGTAAAGAAATTACGCCTTTTTACCCAGACGGGGCTGTGATCTGAATAAAAAGACAACTTGAAACAACCGTATCATGGCTTGATATAGCCATTTCATGCCATGATACGACCTGTTGCTTGTTTGAGTGGAGCGTGAAATAATTTAAGTTTCGCAAGCGAAAGAAGTTAAGAAGTTAAAGAGTTAAGAATTCTTAACTCCTTAACTTCTGAATTCTCTATATATGATAATGTGTATTATTACTTGTTAGCAATAATCTCAAACACTTCTACCGAGCCTTCGAGTTCAGCCTTAACAGCCTTCTTCACTACATTCACATTCATGAGCGAGTTGTCGACTGGTGTTGAAGAGATGAGCTTACCCTTCTTGTTGTACTGGTTGAACACTACGTTGCCCTTGGCCATAGCCTTGTCGGTGAGCAGGGTGTAGCTTACTGTACCATTCTCGATGCCGAAGGTCAGCTTGCCAGCGTTGTTGAACGATGTGCAAGGATTCTCGTCGAATGCAGGCATTGCAGCGTTCACGTCAGCAGCCTCAACCTTGAATGGCAAACTCTCTGGAGTTGTTGGGTTGACGATGAACTCACGCACAGCACACCAGCTCTTCTTCTCGCTCTGCAACTTGCGCATGCGAACATAGCGTGCTTCTACAGGCTCGCCTTTCCAGTTGATTTCATAGGTCTTGGGCAATTCGCCAGTAAGAGCAGTCCATGTCTTGCCATCGGCAGAAGCCTCAAGAATAGTGTTGTCGAAGTAGTCAACATCATCTACAGAGTTGCGACCCTGAATGATGCGCACCTCTCTTACAGGGCGCACAGCACCGAGATCAAGACCAATCCAGTCGCCTGTGTTCTGGCTGTTGCCTGAATGATAGAATGTCTTGATGTCGCCGTCGAGCATAAGCTTGCTCTGTGTAGTGCGGAGTGTGGCGTAGGTGCCTACTGCATTGTAGAAGGCAGGTGTCTTGCCGGCAATCTTGTGGAAGAACTCTACGGCCATATCGTCCATACCATTCTCGTAGAACGGCTGCAACTTCATAGTGCCCGACTTGTGAGCCTGATAAGCTGTGAGGTCGGCATTGGTCATGCGGTTGCGCAGGTAGTTGCTCCAGAACGATGCATAGTTGCCACTGCGGAACTCCTTCATGAGGTCGAGAGTTGTGTTGCATCGCTTGCCCAACTTCTTAAACTCTACGAGCCATGGGCGAAGCTCCTTCATGAGCAATGGGTTCTTGCAGTCGCGCTCCATTGTGTCGGGAGCCTTCTCCACCTTTTCAAACTCATTCTTAAGAGCCGAAGCCTTAGCGTCGGTATAATCAGAAAGGCGGAATGTGCGTGTCTCCCACGACTCAGCACGGCGGTAGCCAGTCTCTGTGTCGCATGAATGTATTGCAAATGTGCGGTAAGCGTCGTGAGCCTCTGGTGTGAGGTCGACGAGTCCGCGCTCCCAGTTGTCTATTGGGTTATAGTCCTTCACATTCCAGTTGTAGTCTGCCACACCATAGAGAGCGAGCTTCGAAGCCTCGCCATGCTCCATCGGGTTTGACAGAACGCCACATGTCATCTGGTCGGTGATATCGTTCTCGAGTCCATAGGCAGGACCCTGCATGATGATATGACGTGCATAGTCGGTCACGGGGAAGTTCCACCAGTAGTAGGCAGGACGCTTGATGCGCGAGTCTACGAAGTCGAGAGTTGCCTTGTCGAGGTCAGAGCAAACCACAGCACCTGTCCAGAACACATTGATTGACGGATCAAGACGCTTGCCGTAGATAGCGAGCTGACCGTTCTCCTTGGGGCTTGCCCACAGCTGAGAGTAGTCGGTAGGACAAACCACAAGCGGAGCCACGCCACTCTTGGTCTTCACAAACTCCTTTGTAAGGCGGTTGAGCAAGTCTACCTGCTTGTTTGAGTCGGTTCCCTCGCCCTCGATGTCGTCGAAGTGGATTGCGAAAGAGCGCACGCCGAGGTCGTACATATGGTTGAACTTGTTCACGAGGTTCTGATAGTCCTCCTCGTTCCACTTGATGTCCTTGCCCGGATGGATGGCCCACACGAAGTCTACACGGTTGCGGTTGCAAGCCTCAACAAGTTCGTGGATGTTGCGAGCCTGGTCTTCGGGATAAGGCTTGCGCCAGTTGGGCGAGCTGTGGTATGGGTCGTCCTTAGGACCATACACATACTCGTTGAGTTTGTTGCGTCCATAATATTCGATGAGCGAGAGACGCACCTGATGCGACCACGGCTCACCATAGAATCCCTCTACCACACCACGCAATGGCAGGTCGGGATAGTCGTTGCATTGGGTATAAGGCATCTTGCCGCCAGTGGCGGGAGAATCGAGCAACTGTCTCATTGTCTGCAAAGCGTAGAAAGCTCCACGCTCGTCGTAGCCAACGATGTTGATACCGTTGTTGTCGGCTGTGAGCAAGTAGGCTCCCGACACCATCTTCTTGAGTCCTGCTTTCTGTGCTGCCTTCTTGCCGAAGTCGATAGTGAGCTTCACGCCCTTCTTATCTTGCTTAACGAAGCCAAGGTCGTTGGCAAACTTCTTCTGTTTGTCGACGACGTTCACGCCCTGCGAGAGGTCGATGAGCTGCAGAGCGTCAACACTAAAGTTGTGGGGTGTAGGGTTAACGATGATGCCATGATGATTGATTTTCTTTCCAGGCACCATATTTACGTCCTGTTTTTCGCCACGCTGTGAGCTGAGGTCGAAGCTGTCGTCCTGAGCAAAGACTGTGGCACTACATGCCATGGCGAACATGGCAGAGAGTAAAAACTTGCTATTAATCATATTATAGTTGGGTTTGTTTTGGTAATTAGTCACGCAAAGATAACTATTTTTTATTGAGTAACAGACATATATAGAAAGATTTTTATGCCGAGAGCATTTTTCTCGGTTATAAAGACCATGAAATAGCCATTTGTGTTTCATTTATCCAAAAATTAGATGTAATTTTGCAGTCGCAATATACTACAACAAACAAAAAAAGATTAGAATGATGAAACTTGACGTATTAAAATACCTCGGATTGGCTATTTGCCTGGCTACATCAGGCTCTATTTACGCTCAAACGCCAACCACAGACGACCAAGAGAAGGGTGAACCTCTGCTTAAAGATGTTGCCGACGGCAAGCTTACCGACCAGAACTATGCCCACATGGAGCTGCAATTCAACACTTCGGGACACGCAATCTTCGAAGATGGCAAATATTCCAACGGCAATTTCTCAATAAATGGAGTGAGAATGCAGATCAGCGGACAGCTTACCGATGGCCTTGGCTATATGTTCCGACAGTCGTTCACCAAACGCTACGACGTAAACTCTACCGACAACGTGTCTATGGCTCTTGAGAAGGCTTACGTAACATGGAATGTCAACGACCATCTGCAACTTGCCATTGGCAAGCAGTATATGGAAATCGGCGGCTATGAATATTGGCAGACGGCTAATAGAATAAGGTATTACTCTGATTTCAACTCTACCGTGCGCTGCGCACAGACTGGTGTTGGTGCTTATATAAAAATGGCTCCCGACCAGACTTTGGCCGTGCAATTGCTCAACAACAGTTGCGCATCGGAGACGGAGGACGTCTACACTTACGGTTTCCCGGATATGTTGCAGAAGACGAAGACTCCTGTAATGGCTCTGCTTGGCTACCGCGGTTTCTTCAACGACAAGACATTTGCCCTGCACTATGGCATGGCTTACGGACAACTTGCCAGTAACCGCCAGCAACTATATCTCACAGCCGGACACGTCTACAAGCGTGGGCCTGTGCTTGCCTATCTCGACTTGATGTACGCACGCGAGGGTATCGACACCAAAGGCATCATAAGCGGATACTCGCAGAACTATGTTTCTGATGAGCCTGACTTCGACTTCACAGCCTCGATGCGCACAGCCCAGCACGTGGAATATCTCTCGACAATAGCCAACTTCGACTATCGACTCACGCCACACTTCAACACATATATTAAAGGTATATATGAGATTGGACGCGTCTACCGCGACAATGGCATCTACAACCGTGGACGCTACAACAACACATGGAGCATGCAGGCTTGTGTGGAGTACTTTCCTATAAAAGACCGCGACCTGCGCTTCTTCCTCCATGGCGTGTATAAAAAGGTGGACCTTACTAATTTAGGAAAGAAAGTAGGCGGCAAGTCGTCCGACATCATGCGAGTAAGCGTAGGACTGGAGTACATCTTGCCGGTGTTCTAACTTTACTCCAACTCAAAGGTTGTCATAAGCCGCACCTTATTGCCATCTATGTTATCTTCGTAGAAGAAACGATAGACGCCAGGATTGTTTGGCAGAATATCGGGAAAAAGATGGGCAGTAATGGTGCCGCTTTGACCGTCGCTTAATATGTGCCCAACAGCCTTGAATAGGCAGTCAGTTGGTAAAAACAACTCATTACAACAGCTCTATTTCTTTCTTTGGGATTCCTGTTGCCTTAGAAATATCTTCTACTGACATTCCCATACGCAATAAGTTACGTGCAACCTCCGCACGTCCTTCTGCTCGTCCTTCAGCTCTGCCCTCCTCCAAACTTCTTCTGTTTGAATCGACAAACAGCAAGCGATCGGCACCAAGTTTATCCCAGAAGTCCTCGTAGGCAAGCAATTCGTCTTTCGACATAGCTGACTCTTCTACTGTTTTTAATGCCTTTGAGGTTTCTGGATTATCCAGCAGTTCTTGAGGCACTTGCTTTGTTTGCTCATCTATCTCTGTAAGGAATCTAAGCCACAGAACAGCCATTTTCTTTTCTTTAATGGAATTGGCATGAAACTTTGGAAGCTCAACAAATGTAAAATGAAGCCCTTCAATCACCTCGTCACTATGCAGTTCGTGCACAACATTATAGTTGTGGATAAACTCATCGGGATATTCCTTCATAAAAATCTCGTTGACAAGATTGAGCGAGTATACTGGTTGCAAAAACTCATACTTGCGCTTCTTGTCAAGCTGACGCACAAAGGCCTTGGAAGCATTAAACAACACACGCTGCTTGAAGGCTTCAGTCCACAGCATTTGCATCTCTACAATAAACTGACGGTTCTTTACGTCACGACATCTCACATCCACAATGCTGTTCTTACCTACATAAGTGTCTGGCACAAGCTCAGGCGAGAGATACTCCACACTCTCTATCTGCTCGTCGTCTGCCAACGGCAAAAGGGCATTGAGAAGACTGATGAGCAAGTCCTTGTGCTCACCGAATATTTTCTTGAAAGTTAGGTCGGCTTTGGGATCAAGATATCTCATAGTGGAAATGTATTTATGGGTTGGCTACTGTATATATATAATAATGTGGCAAATATACAAATAATTATCGAGACAGCTTGCGACTTCGGATAAAAACTAATAACTTTACGCCGTGGAAATACTAATGAAAACGGCTTTGAACGATTTCAAGTAATATTAACCAGAAAATTCTTACGATATGGATGCAGCAGAAATATTCATAGTTTGCTTGGCTATAGTCTTCTTTATCATCGGCATAGTGATATTGATTGGCAAAGGCGACTGGCTTATTGCTGGCTACAACACAGCAAGCGAAGAGGAACGAAAGAAGGTAAACATTGTACATTTACGTATTGTCATGGCAATAATTTGCTGGCTGTCAGTAGGGTTTGTTCTGCTGATTCCATATTTAACGTGAGTTAGACGAAAAAACTTTGCAGAAAAGCATCCGCAATACAGAAAATATCAGTATTTTTGTTTGGAAAAACAAATAAAAAAAACAATCAACTATGAAACGCTACTTTACATTTGCGCTTGCCTTATGCTTCTGCATGGCGCTTGGCGCACAAAACTTATTCGTAGGATCTTACAACATCCGCTACCACAACACGTCTGACGACAGCAATGGAAATGTGTGGAACAAGCGCTGTCAGGTTATCTGTGACCAGATAAACTTTGAGGACCCCGATATCTTCGGTGCGCAGGAGGTGCTTGTTGGTCAGCTTCACGACCTGCTCAAGGGTCTCGACGGTTACGGCTATGTGGGCGTAGGACGCGACGACGGTAAAGAGGAAGGCGAGTATGCTGCCATCTTCTATAAGAAGGACCGACTGAAGCTGCTTAACAAGGGCAATTTCTGGCTTAATGAGACTCCCGACAAACCGGTATTGGGTTGGGATGCTGCCTGTGTGCGCATCTGCTCATGGGGAGAGTTCCGCCAAAAGGAGACGGGATTCCGCTTTTATTACTTCAATCTACACATGGACCACGTAGGCATTGTGGCCCGACGAGAGGCTGCCAAACTTGTGGTGAAGAAGATAAAGGAGATAGCCAAGGGAGCGCCTGCGGTGCTGACGGGCGACTTCAATGTGGACCAGACTAACGAGATTTACAGCATCTTCACGTCGTCAGGCATCCTTGAGGATTCATACATCAAGGCTCGCCACCGCTTCTGCGAGAACGGCTCGTTCAACGATTTCCATCCTGAATATACCACTACTTCACGCATCGACCACGTATTCCTCTCGCCCAAATTCGAGGTTGAACGCTATGGTCTACTCACCAACATGTATTGGACAGAAACGGCTGCCGAGCAACCTGAACTGAAGAGTACGCAAGCTCCCGGAGAGACTTCGTTCAGACAGAGCACGCTACGCACACCAAGCGACCACTATCCGGTGCTGGTGAAGATAAAGTATAAGAAGTAAGGAAAATTCATTCTGCAGAAGTTTCGACCGTGGGATTATAAATAAGCAAACTGCATAAACACAAGAAGAGAGTGTGTCGATAATGAATTCAGACACACTCTCTTCTTTTTATATTTTCTATCTATTCACAATGTGTTATACTCTGCTCACATTGTTCAGCTTCTTGATGATAGAGAAGATGAACAGAGCTGATACCAAGCAGATGCCTGCGAGTACACCCCAGATTGTTACGAGACTGAAGTTTGCACCCCACATGATGCCAGGAATCATAACCAACTGGTTGCCCAAGGCTGTTGCGCCAAACCAAAGACCCATCATCAAACCTGCATACTTAGGAGGAGCTACCTTTGTAACGAATGAGATTCCAATCGGAGAAAGCAACAACTCGGCGAAGGTGAGGATGAGGTAGGTAGAGATTAGGAGGTTTGCACTTACACGTGTGCCCTCAGTTGCAGCGTCGCCCTGTGTCAAAGGAAGCTCAAGACCCATAGAGCCTACAGCCATCCAGATGAAACCAAGAGCGGCAACAATCATACCAAGACCAATCTTCTCGGGAGATGTAGGCTCCTTGCCTATCTTGTTGAGCCAAGAGAACAAAGCCACGCTCACCGGAGTCAAAGCCACAACATAGCATGGGTTGAACTGCTGGAAGATAGGAGCCTTAACGTCTACAGCACCCTCAAGTGCGTTGTACTTGTAGAACAGGAATGCAATGGCTGCAACGATGATGCCAAGCGAGATGCCCTTACCCTTGCCAGTCTTGCTCTGTGCCAAACCGAAGCTGCCGTAAACAACGAAGATACATGCAACAAGGTTGGTAACGTCGAATGCCATTGACTGAAGACCCTCGGATGTCTTCTGAGTATAGTCGCGGGCAAAGAGTGTAAGAGTGTTACCATTCTGATGGAAAGCCATCCAGAAGAAGATAACCACAGCGAACACAAGACACAGACAAACAATGCGCTCCTTTGTCTCTGCCTTTGACAGCTCCTGAACCTCAGCCTTGGCAGAGTCTGAAGACTTCTGCTGTGTCTCGCCTGCAAGCACATGCTTGTAGGTAGAGCTGAAGATATAGTAGATGGCAATACTGAAAATCAGCGAAACGCATGCTACGGCGAAGGCGAAATGATAAGAATCCTCAGGACTTACACCAAGGTTGGCCTGTGCCCAGTCCATAATCTTGATGGCTGCTGTAGGAGCAAACATAGCACCAATGTTGATGGCCATGTAGAAGAGTGAGAAACCTGAGTCGCGCTTGTCGGCAAACTGAGGAGCATCGTACAGACGACCCACCATTACCTGCAGGTTACCCTTGAACAAGCCTGTGCCCAACGCGATAAGGATGAGCGACAATCCCATAGCGGCAATGGCTACTGTGTCCTTGCCGAGAGGAAGTGAGAGCACAAGATAACCTATGAACATGACGAAGATACCAGTGGTAACCATACGTCCAAATCCAAACTTGTCGGCAGCAATACCGCCAATGATTGGCAGGAAGTAGACCATCATGAGGAAAGTTGAATAAATAGTACTTGCCATACCGGTCTCAAAACCGAAGTTTGCCTGTAGGTAAAGCAAGAAAACCGCAAGCATGGTGTAATAACCAAAACGCTCGCCCGTGTTGGCCAAAGCCAACGCCCATAGACCTTTAGGTTGATTTTCGAACATAAAACTTGTTAATTGATTATTGTTTGTTATTAAATAATGTGGCTTGTTTTAGGCTACAAAATTAAGAACAATTATCCAAATTACCAAACAAAATGTCTGTTTTCGGTTTTATTGGCAATTGAAAATTACTTACTGCGCATTATATCAAACAAATATGTCAGTTTTATTACAATGTTTGAATGATTTGACTTTGCGAAATAGTCGCGCTTACTGTCGCCGTAGATATTTCCCAAACCATAGTAGTAGCGTCCCTCAAGCAGGAAATGCCCCACCTTTGGCACACTATATTCCATACCAAGACCTGCCGCAATGCCATAGTCAAACTTGTTCTCCACAGACATTGTGTCCTGTGCGCATGTCTGATTGGAGCGGTCGGTGGTGGTGCGGTCGGCAAAGTTGAAGTTGGTCTTGGTAGATTCCCTGAGCATATAGCCAAACTGCGGACCTGCCTTGAAAAAGAACTGCACGCCCTTCTTCTCCCTACCCCATGCCAAATGGGCAAAAACGGGTAGCTGTATATAGTCGATGTCGCGTTGGTAAGCCTCAGCAAGTCCGGTAGCGGCATTTATTACAGGCTGGTCGTTGGCTGTGAGAATGCTCTCTTTCCATCCTATGCGGGCATAGTTAAGCTCCGCAGAGATGGAACAGATGGTGTTGAAATACTTCTCGCATGTATAGCGCATTGACAGTCCGAAGGTAATGCCTGGGTGGCTACTCTGTGTCACCTTAGGCGTGAAGCCGACACTACTGAACACATATCCGCCGTTGAATCCTATAGAGAGGTCGTTGCGATGGTCGCCGATTTGGGCGCGAACAGCCGTTGCCGCCATCATAAAAACGGCGACCAAGACAACAACTTTGGTTCTTGATGTTGAAAACATAATATATTAATGATTAATACGTTATCGACTCCATCGTATGGTTTGTCTTATAGTGCACAAGCAAGAAAGCTCCGTTCTGCATACCTCCGCCCTGCACATAATGGAACTTCAGAGGTGTCTGCAATGGCACATAGGTGCTCTGCTGCTTGGTGCCTACAAACTTGCTGCCATACTTATGCAGTCCTCGGATAAAGAACTGTGCCTGGTCGTAGCCTGTTATGGCGAAACGAGGCAAAGCCTGCCGCATGTCCGACTTAAACCAGCGGCGATAGGAACGCTCCAAGTTGGCTGTCTTCGAAGCAAGCGGATTATAATAGAACGATGTGGGGATATAGGCATCGTAGACGTGGTAGTAGTCGAGATACACCTTGGTATACATCAGCCACTCCGTATAGCCGAACATCGAGATACGTACCTTGGGATTGGTGGCTCTCAATCCGTTGAGCTTGGCAAACGTAACGTTCAGCTCAGGCGAACGACCTGTGTTGAGCACCACCACATTCTGCTTGGTAGGGATAAACGCCTTGGCAAACATAGCCTCCGACGACTTAAGATTTGTGATGCTGTATCCTATGCCCACAGCCTCCAGCCTCTTGCGCAAGGCAGAGGTGAAAATGCCCTTGTTGCTCGTAGTGTCGTTGCAGTCGACAATTACTACATGAGCACCCTTAAATCGCTCTACAAAGGCATTCACGGCAGCGTCGGTCTGCTGCTGTGGTGTCTGGTACACTTGATAGATATGGTCGTTTGTAGTCACATCGTTGCCGCTTATCGAGAACGGAATGACAAGCTTGATATCGTTGCGACGGCAGAAGTCACCCATCTGTTTCACCTGTTTGGTGTAGAGCGGACCGAATATCAAGTCGCAATTCTTGGCATTGTCGTCGGCAAGAGTTGTCTGAACATTTGCGTCGATAGGCACATCCCATGCGTGCACACTTGTGCTAATGCCCTGTGCCTTAAGGCTGTCACAAGCCATAAGCACACCACGATAGAACTCTATCATGCGCTGACCGTCGCCATCGGCATTGTGCAATGGCAACATCACGCCTATGCGCACCGTGCCTCCAGCCTCGGTCTTCGCCTTGGCAGGGGTCTTGGCTGCAGAGGCGGCCACAGTTGGAGCCGGCTTGACAGCTTGCTGCTCTTCTGGAGCTGGAATGATGAGCTGGTCGCCCTTCTTAAGAGTGTAGTCGGGCTTTTGCATGACGGGGTTGGCACGCAGCAGTTCATCTATTGAAATGTTGTATTTCTTGGCAATACCATAGATGGTATCCTTTTTCTTCACTTTGTACAAATCCTGATACTTGGCTGTTTGGCCTACGGCAGCTGTGGCTATCATCATAGCACACAGGCACAGGAAGAGTCTAACATAGCGTTTCATATCTTACTATTTTTAGTTTATATTGGTTTTCTGAGCTGCAAAAGTACATAAAATAAGTTGTACTGAGAAATCTTTGACTATAAATAAAGTTATTAATCGCTCATTGGGTTTTGTGATATGGGAGATATTATTTAACTTTGCACGTATGAATCACATCAGATTATTCCTACTTTTAATCCTGGGTTTCGCCATACGTGCCTACGCCGACGAAGTGCCCACTATCGACCCGCAAGCCACCTTCATCACTCCTGAAGGCGAGGAGATAAGCACGAGCTATTCTGGCTCGGCCCCTCTCACCGTGCGATTTAATGCCAACGTTGCCAACGTTGGAGTGTATACAGCCCACTATGAGTGGCGATTCACAAAGGAAGGCGCATCCTCACCTTATCTTATACGCTACGACGAGGACACGGAATACACTTTCACCGAAGCCGGAACAACTACCATTGTGCTCTATGCCACCTTCGTGAACGGCACAGATACCGTGGCCTACACAGAAGACTATTGGGCTGGCTCGCAACCTATCTCTGTGTCGATTTCCGAAAGCCGACTTGAGTTTCCTAACGCTTTCTCGCCCAATGGCGACGGCATCAACGATGTCTACAAAGCCAAAGACGGATACCAAAGCATTGTGGAGTTTCATGCCTACATATTCAACAGATGGGGACAGAAACTATACGAATGGGACGACCCCGCCGGGGGATGGGACGGCAAACACAATGGCAAGGATGTGAAACAGGGTGTCTACTTTGTGCTTGTAAATGCAAAAGGAGCCGACGGACGAAAATACACCATACGTAAGGACGTGAACCTGTTGCGTGGATATACCGAGACGTCGGGCAGCACAGGCGACATCTGATAAACGACAATGTTACTTATAAAATGAACTCAATCAAAATCTCATGAGCATAAATACAGAAGAGGGCAAGATTAATGTGTGGGGAGCACGTGTACACAACCTCAAGAACATTGACGTGGAGATACCGCGCGGAACGCTTACCGTCATTACAGGCCTTAGCGGTTCGGGCAAGTCGTCGCTTGCCTTCGACACTATATACGCCGAGGGACAACGCCGATATATCGAGACTTTCTCTGCCTACGCACGCAACTTCCTGGGGGGCATGGAGCGACCCGACGTTGACAAAATTACAGGTCTAAGCCCAGTAATATCAATAGAACAGAAGACTACCAACAAGAACCCACGCTCTACTGTGGGCACAACAACCGAGATTTACGACTATCTGCGTCTGCTATATGCACGTGCCGGAACTGCCTACAGCTACAACACGGGCGAACCTATGGTGAAATACACCGAGGAACGCATCATACAGATGATTAATGCCGACTATTCGGGACACCGCATTTATATACTCGCGCCTCTCGTAAGACAGCGCAAGGGACATTATCGCGAACTCTTTGAGAGTCTGCGACGCAAAGGCTACCTGTATGCCCGTGTCGACGGGGAGATAGCCGATCTAAAACCCGAGATGAAAGTCGACCGCTACAAGAACCATAATATTGAGGTTGTGGTGGACAAGATGCAGATGCGAGATGGTTTCGACGACCGTCTGCGAAAGACTATATCCACAGCCATGCACATGGGCGACGGCATTGTGATGATTCTTGACAAGGACTCTGGCGAGACCAAAAGCTTCTCAAAGCGACTCATGTGCCCCACAACTGGCATAAGCTATCGCGACCCTGCTCCAAACATATTCTCGTTCAACTCGCCCGAAGGTGCTTGCCCTCGATGCAAGGGTTTGGGCTACGTCAACGAGATTGACCTTAAGAAGGTCATCCCCGACGATTCCCTATCGATTCACGAGGGGGCTATCGTGCCTTTAGGCAAATACAAGAACCAAATGATTTTCTGGCAGATTGCCGTCATTCTCGAAAAAGAGGGATGCACTTTGAAGACTCCTGTGAAGGAAATTCCCCAAGAAACCCTTAACGAGATAATGTATGGCTCGCTTGAGAAAATACGCATCGAAAAGGAACTTATACACACATCGAGCGACCTTTTCTCTACGTTTGACGGTGTGATAAAATATCTGCGCACGGTTATAGAGAACGACGACTCTGCAAACGGACAGAAATGGGCTGACCAATTTCTTGCCACTTGCGAGTGTCCGGAATGCCACGGACTGCGCCTATCGCGTGAGTCACTCGCATATCGCATTTGGGACAAGAACATATCCGAAGTGGCTTCGATGGACATCTCACAACTGCGCGATTGGCTTGACGAGGCAGAACAGCATCTCGACGAGAAGCAACACGCTATAGCCACAGAGATTCTAAAGGAGATACGCACCCGACTGAACTTCCTGCTTGATGTGGGGCTCGACTATCTGTCGCTCAACCGCCAATCGGCTACACTTTCTGGTGGCGAGAGCCAACGCATACGACTTGCCACACAGATTGGCTCACAACTCGTGAATGTACTCTACATCCTCGACGAGCCAAGTATCGGTCTGCACCAACGCGACAACGAGCGACTCATACATTCTCTAAAGGAGCTGCGCGACCTTGGCAACACAGTTGTGGTAGTGGAGCACGACAAAGACATGATGCTTGCAGCCGACTGGATTATCGACATTGGCCCTAAGGCTGGTATGCACGGTGGAGAGGTTGTGTTCCAAGGAACTCCACAGCAGATGCTTAAAGAGCACACCATAACATCCGACTATCTTAACGGTGTGCGAGAGATTGCCGTGCCTACGGAGCGACGCAAGGGTAACGGTCATGCTATAACTATCTACGGCGCACATGGCAACAACCTCAAGAATGTTGATGTGTCGTTTCCGCTTGGCGAACTTATCGTGGTTACTGGCGTGAGTGGTTCGGGCAAGTCTACGCTCGTCAACGAAACTCTACAGCCTATTCTCTCACAGCATTTCTACCGCTCGCTCAAGAAGCCCATGCCCTATGACTCGGTGGAGGGATTGGAATATATAGATAAGGTGGTGAATGTGGACCAGTCGCCACTTGGTCGCACTCCACGCTCTAATCCTGCCACATACACAGGCGTGTTCTCGGATATACGCTCTCTCTTCGTGGCCTTGCCCGAAGCGAAGATACGTGGCTACAAACCGGGACGTTTCTCATTCAATGTGAAGGGTGGACGCTGTGAGACATGCAAGGGCAACGGCTACAAGACTATCGAGATGAACTTCCTGCCCGATGTTATGGTGCCTTGTGAGGTGTGTCATGGCAAACGCTACAACCGCGAGACTCTTGAGGTGCGCTATAAAGGCAAGAGCATTGCCGACGTGCTTGACATGACCATCAACCAGGCGGTGGAATTCTTCGAGAATGTACCTGCTATATTGCAGAAGATAAAGACCATCCAGGACGTTGGCTTGGGTTATATAAAGCTCGGACAACCATCCACTACGTTGTCAGGCGGCGAAAGTCAGCGTGTGAAACTTGCTACAGAACTTAGCAAACGCGACACAGGCAAGACTCTATACATTCTTGACGAGCCAACAACAGGTCTGCACTTCGAGGATATACGCATTCTCATGGACGTGCTACAGAAACTTGTCGACCGTGGCAACACGGTAATAATTATCGAGCACAACCTCGATGTAATAAAACTTGCCGACCATATCATCGATATTGGTCCGGAAGGAGGACGTGGCGGAGGACGCTTGCTTATTGCTGGAACACCTGAGGACGTGGCGGAATACAAGGAGGGATATACGCCGAAATTCCTAAAAATGGAGTTGGAAGAAAACAAAAAATAAAAAGAAGTTCATCCCGAAGGAATCCCGAACGGATCCCGAAGGATGAACAAAAACAAATAACGTCGATTACACGTATAATTGTCATTAATTATTTATAGTGTAATCGACGTTATTTTTTAGATAGAACGCAGGAACATTACCACAGCATCGCGGTCGCTCTTGCTCAGATTATAGAACTTCAAAGCCGAGTTGTAGGCATGTGAGTTCTTTGAGTAAGCGTGCCACATGATAGCCTCAACCTCATTGCGTGCGCGGCAGTCGTGCAGACGCTCTGTACCGGAGCCATTCACACCTGCAAGTCCTCTACCCCACAATGGAGTTGTGCGGCACCATGAACCATGGATGTCGTTGATCATATAGAGCTTGTGCTGCATCATGTCTGAGTAAGGATAGATGGTCTGGTTGGCATAGCGCGGCAACTTCTTGTCGGCAATCATGTTTGGAGTCCAGTAATTGTCAGAACCTGTCTTCCATGACGGACGATGGCAGCTGGCGCAACCAATCTCATTGAATACCTTCTTGCCCTGCTGCACACGAGCGTCGTTGAGGTTACGTGCACGTGGAATAGCCAAACCACGATGCCAAACCATAAAGTCGTAGAACTTGTCAGCCGACATCTCAGGCTTGAAGTTGTGCCACTCGTTGTCAAACTGATTAGTACTCGGCTTAAGCAGATTTTCAACCTTTGTAGCTATCTCGTCGTCGGTACTTGCCCAAAACGGCGATGTTGGGTCTTTCTTTATCTTCTCTATCACCTCCTTGTCGGCAGCCATTGCTGCAGCCCACGCATTAGTGGTATAAAGCTTCGGACGGTCGGGACGTGTCACGTTGGTGATGTTCCAGATGGCATTGGCTCCAGGTCCGTCCTGAAGTGTGGCACGTGTCAAGGCATAGGTGAAACGCTTAACCATCTTCTTGCCTTCCTCGCCATTGGCATACTTACCAGCACCTATTGTTGCTGTATACCATGCGCCGTTGGCGAAGTCGTTGGCATTGGCATCCCAAAAGTTGGGATTCACGTATTCGCTCACATCAGCCACCTTTGCAACATTCTTATAATAATTGGCAGTAGAGGCATACTGAGCCTTGAGGTCGTCCTCGGTGATGGCATCGAGCAGACCAGTACCCATCACGCCGATAGTCGACTCCATACGCACGGCCACAGCCTTGTTGCCTGTATCGTATGGATTAGGACTTGTGCGGAAAGCAGAGCGAGGGATTGTTATCTCTGGATAGATGAGCGAATACTTCTCGCCATCGGGGAACTGCATTGGCAGTCCGCTTTCCATAGCTGTTACCTCATGCCATTGGAGATTAACTTGACTTTCGTCGATAGGAGCCTTGAAAGGCTCGGTTGCCTGTGTCTGAGGCATACCTGTCACCTCTGCCACATATCCTCCATCGTTGCTGTTGGCTCCATCAGTAGGATGATAAACGGCAAGCAGATAACCATTGCCGTTGCCATACTGTGTGGTGTAGGAGTCCATACGTCTGCCATGACCGTAGTTAGGATGGCAATCGAGACAAGAACGGCGTACTGAAGCAGGACCAAGACCGCCAAAGCCTGACGCTGCAGAAGTGAACTGACGCTCGAAGAACTTCTCGCCTGCATTAAAGTTGTCGATAAGTCCCTGCTCAGTTACAGCTGGAGCCTCATCCTCATAGCAACCAGAAGTTACATTGTCGGTGGTGCCAAGCTCGCCGCCTGGATACCATTCCTCCTTTGAGAAGTTGCCTACTGCCTGACCTACGTACTTGCCGTCCGACTCCATAGGCTCGAATTTATCCACTGGTGTAGGGTCGTCGTCATTACATGAAAGCAA
>CAKQEI010000057.1 GCA_934230115.1 uncultured Prevotella sp. | reverse complement strand
GTATTGTATGAGTTTTGACACACCATCCTCCTACTGATTGCCATTCATATATAAAGATAATTCTGAACAGTTACTTACAATTAAACAAACATCAATTATGCAGAACCAACCATTAGTTAGCTTCATCATTACGATATACAACACCGAGCCCAATCTGCTACGCCAGTGTGTAGAGAGCATCATGTCGCTCTCGCTCAGCCAGCAGGAGCGCGAGATTATCATCGTCGACGACGGTTCGGAGTTCACCGCCCTCAACGACCTCGCCGACCTTGCCGACGACATTCTCTACCTTCGCCAGCGCCAACAAGGACTTCCCTCGGCTCGCAACATTGGTCTGCGCATGTCTACGGGACGCTTCGTGCAGTTTGTCGATGGTCACGACAAGCTCATACGCGCTCCCTACGAGCATTGTCTCGACATTGCCCGCTACCACAATCCCGACATCGTGCTGTTCAAGACCACCACGAAGGACAACGACATCGAGACACCCTTCACCTACGACGGACCCACCACTGGCAGCCGCTATATGCGCGACCACAGCATCTGTGCCGACGTGTGGGGCTACTTGTTCGAGCGCAACATACTTGGCTACCTGAAGTTCGACACCCACTTGCAGTCAGCCGACGAGGACTTCACCCCACAGCTCTTTCTGCGCTCCGAACGTTTCTACTCCACCGACTCCGTGGCCTACCACAACCGCCAGACAACCGAATCGGCAGCCGCCGACAGCCCCACCAGTCAGCAGTCTTCCTTTGCCGACACCGAGCGCATATTGCTCCACTTGCAGAGCCTTGTGGTGCCCGAGCAGGACCGTGCCGCCCTCAACCGCCGCATAGCCCAGCTCACTATGGAGCACCTGTGCAACATCATCCGTAGCACAGGCGACAGGCAGGAGCTGGAAGCCGCCACCGAGCGTCTGCGCAGCCACGGACTCTACCCGCTGCCCGACCGCGACTACACCAAGCGCTACAAGTATTTCCGCAAGATGATGTCCAACAAAATAACAAGAAACATATTGTTTGTGCTTATAAGAAGATAAAATAACATAATTTGTTTCGCATTTCCATTCGGAATATTTATCTTTGTAGAATAAAAACACCCTTAGGGAGACTCTCCCGTCAAAGCAAACAAAGCAACAATAGCAACAATAGCAATGAAATTCAGACACTACACATTCATAGCGCTTGCCATGCTCTCCACAGCATCGCTTGCGCAAAACAGACGACCAGCCAAAAAGACAGCAGCGACAGCCAAGACTGTGAAGACTGCAAAGACAACACACACAGTCACCACAATGTCGCCCGAAGCCAAAGCTCTGTTTGAAGACATGCTGCCCAACACACAACGCCTCTTCGTCATCGACAGCACCATTGTCGACGTCGACCGCGTGCTCAGCTCCATACCTCTGCCCGAAGCCTACGGCAAATATGTCGACTACGACCAACTCTTCAACACCGCCACTGGCAGCAAGTCGGCGGTCTTTGTCAACGGATTCGGCAACCGCTGCTACTACACCGAAGTGGGCGCCGACAACATCTCGCGCCTCTACATGCGCGACCGCCTTGGCGACAAATGGAGCAAGCCCGTAGCCATACGTGAAATCAACAAGCAGTTCACCGACATCAGCAGCCCCTATATGGCTTCCGACGGACAGACCCTCTATTTTGCCGGTGTCTCCAACTCCGACGGTCTCGGCAAGCGCGACATCTACATGGCAAAATACGATGCCGACGAGGGCCACTTCATGCAGGCAGAGAACATAGGCTTGCCCTTCAACTCTGCCGACGACGATTTTGCCTATGTCATAGCCGACGCCGACGGAATGGCTTGGTTTGCCACCACGCGCCGCCAGCCTCATGGCAAGGCTTGCATCTATGCCTTCGTGCCTGCCAGCCAGCGCCAAAACTACGACGCCGAAGCTCTTGAGCGCAAGGAGCTTCTTGACTACGCCGAGCTTGCGAGCATCCACGCCACATGGCCCTCAACAGCCAAGCGCGACGAGGCCATGAAGCGGCTCAACAGTCTGCGCTCCAAAGCAAGCGTTTCGGCCCAGGGCATGGGCAGCATCAACTTTGTGGTGAACGACAACACCACATACACAAGCCTCGCCCAATTCCGCTCCGACGACACCCGCAAGGCTTTCATGGCTATTGCCCGACAGCAGAAGGAACTGGACAATGCCACTGCCAAGCTCGACGCCCTGCGCACTCGCTACCACTACGCCCCTGCCAACGGCAAGGAAGCCATAGCCAAGCAGATTGTGCAGCTGGAGCAACGCGAGGCAGAGTTGCGCTCGACGATAAGCCAAAGCCAACGCGAGTTGCGACGCAAGGAGCAACTGCTGGTTAAGAAATAATAATAACCCGAAAAAACAGCAATCTATTATGACAAAGAAACATTTTGCAGAATCAGAACTGATTATCAATAGCGACGGAAGCGTGTTCCACCTTCACGTCAAGCCCGAACAACTCGCCGACAAGGTTATACTCGTGGGCGACCCTGGCCGTGTGGCTCTTGTGGCCTCACACTTCGACACCAAGGAGTGCGACATTGAGAGCCGCGAGTTCCACACCATCACCGGCACCTACAAGGGCAAGCGCATCACCGTGATTTCCACTGGCATTGGCTGCGACAACATCGACATCGTGATGAACGAGGTTGACGCCCTTGCCAACATCGACTTCAACACCCGCGAGGAGCGCGCCACTCTGCGACAGCTTGAGGTTGTGCGCATTGGCACCTGCGGCGGCTTGCAGCTCAACACTCCTGCGGGCACATTCATCTGCGCGGAATATTCCATCGGCTTCGACGGTTTGCTCAACTTCTATGCCGGACGCAACGCCGTGTGCGACTTGCAGATGGAGCGTGCCTTGCTCAACCACCTTGGATGGTCGGGCAACATGTGCCAGCCTGCGCCCTACGTGGTGGCTGCCGACAAGGAGCTTGTGGAGCGAATTGCCAAGAACGACATGGTGCGCGGATTCACAGTGGCTTGCGGAGGATTCTTCGGACCGCAGGGACGCGAACTTCGCATTCCTCTCGCCGACCCTCACCAGAACGAGAAGATAGAGAGCTTCGAATACAACGGAATGCGCATAAACAATTTCGAGATGGAAAGCTCGGCTCTTGCCGGACTCGCCAAACTCATGGGACATAAGGCCACGACCGTGTGCATGGTAATAGCCAACCGCAGGGCTCAAAAAGCCGACACTGGATACAAGAGCCATATCGACGACCTTATAAAGTTAGTGTTGGAGAGATTGTAAGTAAAAAAAATTGGCGACTATTATCGACCCTAAACAAGTCTATAATAGTCGCCAATTATACTTTTATACATCTATTCTGCCAAGCGTATGACTGAGACGCTTCGCGGATGTTTTTTTTATCCCTTCAGCTTAATCTCCAACTTCTCCAGCATTTCGCGAGTCATAGCGTCGAGGTCGTAAGCCGGACACCAGTCCCACTCCTGGCGAGCGCAAGAGTCGTCCATGCGGTCGGGCCAGCTCTCGGCGATGCTCTGCTTCAATGGGTCGACATCGTACTCCATCTCAAACTCAGGCTTGTACTTCTTGATAGCTGCGAACACAGTCTCAGGAGCGAAGCTCAATGAAGCGATGTTGAAAGCGTTGCGGTGAACAAGGCGGGTTGGGTCGGCCTCCATGAGGTCGATGGCAGCCTTCAAGGCGTCGGGCATGTAGATCATGTCCATCAGAGTGCCCTGCTTGATAGGACAAACGAACTTCTCGCCGCGCACAGCCGAGTAGTAGATGTCAACAGCATAGTCGGTAGTGCCGCCGCCCGGAGGTGTAACGTAAGAGATTACGCCCGGGAAACGCACGGCGCGAGTGTCTACGCCATACTTATTGAAATAATAGTCGCTGATAAGCTCAGTTGTAACCTTCGACACGCCATAGATGGTGCGCGGACGCTGGATAGTGTCCTGCGGAGTCATCACCTTGGGTGTAGACAAGCCGAACGAGCCGATGCTGCTTGGTGTGAACACAGCGCACTTATTCTCGCGAGCCACCTCAAGAATGTTCCACAGTCCGTCGATGCCTATCTTCCAAGCCAGGCGTGGCTTCGACTCAGCCACTACCGAGAGGAGGGCGGCGAGGTTGTAGATAGTGTCGATGGAATACTGCTTCACAACATCGGCAATCATCTGTGGATTGGTCACGTCGCACTCTGCCATGGGGCCGCTCTCGGCGAGCCATCCCTTAGGCTCAGCTCCCTTGATATAGCCAGCCACTACGTTGTCGTTACCATAAGTTTTGCGCAATTCCCTTGTAAGTTCCGAGCCGATTTGGCCTGTAGAACCTATAACCAAGATTTTCTTCATTGTTGATTTGTATTTAGGTTTGTTTGTTGTAAGGATGCATCCCCATTATCCAAGAATAACATTCACCAAGAAAAGTGTTTTTTCAAGAAAACATCAGTCCCAGAAAAACGGCAATAATCCATCCCTTCAGAATTTCGATGCAAAGTAACAAAATATTTTTCACATGACAATAAAAAATGCAAGAAAAAACATAAGTTTCGTATAATCATAAAATTTAACACGAAAAGAATTGCTATGTGGAAAAATTTTAGTTAATTTGCAGAGCAATTAGCTTAAAAACGACATCACACATATAATTATAAAAACAACTATTAAATCTTAGCAAAATGTACGGAAAGGTAAAAGAACATCTCTGTGCCGCGCTTGAGAACCTCAAGCAGGCTGGTCTCTACAAAGAAGAGCGTATCATAGAAAGCCCCCAGGGTGCCGCCATCCAGGTTAAGGGCCAGGAAGTGCTCAACTTCTGCGCCAACAACTATCTTGGCTTGTCCAACAACCCGCGCCTTATCGAGGGTGCCAAGAAGATGATGGACCGCCGCGGCTTCGGCATGTCGTCAGTGCGCTTCATCTGCGGCACTCAGGACATCCACAAGGAGCTTGAGGCTGCCATCTCCGACTATTTCCACACCGAGGACACCATCCTCTATGCCGCCTGCTTCGACGCCAACGGCGGTTTGTTCGGATCATTCCTCACCGACGAGGACGCCATCATCTCCGACGCCCTCAACCACGCTTCCATCATCGACGGCGTGCGCCTGTGCAAGGCTAAGCGCTATCGCTACGCCAACGCCAACATGGAGGAGCTTGAGAAGTGCCTTCAGGAGGCTCAGGCACAGCGCTTCCGCATCATCTGCACCGACGGCGTGTTCTCAATGGACGGCAACGTGGCTCCTATGGACAAGATTTGCGACTTGGCAGAGAAGTACGACGCACTCGTGATGGTCGACGAGAGCCACTCAGCAGGCGTTGTGGGCGCTACAGGCCACGGCGTGAGCGAGCTTTGCAACACCTACGGCCGTGTGGACATCTACACCGGCACACTTGGCAAGGCATTCGGCGGCGCTCTCGGAGGATTCACCACCGGCAAGAAGGAAATCATCGACATGCTCCGTCAGAGCAGCCGTCCTTACCTCTTCTCCAACTCATTGGCTCCGGCAATCATCGGCGCAAGTCTTGAGGTGTTCAAGATGCTCAAGGAGGATAACTCTATCCACGACCGTCTTGTGGAGAACGTCAACTACTTCCGCGACAAGATGCTTGCAGCCGGCTTCGACATCAAGCCTACACAGAGTGCCATCTGCGCCGTTATGCTCTACGACGCTCCACTCTCGCAGCGCTACGCCAACCGCTTGCTCGAAGAGGGCATCTACGTCACCGGCTTCTACTATCCAGTTGTGCCGAAGAACGAGGCCCGCATCCGCGTGCAGCTCTCTGCCGCTCACACTAAGGAGCAGCTCGACAAGGCCATCAACGCCTTCATCAAGGTGGGCAAGGAGCTTGGAGTGCTGAAATAATACACTTACCGATTGCGTTAATTCTTTGAGTTTGTCAAGAATTAACGCAATCATTGTTTAATCACCGGAAAAAAATCGTATCTTTGCACTATTATTTCACATTATATTATATTATTTTGTAAAGATATGGAATTGATACAAAAATACTTCCCCAACCTCACCGACACACAGCGTGAGCAGTTCTCTCAGCTCAAGGCTCTCTACGAGGACTGGAACAGCAAGATAAACGTTATCTCGCGCAAGGACATGGACAATTTCTACGAGCACCACGTGCTCCACTCGCTTGCCATTGCCCACGAGATTAAGTTCAAACCCGGCACCCGTGTGCTCGACCTTGGCACGGGAGGCGGTTTCCCAGGCATTCCATTGGCGATAATGTTCCCCGACACTCAGTTCAAGCTCATCGACCGCACGGGCAAGAAGATTCGCGTGGTGAACGAGGTGGCACAAGCCATCGGCCTCAAGAATGTAGTGGCCCAGCAGCTCTCGGGCGAGGAGGAGAAGGCCAAATACGACTTCGTGGTGAGCCGCGCCGTAATGCCCCTGCCCGACCTCGTGAAAATCATCAAGAAGAACATCGAGCACAAGAACCAGCACAACGCCCTGCCCAACGGCCTTATCTGCCTTAAGGGAGGCAACTTGCAGGCCGAGACCCAGCCGTTCAAGAAGATTGTGAGCCTTACCGAAATACACGACATGTTCGGCGAGGAATGGTTCAAGGAGAAATATCTTATCTACCTGCCGCTTTAATAACATTATTGAATAAAAAACAGAATTATATGCTTAACATAGAAACATTCACCTGCAACATGTTGCAGGAAAACTGCTACGTTGTGAGCGACGAGACCAACGAGTGTGTCATCATCGACTGTGGAGCCTACTACGAGGCCGAGAAACTCGCCATTGAGAAGTACATCAGCGAGAACAATCTGAAGCCCGTCCACCTCATCGCCACCCACGGCCACCTCGACCATAACTTCGGCTCGCCATTCATTGCCAAGACCTATGGCCTGCCTCTCGAAATCGACTCTTCCGACGTTGCCCACATCAAGGGTGCCGACAAGCAGGCAGCCTACTTCGGCATCTCGCTCACAGAGCCGCTCGACATGGAGATCAAGACCTTCACAATGGGCTCCCACATCACATTCGGCTCCCACGACATCGAGGTCATCGAGACTCCGGGCCACTCTATGGGCAGCGTGGTGTTCTACATCAAGGACGAGAAGGTGGCGTTCACGGGCGACACCCTCTTCCGCGGCTCCATCGGACGCACCGACTTCGAGGGTGGCAGCATGCTTATGATTATCCAGAGCCTTCGCATGTTTGTGCAGTTCCCCGACGACATCAAGCTCCTCCCAGGACACGGACAGTCGACCACTATGGGATACGAGCTTGCCCACAACGCTTATTTGGACAGATAACATTGTACAGATAACAACCGGAAAAAGAATTGAAAACAGAAAAGATAATACTCGGCATCGACCCCGGCACCAACCTCATGGGCTACGGCGTGCTGCGAGCCACTGGCAACAAGGCAGAGATGATGGCGATGGGCGTGATAGACATGCGCAAGGACACCGACCCTTATCTCCGCCTTGGCAAGATTCACAGTCGCGTCACCGAAATCATCGACCATTACCTGCCCGACGAAATGGCCATCGAGGCTCCATTCTTCGGCAAGAATGTGCAGTCGATGCTCAAGCTGGGCCGCTCGCAGGGCGTGGCCATTGCCGCCGCCGTGGGCCACAGCGTGCCTGTGCACGAATACGCACCGATGAAGATTAAGATGGCCATTACCGGGCAGGGCTCCGCCTCCAAGGAGCAGGTGGCCGCCATGCTCCAGCGTCTGCTGAGGCTCAACGCCAGCGAAATGCCTAAGTTTATGGACGCAACGGATGCGTTGGGCGTGGCCTATTGCCACTTCATGCAGCAGGGACGACCCGTTACCGACACTCACTACAACGGGTGGAAGGATTTTGTCAAGAAAAAACACCTTATTTAATATGCAGAAAATAATCAATATCAGCAACGGCGTTACGCGTATGCCCGATTGGCGTATGCGCGAGCCCGTGAACTTCACACTTTGCGACGGCGAGAACACCGCCATCATAGGACCCAACGGCGGAGGAAAATCGATGTTTGTCGACATTCTCACAGGCAAGCACCCATTGCTTGGCGACGCCATAACCTACGACTTCGCCCCTTCCACACGCCAGTACATCTCCGACAACATTAAGTACGTGTGCTTCAAGGACTCCTACGGCGGCGACAACGACTCCACCTACTATCTGCAGCAGCGATGGAACCAGACCGAGATTAATCCCGAGACTGCCACCGTGGGCTCGCGCCTTGAGGCTGAGTACAAGGCGGCAGGCGACGACTCCGACGAGCGGCGCGCCTTGCAGAAGCACATCTACGCCCTCTTCGGTCTCGACTCCATGCTCGACAAATACGTCATCCTGCTCTCAAGCGGCGAGCTGCGCAAAATGGTCATTGCCTCCTCCATATTCTCGCAGCCACGACTGCTCATCATCGACAATCCCTACATAGGTCTCGACAAGGAAGCCCGACTCCAGCTCACCAACCTGCTGCAAACTCTCTCCACCGAGCACGGCATCCAGATAATGCTCGTGGTGAACCGCACGAAGGACGTTCCGGAGTTCATCACACATGTGGTTGAGGTGAGCAACATGACCGTGGGAGAAAAGCTCACACGCGAGGAATATATGAAGAAAGCAGAGAAGGCTGCTACTGACCACAATAATCCTGCGACAGACGATGAAACCGTAATAACCGGAAAGCCAGCCACCGCCCTCCTGTCCAAAATCCTCAGCCTCCCCTACAAGCCCGAGGAATACCACGCCACCAACGTGGTCGACATGCACAACGTGAGCATACGCTACGGCGAGCGCACCATCCTCAGCAACCTCGACTGGACCGTGCGCAACGGCGAGCATTGGGCACTGACCGGACGCAACGGCAGCGGCAAGTCTACACTCCTGAGCCTTGTATGTGCCGACAACCCACAGAGCTACGCCTGCGACATCACCCTCTTCGACCGTCCGCGCGGCTCAGGCGAGAGCATCTGGGACATAAAAAAGCACATCGGCTACGTGTCGCCCGAGATGCACCGCGCCTTCCGAAGCAACGTCACAGCCGAGCGCATCGTGGCAAGCGGATTCAGCAACGCCGTGAGCCTATACGTCAAGCCCGACCCGAGCCACCACGCTACCTGCCTCTTCTGGATGCAAGTATTTGGCATCGGCCACCTTGCCTCCACAAGCTTCCTCAAGCTCTCCAGCGGCGAGCAGCGCCTTGTGCTCCTTGCCCGAGCCTTGGTGAAGGACCCCGAGCTGCTCATCCTCGACGAACCCCTGCACGGCCTCGACGAGCCCAACCGCCAACGCGTGAAACAGATAATCGAGGTCTTCTGCCACCGAAAGAACAAAACGCTCATTATGGTGACCCACTACGAGGAGGAACTGCCCGACTGCATCGACCACCGGAAAATTCTGACAAGAAACAATTAAGGCTCTTCAGATATTCAAAGTTATAGAATATCTGAAGGAACTATTGTGCAAAACAAACATTCTGCCATTTTTCCACACAAAAATGTCGTATTTTTCGACATTTTTGTGTAAGTTTGCAAACAAAACAAACTTAATCTATTATGATCAATAAAAACTTAAAGAGAACATTGGCTGCGGTTGCCCTTTCGGCACTCGCTGCTACCCCCATTTCGGCTATCGACAAAGTCACGGCTCCAGCCCCAATCCTGCCACTGCCCGAGCAGAAGCAAATCGACTGGCAGCGCATGGAGACCTACGCCTTCATCCACTTCGGCCTTAACACATTCAACGACCGTGAATGGGGCTACGGCGACTCCGACCCAAAGACCTTCAACCCCACACGCCTCGACTGCGAGCAATGGGCCAAGACCCTCGTGGCAGCAGGCATGAAGGGCGTAATCCTCACAGCCAAACACCACGACGGATTCTGCCTATGGCCCTTCGACGGCAACGACTACAACGTGAGCAAGTCGCCCTGGCGCAACGGCAAGGGCAACGTGGTGAAGGAACTCTCCGAAGCCTGCAAGAAATACGGACTCAAGTTTGCCGTATACCTCTCGCCCTGGGACCGCTCGCGCGCCGACTACGCCACCCCCTCCTATCTGCCCTATTTCTACGCCCAGCTGCGCGACCTCCTCACCAACTACGGCGAGGTGTTCGAGGTGTGGTTCGACGGAGCCAACGGCGGCGACGGCTACTACGGCGGAGCACGCGACAAGCGCACCATCGACCGCAAGAACTACTACAACTATCCACGCATCTTCCAGATGCTCGACAGCATACAGCCCAACGCCGTGGTGTTCGGCGACGGCGGACCCGGCTGCCGATGGGTGGGCAACGAGAAGGGATTTGCCGGCGAAACCAACTGGGCGTTCCTACGCAAAGGCGAGGTCTACCCGGGCTACCCCAAATATCCCGAACTGCAATACGGCCATGCCGACGGCAACCAGTGGACAGCTGCCGAGTGCGACGTGTCAATACGTCCGGGATGGTTCTATCATCCCGAGGAAGACGGCAAGGTGAAGTCGCCCGAACAGCTCACCGACCTCTACTACCGCTCCGTGGGTCACAACGCCACTCTGCTGCTCAACTTCCCAGTCGACCGCGAAGGACTCATCCACCCCATCGACTCTGCCAACGCCGTCAACTTCTACAAGACCATACAGCGCGAACTGTCCCACAACCTCGTGGCTGGAATGAAGCCCACTGTGAGCAACGAGCGCGGCGGACAGTTCACAGCCAAGGCCATGACCGACTCCTCTTGGGACACCTACTGGGCCACTAACGACGGAGTAACCTCAGCCGACATCACCTTCACATTCAAGAAGCCGCAGCTCATGAACCGCATCATGCTCCAGGAATACATTCCACTGGGCCAGCGCGTGAAAAGCTTCAGCGTGGAATATCGCGCCAACGACGGCTCATGGCGCAAGGTGGAGCAGGACGAGGAGACCACAACCATAGGCTACAAGCGACTCTTGCGCTTCCGCACCATTGAGTCGAAGGGCATACGTGTGCGCATTCTCGACTCGCGCGGCCCCATCTGTCTTAACAATGTGGGCGTCTACTACGGCGGCAAGGACGCACAGCTCACATGGAGCCCGACAGGCGAGGCCATCAAGTCGAAGCCCTTCTCGCTGAGCGGAATGAGCGAGACCGACCTCACCCTCGTCACCGACCGTGTGCCCTCAACCGTGCTCACATGCCCCAAGAACGAGGTAGTGATCGACCTCGGACGCGAGACCGAAGTGTCCACCCTACTCTACCTGCCCGACCAGAGCGAGGGCCGCAAGGGACTCATCCACACCTACTCCCTCGCCGTGTGCGACGCCAACGGCAAGGAGCTGCGACCCATCAAGAGCGGCGAGTTCTCCAACATCCAGAACAACCCCGTGCTACAGACCATCACCTTCCCAGCCACCAAGACACGCTACATCAAGCTCAAGGCAGCAAGAATGGTGGTTGAAGGCGAGGCAATGGCAATAGCCGAACTGGGAATAAGATAAGCCAGCAAGCTCAAGACAAGTAAAAGCCAACATTCTTATAACATAACAATATCAACAACAATGAGACATCTCATATTAGCAACCCTTCTCTCCTCAATAGGAGCAACAGCCATGGCGGAAGACAATCCGCTGTGGCTGCGCCACTCCGCCATCTCGCCCGACGGCAAGACAGTGGCATTCGCCTACCGCGGCGACATCTTCACAGTGCCTGCCACAGGCGGCGAAGCCAAGCAGATAACATCCAACGCTGCCTTCGACTCCTACCCCGTGTGGAGCCCCGACAGCCGCCACATTGCCTTCGCCTCCAACCGCGAGGGCAGCATGGACGTGTGGGTGATGGACGCCGACGGAGGCGTGCCCCACCGCATCACAACCAACAGCGGCAACGAGACCCCACTGCGCTGGCTCGACAACGCCACCGTGCTCTTCAAGACCGACATCATGCCCTCCGCCCAGTCGATCATCTTCAGCGGCTCATTCCCCCAAGTCTACAGCGTGGGCATCGACGGAGGCCGCCCCAAGCTCTTCTCCGAAATCACCATGGACGCTCTCGACATCAACGCCCAGGGCGACATCATCTACATGGACAACAAGGGCTATGAAGACCCCTGGCGCAAGCACCACCGCTCGCCCATCACACGCGACATCTGGCTCAAGAGCAACGGCTCCTACAAGAAGCTCACATCGTTCAACGGCGAGGACCGCGACCCCGTGTGGGCTGCCGACGGCAAGTCGTTCTACTATCTGAGCGAGCTTAACGGCTCGTTCAACATCTTCCGACGCTCGCCCGACGGCAAGGACACACAAATCACGAGCCACAACACCAACCCCGTGCGCTTCCTCACAGCGTCCGCCGACGGCACCCTCTGCTACGGCTACGACGGCGAAATCTACACCGTGCGCGAGGGAGCACAGCCCAAGAAGCTCAACATCAAGATTACTGCCGACAACGAGGGCAAGAACCTCATACGCCAGATACAATACTACGGAGCGAGCAACATCAAGCTCTCGCCCAACGGCAAGGAAGTGGGATTCGTGCTACACGGCGACGTCTACGTCACCAACCTCGAATACCGCACCACAAAGCAGATAACCAACACACCTGAGCAGGAGCGCAACATCGACTTCGCGCCCGACGGACGCACCATCGTCTACGACTCCGAGCGCAACGGACTATGGCAAATCTACGCCACAACCATCAAGGACAAGGACGAGAAGCAGTTTGCCTACGCCACCGCCCTTGAGGAGGAGCGACTGACACAGTCGGACAGCACCTCGCTCTGCCCACAGTACAGCCCCGACGGCAAGGAGATAGCCTTCTGGGAGAACCGCTCCACCCTGCGCGTGCTCAACGTCAAGAGCAAGAAGGTGCGCACGGCGATGGACGGCAAATACCTCTTCTCCTACAGCGACGGCGACATCGACTTCGCATGGAGCCCCGACAGCAAGTGGCTCCTCTCTTCTTATATGGGCACGGGCGGATGGAACTGCCCCGACATAGCCCTCGTCGACGCCTCGGGCAACGGCAAGATACACAACCTCACCAACAGCGGCTATAGCGACGTCAACGCACGATGGGTGCTCGGCGGCAAGGCTATGCTCTTCAGCAGCGACCGCGCAGGCTACCGCAGCCACGGCAGCTGGGGAGCAGAGTACGACGCCTACATCATGTTCTTCGACCTCGACGCCATGGAGAAGTTCCGCATGAACAAGGAGGAGCGACAGCTCGCCAAGGACAACATGACCAAGAAGGAGAAGAAGGAAGAGGAAAAGAAGGAGAAGGAGGAGAAGAAGAATGCCGACAAGCCAAAGCCTGCCGACGTCGACGAACTCAAGTTCGACCTCGACAACTGCCGCGACCGCGTCATCCGACTCACCGTCAACTCCTCCAACCTCGGCGACGCCATCCTCGACAAGGACGGCGAAAACCTCTACTACAAGGCTGCATTCGAGGGGGGCTACGACCTCTGGCGACACAACCTCGTGGACAACCGCACCGAGCTTATAAGCAAGGGAATAGGCGGTGGTTACATGCTGTTCGACAAGGACTACAAGAACCTCTACTTCACAAGCGGAGGCGCAATCAAGAAGTTCGACACAGCAAGCCGAGCCACCAAGAACATCGACTTCGAGGCCACATTCAACTACAAGCCCTACAGCGAACGGGCCTACATGTTCGACCACGTGTGGCGACAAATCAAGGACAAGTTCTACGTGGACAACCTGCACAACGTCGACTGGGACGCCTACCGCAAGACCTACGAGCGATTCCTGCCCTACATCAACAACAACTTCGACTTCCAGGAAATGCTCAGCGAGATGCTTGGCGAGCTTAACGCCTCGCACACCGGAGCACGCTACAGCGGCACATGGGCATCATTGCAGACTGCCAACCTCGGACTCTTCTACGACGAAAGCTACGAGGGCGACGGCCTGCGCGTGAAGGAAGTGGTGAAGAACGGACCCTGCGCCATCAAGAACACCGACATCAAGCCTGGCTGCATCATTCAGCAAATCGACGGCGAGACCGTGAAGGCTGGCATGGACTACTTCCCTCTGCTCGACGGCAAGATAGGCAAGCCCATACGCCTCACCGTGAGCAAGTCGAAGGGTGGCAAGACATTCGACGTCACCGTGAAGGGCATCTCCAAGGGCGAGCTCACCAACCTGCTCTACAAGCGTTGGGTGGAGCGCAACCGACAGATGGTGGACAGCCTCTCGGGCGGACGGCTTGCCTACGTGCATGTGCGCGCCATGAACGCCGAGAGCTTCCACGACGTCTACGCCGACCTGCTCGGCGAGAAGAACCGCAAGTGCGAGGCTGCCATCGTCGACGAGCGCCACAACGGCGGCGGATGGCTCCACGACGACCTCTGCACCCTGCTCAACGGCAAGAACTACCAGAAGTTTGTGCCACGGGGCAAGTTCATAGGCAACGACCCGTTCAACAAGTGGATCAAGCCATCGTGCGTGCTCATCTGCGAGGACGACTACAGCAACGGACAGGGATTCCCGCTCGTCTACAAGACGCTCGGCATAGGCAAGCTCATCGGAGCGCCAATAGCTGGCACCATGACAGCCGTGTGGTGGGAGACGCTGCTCGACCCATCGCTCGTCTACGGCATCCCGCAGGTGGGCTGCATGTCGCTCGACGGTGTCTACAGCGAGAACACTCAGCTCAACCCCGACATCACCGTCTACAACTCGCCTGAGGACTATCTCTCGGGCAACGACCGACAGCTCAAGGCTGCCGTGGAGGAAATGCTGAAAGTTATTGACAAGAAGTAAAAAAGAAAAACGTCAGAAGAATTATTTAAAAACAACAAATGAACAAACTAACAATCGGAATAATCTCCGCACTCGCATTGGCTGGCTCGCTGCCAGCCAATGCACAGTTTAATATTGTGAACCCCCTGCCGCAGAAGATACAGGCCACAGGATTCGCCACCGTGCCACAGAGCGTGAGAATCAAGACCACCAGCCAGCGCCAGCAGTCGATAGCCGTGGCTGCGCTCAAGAGCGCGCTCAAGGTGGAGCAGGGAGCCAAATTCACCGTCACCCTCGGCGTAAAGGGCGACAAGAGCGTCAAGGCCTACACCAAGCACCTGCCCGACAAGGCCGAAGCCTACTGGCTCAGCGTGGGCGACAAGGGAGCCGTTGTGGTAGGCAACGACGAGGAGGGACTCTTCTACGGCGTGCAGACCCTGCTCGGCTCAATGGCGCAAGGCAAGCTCGAGAAAGGCACCGTGAGCGACTGGCCCGACGTCGACTTCCGAGGCACCGTCGAGGGATTCTACGGCACGCCCTGGAGCCACCAGGCGCGACTGAGCCAAATAGAGTTCTACGGACGCAACAAGATGAACACCTACATCTACGGACCAAAGGACGACCCCTATCACCGCGACCAGTGGCGCAAGCCCTACCCCGCCGACGAGGCTCAGCGCATAAAGCAGCTCAACGAGGTGTCGAAGCAGAACGGCGTGAACTTCTACTGGGCCATACACCCCGGAGTAGACATAAAGTGGAACAACGACGACCGCGACAACCTCATCAACAAGCTTGAGATGATGTACGCCCTCGGCATACGCTCCTTCGCCGTGTTCTTCGACGACATCTGGGGCGAGGGCGCAAAGGCCGACAAGCAGGCTGAGCTGCTCAACTATGTCGACGACAACTTCATCAACCGCCACCACGACATCTCGCCGCTCATCATGTGCCCCACTGAGTACAACCGCGCCTGGGCGAACGACGAGAAGGGCTACCTGCGCACGCTCGGCACCAAGATGAACAAGGACATACGCATCATGTGGACTGGCAACAGCGTGGTGCATTGCATCGACAAGGAGTCGATGGAGTGGATCAACAGCCGCATCGACCGCAAGGCCTACATCTGGTGGAACTTCCCCGTGAGCGACTTCGTGAGAGACCACGTGCTCCTTGGTCCTGCCTACGGCAACGGCAAGGACATTGCCGACGACATGTCGGGATTCGTGTCCAACCCTATGGAGCACGCCGAGGCATCGAAAATAGCACTCTACGGCATTGCCGACTACACTTGGAACATGAAGGCCTACGACTACCAGAAGGACTGGACCAAGGCCATCAACGCCCTGCTGCCGTCCAACGCCGAGGCCCTGCACACCTTCGCCCTCTACAACAAGGACCTTGGACAGAACGGCCACGGATTCCGACGCGACGAGGGCGAGGAGCTCAGCCACATAGCCCAGGCTGCCATCAAGGGCGACAAGAAGGCTATAGGCGAAATCAACGCCAAGTGCCTGCAACTGAAGAACGCCTGCGACCTCCTGCTTGCCGACAAGACCAACAAGGAGCTCATTCGCGAGCTGCGCCCCTGGCTCCTGCAGGCCAAGAACCTTGCCGACTACGGCTCTACGGTGGTGATGATGCTCGAGGGCAACTCCGCACTCGACTTCGCCTCGCTCTACAGCCAGGCCCGCTCCATCCAGGAACAGATGTTTGAGCTTGAGAACTCCGACGTGCGCCACGCCCTGCAGCCCGGCATCAAGGTGGGCACAAAGGTGATGCTGCCCACCCTGCAGAAGCTCTTCACCCTGGCTGTCGACAACTACAACAAGCTGAACGGCACCACTC
>CAKQEI010000056.1 GCA_934230115.1 uncultured Prevotella sp. | reverse complement strand
TGCAAAGTTAGAGAACAAAATAAAAGTGATATTTCATGAATCGTTCACAAAATATCACTCATGTTACATGCAACAATAGTTGACGGTATAGTCAAAAATGTTGAGTTTTTTCTTTTTTGTTACGTAAAATTAAACCTTCATTTCCTCTCTTACATCCGTTGGATACTTGTCATACTGCTTTTTGAAGCACGACGAGAAGTAGCCTGGAGTGGCAAATCCCACTTCGTTGGCTATTTCTGATACTGTCTTATCGGTTGTCTTTAGCAGCTGCATGGCTCGTTTTAGTCTTGTTTCGCGCAGTATCTCTATTGGTGTCATGCCCGTGAGGGCTTTAACCTTGCGGTAGAGCTGAACGCGTGAGAGTCCTATTTCGTCGCCTATAACCTCTATCTTGAGGTTGGTGTTGCTCATGTGCTTATCCATAGCCTTGAGGAAGGTGTCAAGGAATCGGCGGTCGGGCGAAATGGATGTTGAATGTTGAGTGTTGAGTGTTGAATGTTGACTTGTAGTCGGCAACGCTGATGATAAATTTTGAGTTTTGAACAGTTGACGTAGCTTCTGGCGATTGGCAAGGAGCGAGGCTATGTTGGCAAGGAGCAGGTCGGCACTGAACGGTTTCGTCATATACATGTCGGCTCCAGTCTGCAATCCTTCGATGTATTGTTGTTCGCTGCTGCGTGCAGTAAGCAGAAGCACTGGAATGTGGCTTGTTGCCTCATGCTGCTTAAGGCGTGTACAGAAAGTAAGTCCGTCCATTACTGGCATCATCACGTCCGACACCACTATGTCGGGCACACTCTCTACGGCAAGTTTAAGTCCGCTTTGTCCGTCGGCTGCTTCTATTACATAGTAGCGGTCGAGCAACAATGTGCGCAGATAGGCACGCATGTCGGCATTGTCATCCACGATAAGCACTGTAGCGAGTTCGTCGGCATTGTTATTTACAATAATGTCATGACGACAGTCTTGTACTGACTTGCGGCTTGCTGTTAGTTGCTCATTAGTAGTTGCGGTCGTGTCGTCAACAGTAGCGCGGTTCTCGCGACGGAACAAAAGTACGTCACTTATAAGTCTTTGTAGTTGTTCCACATTGCGTTGAATAATGTCGATGAGTTGTTGTTTGTCACCTTTGCCTTCGGCAAGTTGGTTTATGGGTCCGGCTATAAGTGTAAGTGGAGTGCGCAACTGGTGTGATGCGTTTGTAAAGAAACGTGTCTGTTCGTCATTCAACTCACGCATACGACGGTTAGCACGACGTGTGACCTTTACGGCACGCCATGTGGTTGCAACAGCCACTGCCAATAGCAGTATTACGAGGAATGCCACGATGAGTAGTGAGCGCTGGATGTGATAGAAACCGAGATAAGTCTCGAGTTTCGACTGTATTGTTGCAAGATATTGGTTCTGTTTCATCAATGAGTTGCTGCTCAGCGATATGTCTGCAACATTTTGTGGCGTTACAACAAAGCTCTTCATGTTGTTCACACGTTCAAAGGGTTTCCCTTCAAGTATACGCAAGGCAAGAGCTATAACTTCCTCGCCATGAGTAGGATATATGTATGATGCAGAGAGTTGTCCTTTTTGCACAGCGTCTATACCCTCGCCTGGCAGTCCGTCAATACCAAGAAAACGGATGTCGTGCTCCTTGTGAAATTCTTTGGCTGCCTCATAAGCACCAAAAGCAACCAAATCACTGTGGCAGAATACAATATCTACAATTTTGCCATCCTTCAACCATCGTTGCATTATACGTTTACAGTCGTCGTATGACCATTTACCTGGCACATGATGATACTCAATGGATGGATATTGTTTCATTGTTTCGCTAAAACCAGAATGTCGTTCTACAGCTGGGGACATATCAGATGGTCCACTCATTTCCAATACAATAGGTCGTCGTCCGTCAGTCTTAACACTATCGCGACATAGCATTGCTGCGTATTCCGCCATCTTGCGCCCTGCCTCAACGTTGTCGCCGCCTATATAGGCAGTATAGTCTTTCATGGCTGTAGTACGGTCGAAGAAAATTATAGGAATGTTCTTGTCGCGGGCATGTTGCAAACTGCTATTCAGGGCATGATAGTCATTTGGCGAAACCACAAGTAGGTCGACACCCTCGTTGATGAGGCTGTCTATCTGAAGGCATTGCCGCTCGTTGCTGTTGTCGGCATTCTTAATGATCACTTTTACGTCGGTGTCGTATAGATGTTGTGCAGAAAGCATCTCAATGTTGGCTTTCTCGCGCCAGCGTCCACCCACACATTGCGATACACCTATCTTATATTTATAGTTGCTAGTGCAACCAGTGGCGAGTATAAGAGTCGCAAGCAATATAAATAATGTGTTGTAAGTTTTGGTTTTCATATGTAAATGTCAGGTTTTATATATTTTCAATGGCAAAGTTACTGAAAAATCTTATATCCTGTAGTCAAAATAAATGACTATTCACTCAAGTATTGTTTCATTACGTAATTCTTGTAAGTTTAGGAAACATAAATAACATTCACATTATGATATAAAACGTACCTTTGCAGCAGAAATCAACTATCTACAGCTCACGCTGTTTTTTTGATAATTCTAAAAACCTATATAAAACATGGACAAGAAATCATTCAGCCGCACAGCGGCAGCGTCGTTTCTCTTAGGGCTTGCAATGTCAGCCTCAGCGCAAGAGACAAGTTTTCTCAGTAGCAACCACTGCATCTATCGTGTGAATAACTCACAGAAAGTTTTGCTCTTGCCAGTGCAGGAGAAGGCAGAGATGTGCAACGTGAAGGTTGTTGATGGCAATAATCAGGTGAAAGCTCTGAATGTTCGCCTCGCATCCAATCATATCGACTATTTTGTGCCTCTCTATCTTGATGAGTTCAAGGATAGCAAAAGTCTTTCTCTCGACATTCATGTCAATGGCACCTATCGTACCGATGGTGGCATTTCGAGCTTCACATGCTGGAAGAATATGAAGTATGCCGACTCGTACGACATGACCAACAGCGAGCAGTATCGACCCGTATATCATCACACTCCAGCTTATGGATGGATGAACGACCCTAACGGTATGTTCTATAAGGATGGTGTATGGCATCTTTACTACCAGTTTAATCCCTATGGCTCGCAATGGGAGAACATGACATGGGGACATTCCACATCTACCGACCTTATGCACTGGAAGTTTGAGGGCAAGGCTGTTGAACCTGATGCTTGGGGTACAATATTCTCTGGTTCGGCTGTAGTAGACCATAACAATACTGCCGGATTTGGCAATGGTTCTGTTGTGGCTATGTATACATCGGCTGGCGAGAACCAGACACAGAGCCTTGCTTACAGCACCGACAATGGAAAGACTTTCACAAAATATGCTGGCAACCCTGTGATTACGAGCAACACACCCGACTTCCGCGACCCTCACATGTTCTGGAATGAGGATATAAAGAAGTGGAATATGATTCTTGCAGAAGGACAGCATATGAACATCTATTCATCAGCCGACCTTAAGAAATGGACTCTCGAGAGTCAGTTTGGTGCTGAGTATGGCAATCATAGTGGTGTGTGGGAATGTCCCGACCTTATGAAGATGCGTGTACGCGGTACCGACAAGTATAAGTGGATGCTTATCTGCAACATCAATCCTGGAGGTCCGTCTGGCGGATCTGCCACACAATACTTTGTTGGCGACTTTGACGGCAAGAAGTTCACATGCGACACTAAGCCTGAAGTTACTAAATGGATGGACTATGGCAAGGACCACTATGCCACTATTACATTCGACAATGCTCCTGATGGTCGTCATGTAGCCTTAGCATGGATGAGCAATTGGCAGTATGCCAACCAAGTGCCTACAAAGCAGTATCGCTCAGGCAACTCTATACCACGCGACCTTGACCTTTATGAATACGATGGCGATATTTATTGTGGTGTGACTCCTTCGCCTGAAATGACAGCTGCACGTCCCAAGAAAGCTACGAAGAGTCTCAGTGAAGCTTGCGAAATGGTAGTTTCGCTTAAGGGAAATGCTACTTTGACACTTTCCAACGCTAATGGTGAGAAAGTAGTTATGACCTATGACGAGAAGAACCGCTCGTTCTCTATGGACCGCACAAACAGCGGACTGAAAGACTTTAGCGAAGACTTTGCTGCCGTCACCTCAGCCCCCGTACATGGCAAGATTTCGAAGTTGCGCATCTTTATCGACAAGAGCAGTATCGAGGTGTTTGATGCAGAAGGACGTATGGCTATGACTAACCTTGTGTTCCCAACAAAACCTTATAATAAGGTTACTGTGAAGGGTAAGGCCAAATATGTTGTTTATAATTTAAAATAATCGCTTGGTGGTACGGCATGAGCCGTACCACTCTATACAATGTTACATTCGTTGCAGAAATGTTGTAAGTTACGATTTTTGCTATCTGATGAAACATTATTTATATGAATGCTGCAATAATACCTATAATTTTGCAGCAGAAAACAAAAAATCAACTAATAACTAAAGAAGTTTATACACAAATGAGCAATTCAAACTCAAGTAAACTTACACTCATCCCAGTGATGATTGCATTCTTCACAATGGGATTTGTCGACCTTGTCGGCGCAGTGTCCAACAACATGCAGGAAGACTTCGGACTCTCTGATTCCGCAGCCAACTTCTTCCCGTCGCTTGTGTTCTTTTGGTTCCTTATCTTCTCTGTGCCTACGGGCATGTTGATGAATAAGATTGGCCGCAAGAAGACAGTACTACTTTCAATTGTAGTAACAACCTTGGCTGTGTTCCTCCCTCTCTTCGACAGCTTTATGCCTACTAAGGAGAGCCAGCTCTGGCTGATGTATATATCGTTCTCGCTTCTTGGCATAGGCAATGCCATCATGCAGACATCTATCAATCCATTGGTGACAATGCTCGTTAAGGGCCACTTGGCTTCGACACTCACCTTCGGACAGTTTGTCAAGGCCATCGCCTCGTTCATTGCTCCGCTTATCGCAGCATGGGGAGCTACGACTACAGCTCCAGTCTTAGGACTCAGCTGGCGTATTCTCTTCCTCTTGTTCTTCATCATAGGTATGGTTGCTACATTGTGGCTCGGCATGACCCGTATTGAGGAAGAGCCTATCGAGGGCAAGGCTTCTGGCTTCGTTGATTGCCTTAAGATGCTTGGCTCACCAATCATTCTCCTCTCCTTCATCGGCATCATGTGCCATGTGGGCATTGATGTAGGCACCAACGCGGTTGCTCCGAAGATTCTCTTTGAGCGTATTGGCGGTGCAGGCGACACACTCAGCCAGTTTGAGTATGCCACATCCATTTACTTCGCATTCCGTACACTCGGTTGCTTCACGGGTTCAATCCTCATGCGCAAGCTCAACATCCGCACATTCTTCACTATCATTGTGCTTATGATGGCACTCTCTATGGTAGGTTTCGTGTTCGGCACAGAGAAGTGGGAGCTTTGGATTGCAATCGCACTCGTAGGCTACGGCAACTCTAATGTGTTCTCTATCGTTTTCTCTCAGGCTATGCTTTCCGCTCCCGAGAAGAAGAACGAGGTGTCTGGTCTTATGATCATGGGCTTGTTCGGTGGCACAGTGTTCCCGCTCTTCATGGGCTTTGCAAGTGATGCTGCCAAAGAAGCCGGCTCACAGTATCCGCAGATATGGGCTGCCGTGGTAATGGCAGTGGGTGTAGTGTATCTGCTCTCTTATATTCCGAAAGTTAAGCAATAAAAAACCTAAATATAATGAATACAAAATATGTAGTAGGACTTGGTGAGGCACTCTGGGATGTGCTTCCTGAGGGAAAGAAACTTGGTGGTGCTCCTGCAAACTTCGCATTCCATGCAGGACAGTTTGGACTAAACTCTATCGCTGTGAGTGCTCTTGGCGAAGACAAGCTTGCCGAGGAGACTATCGAGCAGCTTGAAGAGAAGAAGTTGCAGTATTGCATGCCTCGCGTGCCTTACCCAACTGGTACAGTGCAGGTGACACTTGACGACGAGGGCATACCTACCTATGATATAAAGGAGAATGTGGCATGGGACAACATTCCGTTCAACGATGATGTTAAGGCTATTGCCGAGAATGCACGTGCCGTATGTTGGGGCTCGTTGGCTCAGCGCAATGTTGTAAGCCGTGAGTCTATCTATAAGTTCCTCGACGCTACTCCTAAGGACTGTATGAAGATTTTCGACATCAATCTTCGTCAGAACTTCTACACCAAGGAAATAATCTGCGAGAGCATGAAGCGTTGCAACGTTCTCAAGATTAACGATGAGGAGTTGGTTCTCATAGGTCGCATGTTCGGCTATCCTGGCTTGGACATCGAAAACAAGTGCTGGCTCATTCTTGGCAAGTACGACCTCGACATGCTTGTGCTTACTTGTGGAGTTAACGGTAGTTATGTATTCACACCTGGCACAATGTCATTCCAACCAACTCCTAAGGTTGATGTGGCTGATACTGTAGGTGCAGGCGACTCTTTCACTGGCACATTCTGTGCTTCAATACTTGCGGGTATGTCCGTAGCCGACGCTCATAGACGTGCTGTTCATGTGAGCGCATACGTCTGCACTCAGAATGGAGCAATGCCTGTATTGCCGGAAGAAGTGAAGAATATTTAACTTGGTTTTCGTTTGTACGAAATATATTGAAAAAAAGTAAGGGCAACTGGATGAATCTTATCTCATCATCCAGTTGCCCTTTTTTAGTGTCATGGGCACTACGATTTCTTCTCTCGTACTGTCCTTGAAGCATAACACAAGAAAGGCATGTCCCACATGCTTGGCTGTGTCGGCCTTGGCTCCTGCTATTGTCACGGAGTCGAGACCCTTATGGTCGTCCTTCATCTGCCACACATATTGCTTGGCACTTACTATCAGCTGTTCGCGATAGCTGCCAGGAATGCTGTCCGGTCGGTAGAAACCATCCACATAAGCGTCATACTTGCCCTGTATCAGGTAGTCGTAGTATGTCTTTGCGGTTTTTGCTACCAGTTCTTCTGGGTTGGGTTCTTCTCCTTTGCCGCATGAGGCAAAGGAGAAGAGCGTTAATGCGAGTACTATATATAATAGGTGGCGCATGTTGGTTTGTTTTTACTTCTGTCGTATAAACACGTTTATCGGACAACCGTGCATCGACCAGTTCTCGCGAATCTTGTTCTCGAGGAATCGGCGATAAGGCTCCTTGATATACTGCGGAAGGTTGGCATAGAACACAAACGAAGGTATCTGTGTGTTGGGCAACTGTGTGCAGTATTTAATCTTGATGTACTTACCCTTGGTTGATGGTGGTGGGTAAGCCTCGATAAGCGGAAGCATCACCTCGTTGAGCTTTGATGTTCCCACGTGAGCCTTGCGGTTGATGTAAACCTGCTTTGCTGTCTCAAGCACCTTGAAGATGCGCTGCTTGGTGAGTGCTGAAGCGAAGATGATGGGGAAGTCAACGAACGGAGCCATGCGTTTGCGGATGGCATTCTCGAAGGTCTTTATCACAGCCTGGTCCTTGTTTTCCACAAGGTCCCACTTGTTCACCACTACCACCAGCGACTTGTTGTTGCGCTGTATGAGCTGGAAGATGTTCATATCCTGAGCCTCAATGCCTCGTGTGGCATCAATCATAAGGATACACACGTCTGAATTCTCGATAGCGCGGATAGAACGCATCACCGAATAGAACTCCAAGTCCTCCGACACCTTGTTCTTGCGACGTATACCGGCTGTGTCAACAAGATAGAAGTCGAATCCGAACTTGTCGAAGCGTGTATAGATAGAGTCGCGTGTTGTACCTGCAATCTCTGTCACGATGTTGCGGTCCTCACCGATAAAGGCATTGATGATAGAACTCTTGCCTGCGTTAGGACGGCCCACCACAGCGAAGCGAGGAATACCATCCTCTACCTCTTCCTTGGTGTCAGGCTTCAACTTCGAGAGCACAAGGTCGAGCAAGTCGCCCGTACCGCTGCCCGTAGCCGATGATATACATTGTGGCTCACCAAGTCCCAGTCCGTAGAACTCAGCAGCATCGTATATCTGGTCGTTGTTGTCGGTCTTGTTAGCCACAAGAATAACAGGGAGCTTTGTGCGGCGAAGGATAGTTGCCACATCCTGGTCCCAGTCTGTCAAGCCTGTCTGCACGTCAACGAGAAAGAGAACAAGGTCGGCCTCTTCTGTTGCTACAATTACCTGCTTGCGGATAGCGTCCTCAAAGATATCGTCGCTCTTCACTACCCATCCGCCAGTATCTACTACCGAGAACTCACGTCCGTTCCACTCGCATTTGCCATACTGGCGGTCGCGTGTTGTGCCCGCAGTATCGCTCACGATAGCCTGACGTGTCTTGGTAAGACGGTTGAACAGTGTCGACTTGCCCACGTTAGGGCGTCCCACTATTGCTACTAAATTTGCCATATTTGAGTTTTGATTTTTGAATTTTGAATTTTGAATTGTTGCCTTTGGCAATTTTGAGTTTTGAGTTTTGAATTTTGAATTGTTGCCTTTGGCAATTTTGAGTTTTGAGTTTTGAGTTCTGAATTGTGAATTCAAAATTCAAAATTGAATAATTCCTAATCGGCATCGCCGATAATTCAAAACTCAAAATTCAAAACTCAAAATTCTACTCCGGGTTATACCCGAAGTTGTCCAACTCTCTTTTCGAGCTTCTCCAGTCCTTGTCCACCTTTACGAAGGTGTGCAGGTATACGCTCTTGCCGAAGAACTTCTCAAGCGACTTGCGTGCCTCTGTCGACATCTTCTTCAGAGCCACACCCTGATGTCCGATGATGATGCCCTTCTGCGAGTCGCGCTCCACATATATTACGGCATGTATGTCGATGTTCTTCTGGCTCTCCTTGAACGACTCCACCTTTACCTCCACCGAGTAAGGAATCTCCTTGTCGTAGTAGAGCAGAATCTTCTCGCGGATAATCTCCGACACGAAGAAGCGGGCAGGCTTGTCTGTCAGCTGGTCCTTGTCGAAGAAAGGTGGCGAGTCTGGCAACAGTTCCTTGATGCGGCGCATAAGCATGTCCACACCAAACTTGTTCTTTGCCGAGATAGGAAGAATCTCTGCGTTGGGCAGCAGCGTATGCCACTTCTCCACAGTGTCGCCAAGAGTCTTCTGGTCGCTTTGGTCAATCTTGTTGATGAGCAGAAGCACGGGTATTGTCATCTTCTTCACCTTGTCGAGGAAGTCCATGTTCTTCTCCGGGTTCTCCACTACGTCGGTCACGTATAGCAATACGTCGGCATCCTGCAAAGCCGACTCCGAGAAGGCGAGCATCGACTCCTGCAACTTATAGTTAGGCTTAAGCACGCCCGGAGTGTCGGAGAAAACAATCTGTGCCTCGTCCTCATTCACAATACCCATGATGCGGTGGCGCGTCGTCTGTGCCTTGAATGTGGCAATGCTAATACGCTCGCCGACAAGCTGGTTCATCAGTGTCGACTTGCCCACATTAGGATTGCCCACTATGTTTACAAATCCTGCTTTGTGCATATTTTCTGAAAGAATTACGCCGTGAGGAGGTATCTAAAAAAGGATTTCACAACCTCCCACGACTTGTTGTTATAGTACTATTATGCAAAGATACTGCTTTTTTCAGAAAAATGTTTTAATCTGAGCCGTATTTACACGTATTTTAACGCTTTATGCAAGCTCCCTTAGCTTTGCTTCATGTCTTTGTCAACCATAGCTGCCACACACGAGTCCGACCACACATTCTCGGCTGTCTCTATCATGTCCAGCACGGTGAACACGGGCAGTATGATACCCATAATAGCCACTGGAGCTCCTATTCCCGACATAAGCGAGAGCGTGAGGAAGTAGCAACCCATAGGCACTCCTGCGTTGCCTATTGCGGCAAGCACCGATATGAAGAGCCACATTATCATTGTGCCCCATGTCAGTTCCACGCCTCCGTTCTGCATCACGAACAGCGATGTCACGAAGATGAATGCTGCGCATCCGTTCATATTGATGGTGGTGCAGATAGGCAGCACAAAGCGCGACACACGACTGCTCACCCCAAGATGTTCCTCCGATGTCTGTATGGTCACGGGCAGTGTGGCTGCCGAACTCTTGGTGAAGAGTGCCATAAGCACTGCTGGCATCATGCCGCGCATCACCTTTACGGGGTTTATGCCGCGCGACATAAGGAACAAGGGCAGCACCAAAAAGAATTGCAACACGTTGCCTCCCAATATCACAGCCACATACTTGCCTATCGACTGCATCACCATTCCTGCCGATACCTCTGCCGACAATTGTGCCGCAAAGGCAAGTATGCCGAGCGGAAGGGCATGTATCAGCCAGTGGATGAGCGTGGATACAAGGTTTTGCAGTCCCGTGAGTCCGTTCATCAGTGTACGCTTGCCGTCGTTCTCGGGCATACGTGCCAAGGCAATGCCTACTGCCACGGCTATAAGCAGAATGGAGAGAATATTACCCTCCATAAACGGTTGCACGATATTGGCAGGCACGATGCCCATAACATACTCGCTGTAGGATGCAGCTCCCTCTATCTCGCTTGGCACATTGGCTGTCAGACTGCTGCCCTTAATCATCTCCATAGGCAGGTTGTCGGGCTGGATAATCTTGTAGAGCATCATGCCTACTGCAGCTGCAGCAATGGTTGTGAGCAGAGTATAGTTTATGGTGCGTCGGAATATTCGTCCCGTGTCCTTTTGTGTGCCAAAGGTGGCAAGCGTCATCGTCACGGCAAGTGCAATGGTAGGCACAGCAATGAATTGGAACAGTCGGGTATAGACTGTAGCTATAAAGTTGGCTGATGTGTTTATCCAGTCAATGCCGAGCACTCCAAGCACGGCTCCTATTACTAATGCTCCGAGCCACAGCCAGAAGTTCTGCCCCTCAGCACAAGAGTGGCACTTTATCTCCGTCTTCTCAATGTTTTCTGTATTATTATCCATGTTTTCTGTATTATTGATAAAATGTCATTTATAAAATAAAAAATCAGCTTATTGGGCTTTCGTCTGCAAAATTACGAAACAAATGTCAATTATGCAATAACAACAATGATTAAACAACAGAAAAGCATTGCTGTTGGATACGGGCATAGTTGTTAATTTACTTTTTGTTTTTTCAATCTTTCTATATATTATATGAAGCTTTTTATGTAATTTTGTTCCAAATTTACTTTAGAAAAAAGATTTAATGATGAAAATTATGAAGATTAAGAGTATGGTTGTGCTTTTGGCATTGGGTCTGTCTGCTTGTTCAGGTGGCAAGTATGCCGGAGTGCCTAAGGAGTATCATGAATTGCTGAACCATGCTATGGTTACAGCCGGTGATAATGCTAAGGAGTTGCAAAAGGCGTTGAAGGATGCTCCTGCCGACCAGAAGGAGGGTGTGGCTTTCCTTATTTCCTACATGCCCGAAAGGGATGCCAAGGCTTTGACTGCCGACTTCTTGTTGGAGAATGTGTCGTATGCCTATAAGGCGAGAGCTGAATTCCCATGGGCTAAAGATGTGCCCAAGGATATTTTCTTGAACGACGTGGTGGCTTATGTCAACTTGAACGAGAACCGCGAAAATTGGCGTAAGGACTTCTACAATCGTTTCAAGAAATACGTGGCTTCTTGTAAGACGATGCGCGAGGCTATTGATTCTGTAAACAAGAATGTGCGCGACGAACTGATGGTTGATTATAATACGAAGCGTGAGAAACCCGACCAGGCTCCTTATGAGTCCATGCGTCAGCACATGGCTTCTTGTTCGGGCCTGTCCATCTTGCTTACTGATGCTTTCCGTGCTGTAGGCATTCCTTCGCGTGTGGCTGGCACTCCTGCTTGGTATGACGATCGTGGCAACCACAACTGGAATGAGGTGTGGATTGACGGAAAATGGCGCTTTACTGAGTATTATCCTTCTGAAGACTTGGATAAGTCGTGGTTCCTTACTGATGCTGGCAAGGCCATCAAGGAGGACTTGCGCAAGGCCATATATGCCGCTTCCTTCAAGCCAACTGGCTCTTACTTCCCCTTAGTATGGGATATGGACCTCCGCTATGTTCATGCCGAGAACGTAACCGACCGCTACACCAGCTTATATAGAGCTCAACTGTCGGCTGTTCCCGATGACGACAAACACGTTGCCTTAAGAGTAATGGTGTTTAAGGACAAGGACCATGCAGAAGATTCTGGCGATCGTGTAGCTACCAACTTGGATGTGTTCAAGGGTGAAGAAAAGCTTTTCGGCGGTCGCAGCACTGGTGCCACTCAGGATATGAACGATGTCCTCACCTTCAAAGTGGAAAAGAACCAGTCGTATACCATTAAATATATGAATGGTAACGACGTGTTGGAGACACAGAATGTGGAAGTGGGAGATCAGACTACGACGTTGAAATTGTATATGAAGTAAAGCCCTCTTGCTAAATGTTGCTTCGGCTGCTATTTCTATTGAATGATATAGAAATAGCAGCCGTTGGTCGTATTCTACGGTATTTTGTGGGATATACCGTGGGTTATCACCTTGTTTTAAATAATAATGTGTCATAGATTTAAACTATGATGCGCTATATGAGGCTATTGTTTAAAATGGTTTTCTGAAAAAATATGGACGAATGTAATATTTTTCTAATATTTGTTCGTAGTTTTAAGAGAAAATATGTAATTTTGTGCTTAGACTATCATGTCTCAGCAAAAATATTAGTGCAAGAATAACTTTTGCATTGGTATATAATGAGATAGCTCACGCCGTGCCGAGTGTGGTGAAGTCGCAAGACATATCTATGCAAAGCGGGCTTGGGTGGGAAGATAGTCTAAGACATATTTAAGGCGTTTACTCAACGCTAAGTTTGAGACACATCGAATCTAGCAAATTCAACAATCTAAGTCTTGAACGTAGCAACGGTAGATGTTCCGGGATGTGATTACATCAATCCCGTGGAGACCTTGTAAGCACGTATTGTATCCTTATGGGTGTATTGTATCTGTTTACGGAGGTCTCTTTACGGCTGCGTATATCATATCGGCGTGGGCTCTGACGTTGTCTGTTCAACTTAGATAGGCAGTGCTAGAGCCTCGATGTGTGGGACGGACAACAGGACGACTCACGCTTTTTTTGTGTCTGAGTATCAAGTCAAGTCTTTGATAAGATACCATCACGATATGGAAAAATATTGCACCACATCAGATGTAAAAATCACAGTAGGAGAAAATCAATCTCCTCCATGCGCTGGACTTGCCTCCAACGTCCTCCCCGAAGTTCAAAAACCTATAAAACCTATGAACTCACAAACTGGGGTGTCCACAAATAGTATATTGTTGAGAACATCAGTAGCCCCTAAACAGAATGTTAAAGACATTCCTCATTGGTATGCCCTCCGCACCACATACGGCAGAGAGAAGAAAGCATACGATTATCTTATTAGCAAAAATGTCGTAGCTTTTTATCCTACCTTGAAGAGCATTAAGATTGTTGATGGTAAACATATTAATGTTGAAGAATCACGAATTCCTAACATCTTCTTTGCTTACGGTACAGAAGAAGAACTCAAGACTTTTGTCTACGACAACGTTAACCTTCCTTTCCTCCGCTTTTATTATCGTCATATTCATGTTGGCAACAAGATTGTCAAGGAACCATTGGTTGTGCCTGACAGTCAAATGAACAGTCTAAAGATTATTTGTGAAGCTGATTCAGATGATGTGGTAGTTTCGACAAAAGAAGTAGAGAAATTCAAACAAGGACAGAAAGTACGTATAATTGACGGTAAATTCAAAGGGGTGATGGGAATGGTAGCACGTTATCACAGCCAACAGCGTGTGGGTATAGTTGTTGATGGACTATTTACTATATGTACGGCGTATGTGCCGAGCGCATTTGTTGAGAATGTATAAGTGTATTTAAAAGTTAGAATCATGAAACAGACAGAAAGAGCAAGTATATTTCGTATAGTTTCCGATTTAATAAAGGCTGATGCAATTATTGATACACGTGAGATGGAAAAACTTGATTTCATTCGTGAAAAGTATGCAATCAAAAAAGAGGACGAGATACTTGGAGCTTCTTACACTTTGTCGAAAGCGGTACACACCTTGTTAGAATCTCCTAAGTGCTTGCAACATGAATTGATATCTACATTCAATGAAGTTGCAATGTCAGACTGTTTTTGTGCAAGAGAAGAAGCCTTGCTATTAGTGGCATTACGCTTGAGTTTAACTCTTGGCATCTATTCTGAATGCAAAATAATCTCAATAGATACTTCAAGTGTTTATATTGATCCTACGCAAATCCTATATGTGGAAAGCGATTTTGATAATGATGTTAATTGGGAGATAAATGAAAAGTATAGAGAGATAATGGCTGAAGTGCGTCTCGCTGGTTTTGATTTAGTATATCTCCCTAAAATCGCAGAACACTATAGAACGATTTCTAATATTGACCTTTTGAGAATTGCTAACTTTTTATATCCAAATGCAAGCTTTGAAAGGATAGAAACAGTTACCAAACAACTGCAGAGACTTTCAACATCAGAATTTTGTAAGGATCAATTAGCAGGCAAATTGGGAGTAAAAGAATTTTCGGTAATTGCTCCTTCTTTGATGATTAAAATTGGTAATTCTTTTGTCTGCAATAAAGAAATTGCAAATTTTCTTTTAGTAGAATTGGATAAAGAGATTATCCTTACTATAAGGAATATTCTTGATCTATTTTCTGAACACTACCATAATTTCCGTTTGAATTATCTTAAGGAAGAAAAAGGACGTTTTATATTTACAGGTTTCTACAAACAGATTTTTGACATATACATGTTACGTAAGGGCATAAAAAGTTCAGTTGTCATTGATGTATACAGAGAAACCATACGTTTTCCCGAAGCTGATATTAAATTAGAAAAACTGCATAGAAGAGAAAAAGCTCTATATGCATTGTTCTTGCTGGAATCAGCAAGCGGGGGAATAAATTTTTCTAAGCCAACAACACCTCGTCAACTTGCAAAATATGAAAAGCGAATGGTAGCCGTTCAAGAGAAATACAAACTTATCTATAAAAAGTTTGGCGGAGAACCACAAAATGCTCCAAACCTTACCATGTCCGAAATCAGACTTCCAATGATAGCTCTCATCAAAAAACAGCTTAAAGCATTAGGTGAGATTCTATTTAATGTTGATGACTATATGATTCAGCGTAATATGTTTGGCAATTATTGTGTTAACATACATCCTTCGCTTTGCTGCTTCTGTGGTGTAAACGCTAATGACATATACAAGTTGTCGGATTCGGAAGAATGGCAGAAAATATCAGCGTTGTAACCTTGCAACTAAATAAACTTGCTTCGTACAACATTCTGATTGTAATGTTTGCTATTTACCTATTGTCTGTGGCAAAACAACGAACTTTGCAAGTGAAAATAAAAATAAGTTTAATTTAAAATATATTGTTATATGATAAATCTCGAAAAAGGACAGCGTATAAGTATGGATAAAGGTCTTTCACTTGTAGGTGTAGGACTTGGTTGGGATCCGAATGAAGGTTCTGGTTATGACTTTGATTTGGACGCATCTGCTTTTATGTTAGGTGAAAATGGTCAAATCCCGCAACAGGAATTCTTCGTCTTCTATGGTAACCAGAAAGCACCTGATGGTTCTGTAGAGTCTACTGGAGACGATTTAACTGGTGGTAATAGCGATGGCGGAGATGATGAAACTCTGAATGTGGACTTGACGAAGGTCAGTCCTCAAATACATGAAATAATCTTCACTGCGACCATTTACAAAGCAGAAGAGCGTCGTCAGAATTTCGGTCAGGTACGCAATTCTTATATCCGCATATATGATGTTAATACTAATACAGAAATTGCACGATATGATCTTGACGAGGATTTTTCTGTAGAAACAGCAGTTGAGTTTGGTCGTCTATATCGTCATAATGGCGAATGGAAGTTTGAAGCTATCGGCAATGGAAACAAAGGTGGCTTGCAAGCTCTTGTAAATAAATATGCTAAAAAATTTGCATAATCATTTATGGCAATAAACTTAATAAAAGGACAGCGAGTGGAGATAGAAGTCGGACTTACTCGTTTGAAAGTTGAGATGGGTTGGAAAGTGAATCCCAATGCTGATCCTGCATACGATTTGGATGCCTCAACTTTTTTGTTGGGAAGTAATGGACAGATAGAAAATGAATATGATTTCGTCTTCTATGGATCCGGCAATCAAGTGCAGGCATTAAATGAGAATGGAAAACCACTTTACGACGAAGATGGCAATGCTGTTATGCGTCCTATTTCTGTAGATAAGAGTGTTCTTGGCTCTGTGGATGATCTTGGCGATGATGACGATGACACAGGTGAAGGTAATGAAGAGATTGAGGTTGATTTGACCAAGACATCTTCTCATGTTAAGGAAATCCTTTTCACAGCAAGTATCTATTGGAGCCCGTCAGACGTAAATGACCCTCATAACGCTCCACGAATGAAATATAATTTCGGACAAGTTCGCGATGCTTATATTCAGATAAAGAATGCAATTAATGGTGAAGTTATTTGCCGTTATGACTTGGATGAAGATTTCTCTACGGACAAGGGAGTTGAGTTCGGACGTTTGTATCGCCGTGGTACAGAGTGGAAATTTCAGGCTGTAGGCGAGGCACATAAAGATGGCTTGGAACCTATTTGCCGTAAGTATGCATCTAAATTTATGTAATTATGGCTATAATTCTTGAAAAAGG
>CAKQEI010000055.1 GCA_934230115.1 uncultured Prevotella sp. | reverse complement strand
TAGTCGATAAGCGGAGCGAACATGTTCATAAAGAGGATGGCGAGCATCATACCCTCTGGATAACCAGGGTTCATAACGCGGATGATTACTGCCATGATGCCGATGATGGCACCGTAGTAGTACTGTCCGCATTGTGTGCGGGCTGATGTCACAGGGTCGGTAGCCATAAACACAGCACCGAAGCAGAAGCCACCCAACACAATGTGCTCATACCATGCGATAGGAGTCATGCCGAGAGCCTCGAAGATGTAGGCTGCAACAGCACCACCAACGAACACACTGAGCATTGTGCGCCATGAGGCAATGCCTGTCCAGAGAAGTATCACGGCACCAATGGCGATGGCGATAACGCTGGTCTCGCCGATTGAACCTGGGATAAGACCTGTGACCATGTCGCAGAGGCTGCTGTTCACGGCTGCTCCCTGTGCAATCTCACCAAGCGGTGTGGCGCAGGTGAAGGTGTCGGGAAGAGTGTTGCCAAGACCGAAGATTGTGTCGTTGGCCACCCAAACAGCGTCGCCACTCATCTTTGTAGGATAAGAGAAGAAGAGGAACGCGCGAGTGATAAGAGCCACGTTGAAGATGTTCATACCTGTACCGCCGAAAATCTCCTTGCCGATTACTACGGCGAAGGCTACGGCAATGGCGAGTGCCCACAGCGGACAGCCCACAGGGATAATCAACGGGATAATGATGCCCGAAACAAGGAAGCCCTCCTGAATCTCCTCGCCCTTCCACTGTGCCCAGGCAAACTCGATGCCGAGACCTACAACGTAGCTGACGATGATTTTAGGAAGCACCTGCAATGCTCCGTAGATGAACATTGAGAAGAACGAAGCGTCGGCCAAAGCGCCGGCTGCCTTGTAGTTCTGGAATCCCACGTTGTACATACCAAACAGCAATGCCGGAAGCAACGCAATCACCACAAAGCTCATGATGCGCTTAGAATCGATGGCGTCGTGGATGTTCACACCGGTCTTTGAAGTCTGGTTGGGCACAAACAGGAAAGTCTCAAAGCCGTCGAACAAGCTGCGGAAGGCGTGGAGCTTTCCCTCAGGCTCGAAGTTGGGCTTGATGTCGTTAAGATATTTTCTTAGAAAATTCATACTTTTCTCTTTGTAATTAAATTAAATGTTATGCATTCTCCTTGCGGAGCATGTCGAGACCCTTGCGCACGATGTGCTGGAGCTCAAGCTTCGATGAGTCGACAAACTCTGCCACGGCAAAGTCCTCGGGAGCTACCTCGTAGATGCCAAGCTGTTCCATGCGGTCGATGTCGCCGGCAATGATTGCCTTGACGAGATATTCGCCATAGATGTCCATCGGGAGCACCTTGTCGTACTCGCCACTCATAATCATGTGGCGCTCGCCACCCTTAACGCGTGCGTCGAGACTGTACTCCTTGTTCTTGCCGAAGAGCCATGAGAGATAGCTGCGGCTGACAGAGAAGTCGTTGGTGCGTGGAAGAATCCAACCAAGCATCTCGTCAACATTGTCGCCCTCAGGAATTACGGTAATCTCGGATGTGTGACCGCCAACGAAGTCCTCGGCTGTGCACTTGCGGCCTGTCAACGGGTTGCCGTTGATGATGCGCACGTGATCCTTCTTTGCGAGCTTGCCCTCGAGAAGGCTCGAGATAGGCTGACCAACAAGCACCTCGGCATAAGCCGGATTGTTGATTTCGCTACCTGCGACTGCCACAAGACGACGGAGATCTACCTTGCCTGTGTTGAACAATCTTCCGAAGAAGATGACTGCTGTCGGGTCGACTGTCCAAACCACCTCGCCCTTGTTCACGGGAGCGATGTTGTTCACCTGAACACCAACGTTGCCTGCCGGACACGGACCGTCGAACACGTTCACCTCAACGTCCTTGGCTGAGGTCAAGGCAGAGTTTGTCTGCTGTGCGCCAATGCCGAGATAGGTCTTGGCGATTTTCGACAGAGCTGTGAGACCCGTCTGGAAGTCCTTCTCGTTGCCCTGAAGCTCAAACTCGAAATTGCCTGCGAGAGGCATGTCGCGCAATGCGCTCACAAAGATAGCGCGTGGCTTCTGGTCGGGAGTGGTAGACACGGCGTAGGGCAGCTGGTTGATGTAGCCGAACAAGCCAGCCTCAAGCAGAGCCTTAACCACGGTGTCGCCATCGAGCGAAGCCACCTGTTTCTGACCGAAGTCAACATACTGCTGATCCTTGTCAGCCTCTACGACAACGCGCAACACCTTGCGGCGGTCGCCTCTGACAACTGCCTGCACTACTCCACTCACGGGCGATGCGAACTTAACGTCGTTCTGCTTCTTGTTGACAAACAGAGCGTCGCCAGCCTTCACATGGTCGCCCTCGCGAACTACCACCTTGGGAGTCATGCCTACAAAGTCATCAGGTACAAGGGCATACTGGGCAGCAGCCTTAACCGGGAATTTTTGCTCGGCGGCCTTTCCCTTAAGGTTGATGTCCAAACCCTTACGTAACTTAATTACATTTGCCATAAATATATTAAAAAAATAAGAATAATTCCTCATATTTGGACATTGCTACAAATCGCGATTGGCAACGTCACAAAAGTGCCTACAAAATTAACAATAATTTGTGAGTTAAAGGAATAAAAACTTTTAATTATTTTTATTATAATGCTTTTTACAAGGAAGTTGGCCTATACAATTGCAAAAAATGGGCAATAATGCCAAATAGACATTACAAATCAGACCATAAAAAATATAGGAGATTGGGCAAAACGGTCCAACCTCCTACACAAAAGCTTTTATAGAGCAATAATCTGCTACATATGAATGCAAACAAATATTAGTTGCTCTCAATCACCTTGCCTGCTCCACGATAGAGCTTGATGGGTCCGTCGAGCAATACAGCCACTACAGTAATCATCGGGTCGAGCGAACGTTCAGGCACATTAATGTAAAGGTTGCCAGGCACCTCGCTCCAATAGTTCTTGTTGTAGACCTTTGAAGAGACTATCTCGCCACTGCCAACAACCCACACGCGGTTCACCTTGTTCACCAATCCCTTCACCTCGATAGGACCATTTGGTTTGTAAGGGAGGTAGAGATAAAGGATGTCGCCAGCCTTGTTCAATGTGGTGTAGCCCTGGAAATGCTCGTTGGGAATGCCGGCGCGTGTGTCGTAGATAGCCTCCTTGTGCTTCTTTGTCCAGCGGCCAAACTCCTTGAGTATAGCCACCTGCTCCTCGGGAATTGTTCCGTCTTCCTTCGGACCGATGTCGAGAAGCATGTTGCCACCCATCGACAGGCAGTCGACAAATGTGCGCAGAAGAATGTAGGGCGACTTGTAGTTGTTGTCGGCATGCTGATAACCCCACGAGTCGTTCATAGTCATGCAAAGTTCCCAATGCTTTTCCTCAGGGCGAACCACTGGCACGCCCTGCTCAGGAGTGGCATAGTCGCCATAGCCCTGTATGCGCGAGTTGATTATGACGTTCTTGTTGGCCTTGCGCAGAAACTCCGACATGCCCTTGGCGTTCCAAGTCTCAGCTGTCTGCTCCCAGTCGCCGTCAAACCAATAGAGATCAGGCTTATAGGCATTAAGCTCGCCGAGCTGGTCGAAGTCGAACTTCAGGAATTTCTGCCAGCGTGCTGGATCTTCCTTCACGTCGTAGCGAGTTTCTGTGCGAGAGACGTTAGGATAATCGGGATGCGACCAGTCGATGAGCGAGTAGTAGAGTCCGAGCTTGAGTCCGTGCTTGCGCACTTCCTTGACAAACGGAGTCACGATGTCGCGCTTGGCAGCAGTCGACTTAACGGTGTTGAGGTCGCTATACTTGGTGTCCCACAGAGCCACACCGTCGTGATGCTTGGTTGTGAGCACAGTATATCTTGCACCACTCTCCTTGATAAGGTCGAGCCAAGCCTTGGGGTCGAAGTTCTTGGCTGTGAAGCCAGAGCATTGTGACATATATTGCTCATACGGCAAGTACTTGTTGTAGAACGACCAACTCTCCGACACGCCATTCACAGCATAAATGCCGTAATGGATAAAAACTCCTAACTTGGCATGGTCGAACCATTCCATACGCTTGTCCTTCTGCTCCTCTGTCTCTTTGGGCAGGGCAGCCTGTGCCATCGCACCAGTCATCGCGGCAGCACAAAGCAGCGACGACAATACGCGTTTCATTTTCATACTATTAATGATTAGTTTTTTTTATTTGTTTATTAGCTTTATAGTTTCTTCGTTAATAATTGTTGGCCACAAAGGTAAGCAAAATTTTTTCATTATAGGCTATTTTAATAAATAATATTTATTGCAGATGGAGAATATTGGGCTTTTTTCGATTCGCCCGTCACCTTTTCACTTTAATAATTTGTGTTTATCAATGTTTTTCCGTAATTTTGTAAATCTATTTGATTAAGAACAAACAATAGGTATTTCCAAGTGTTAAAGCGCATTATAAACATAACCATTTGGACCATCATCGGTCTATACACAGCTATCGTAATTCTGCTGCACATTCCTTTCATCCAAACTTTTGTGGGAGAACGTGTGGCGGATGCTTTGTGCCATAAATTCGGCACCAAAGTGAGCATCGGCAGGGTTGACCTGGGCTTTGTCAACCGCCTCATCATCGACGACACCGAAATGCAGGACCAACAGGGCAAACAGATGCTCCGCGTGTCGCGCATATCGGTGAAAATAGACCTTTTGGCACTTGCCAACGGAGAAATAGAGATTACATCGGCACAGTTTTTCGGCCTTCAAGCCAATCTCTATAAAGCCACAGCCGACTCAAAGCCCAACTTCCAATTTGTTGTCGACTCGCTCGCATCGAAAGACACCACCAAACAAAAGACACCACTCAACCTGCAAATCAACTCGCTCATCATACGCAACGGCTCTGTAAGCTGGCGCGTATTGTCGCGTGCCTACAACTCGGGAAAATTCTCGCCCGACAACATCAACGCACACAATATCAGCGCACACATTATTATAAACCGCATAACTGACGATTCACTCAACGTGAAAGTGAAGCGCATCGCCCTTGAGGAGCGTTGCGGATTAAAACTCAAGGCGCTATCCCTACACGCCATATATGGACCTAAGGGCGCAAGCATAAACGACTTCAACCTTGAACTTCCATCCACATTAATACAATCGGAAAACATCTCAGCCTCATTCCATAAGAAAGAAGGCAAAATAGAAATGCCCTCGTTGAAATTCAACGGAAGCATTAACGCACCACGAATAAGCCTTGCCGACATTGCAGGGTTTGTGCCAAAACTAAGCGCCACTAAAGAACCTATAAGCCTTAAGGTAAACTTCAACGGTAGCGGCGACCAAATAGCCGTAACGCGGTTGGAACTCGCAAACAAGAAGCACAGCCTGCAACTCATTGCAAATGGTGGTATAAAAAACTACATGGAGAAAATGTCGTGGTTTGCCAACGTGAGCGAACTAAGCGCCAACCATGAAGCCATTGCCTATATCGTTGCAACTGCCACCGGAAAAGATGTTCCGGCAGTAGTGACACGCATTGGCGACATAAGTCTTAGCGGCCATGCATATGGCGACAAGAATCGGCTGACAGCAAATGTAAAACTCGCCACTTCATTGGGAGACATCAAGTTAGCTCTCAACAAAAGCAGCAAAAACATTAAGGCCGACATCGAGACCAAAGGTTTTGACGTTGGAAAACTTGCCGACAACAAAACACTCGGACATGTGTCGGCCAACCTGAACATACACGGCACGTCAATGGACAACTTGGCTGCAGCAGGACGAGTGTACGACTTCGACTTTAACGGTTACAAATACCACGACATACAACTCAATGCCTCCTACCGCAACAAAATAGTGGAAGGAAAAATAGGCATCGACGACCCTAACGCCGATATTGACGTAAACGGCCTTCTCAATATAGCAAGCAAGACTCCGTTGCTAAAGGTGGAGGCATCGGTCAACAACTTTGCGCCCCACGCTCTCGGACTCACACCGAAATGGCAGTCGACAGCATTTGCAGCAAACATCAACTGCGACATCAAAGGCAACAATATCAATAATGCCAACGGAATGGTTGAGGTGAGCAATTTCAAAATGCAGTCGCCTGAGAACGAATACGCGCTGAACAACGTGACAGTAAAAACCGGATTCGAGGGCGAAAACCACTATCTCAACCTCGAAAGCGACTTCGGAACTGTCAACATCAATGGACAATTCAACTATAACACCATCGCCAGAAGCGCGCTCAACATGGTGGCAAGCAAACTGCCTACTATCCCTGGGCTGACACGGCAGCCACAGAAGGAACACAACGACTTCACCATTAATGCGTCGATATCAGACACACAATGGATGAAAAACCTTCTTGGAATACCACTCGAAATCCACCGTCCACTCAACATCAACGGCGAGTTGGACGACAAACGCGAGAAAATAGACCTCTGGTGCGACGTTCCTTCATTCACCTACAACGGCAACCGCTTCCGCGACGCTTTCATCAACATCGAGTCGCCAAGCGACACACTGAAAGCCGACATACGAATAAAGAAACTTGCCAATAAAGGCAAATTCATAGCCCTGAACCTCAGAGCCGGAGCTTCGGACAATCATCTGAACACATCTTTGAGCTTCAGCAACAACGACCGCCACCCATTAAAGGGCGTAATAAACGCAAGCACCGTGTTTGCCAAGGACGACGACGGAGTGTCGACTGCCTACATCGACGTGCTGCCATCGCGTGCGACCATCGGCGACACAACGTGGCAAGTGGCCCCATCAGCCATCGTCTATAGCAAGAACCGACTTAAGGTTGACGGATTCTCCATAAGCCACGACAACCAGATGCTTGCCATCAACGGAACAGCAACAAAGAGCCTTGAAGACTCGTTGCTCGTAACCCTCAACGACATCGACGTGAGCTATGTGCTGAACCTCGTAAACTTCCACTCTGTTGACTTCTTCGGCATGGCCTCGGGAGAGGCACGGGTAGCGGGAGCGTTCAACGGAAAGCCATTGCTTACCGCCGACCTGCAGGTGAAAGACTTCAAGTTTGAGTCGGGACGCATGGGAACTCTCTACGCCAACGTGAACTACGATGTCGACGAAGGACGCATCAATATCGGTGCCATCGCACAAGATGAGGACGGACGCCACACCGACATCAACGGATACGTGTCGCCCAAGCACAACTATATAGACCTTGGCATTGATGCCCACCGCACAAGAGCTGAGTTTATGGAGAGCTTCTGCGGCTCGTTCATGGACAACGTGGATGCCGACATCAACGGAAAATTGAACGTAGTGGGTCCGCTGAACAACATCAATCTGGTGGGCAAGGCTGTGGTCAACGGCTCTGTGCGAATGACTGCACTCAACACTACATATTGGATGCGCAACGACTCCGTGACATTTGTACCCGACGAGATAAAGTTCAAAGGCGACACTATCTACGACCGCAACGGAAACATAGGAATAATGACGGGCAGCGTCTACCATCAGCACCTAACCAACCTGTCGTATGACCTTGGCATTAAGGCAAAGAACCTGCTCGCCTACGACACTCACTCGTTCGGCGAAAACACTTTCTACGGTACAGCTTACGTCACAGGCGACTGCAAGATAAAGGGACGAAGCGGCGAGGTGACTATTGACATCAACGCCGTGCCCGAAAAAAACAGCATACTCGTGTACAATGTAGCCGACCAAACAGCTATAGGGTCGAGCGACTTCATTAGTTGGAAGAACCACGATGTTGCCAACAACGACTCTATAGACAACGATGAAGATGATAACAAAGTGGACATATCCACTAATATACGACTCAACTTCCTCATCAACTGCAACCCCAACGCCACTCTGAAGTTGCTGATGGACGAGAAGACAGGCGACTACATCACACTAAATGGAGACGGTGTGCTTAGAGCCACATATTTTAACAAGGGAACATTCGACATATACGGCAACTATATTGTCGACCACGGTGTCTACAAGCTCACCATACAAAACATCATAAAGAAGGACTTCCTCTTTCAGAAGGGCGGAACAATATCCTTCGGGGGCGACCCCTACAACGCCTCGCTCAACCTCAAGGCATTGTACATACTCAACAGTGTGAGTCTTGCCGACCTCAACATCGGACACTCGTTCTCCAACAACAATGTGCGCGTGAACTGCCTGATGAACATCACGGGCACCCCCAATGCGCCAAAAGTAGACTTTGACCTTGACATGCCAAACATGTCGAACGATGTAAAGCAAATGGTTTACTCGTTGCTTAATGCTGAAGAGGAGAAAAACCAACAGGTGCTCTATCTACTTGCCGTTGGAAGATTCATGGCTCAGAACAGCAACAACGCCAGCCAGGGCGATGCACCGCAATATAGCCAGACGTCGCTTGCCATGCAGAGCTTCTTAAGCGGCACAATAAGCCAGCAGCTCAACAGCGTGCTAAACAACGTCATAAACAGCAACAATTGGAACTTCGGAGCAAACATATCGACAGGAACCGAGGGATTCAACAATGCTGAGTATGAAGGATTGCTGTCGGGCAGTATGCTCAACAACCGACTGCTCTTCAACGGACAATTCGGCTATAGAGACAACCCAAACGCCACGACAAGCTTTATCGGCGACTTCGACCTTAAGTATCTGCTGTTCCCAAACGGCAATCTCGCCATCAATGTCTACAACAAGACCAACGACCGCTACTTCACGCGCAACAGCCTCAACACTCAAGGCGTGGGCGTTGTGATGAAAAAAGACTTCACGAAGTTCTCCGACCTGTTCTTCTGGAGAAAGAAAAACAAAAAGAAGAAATAAGACGAAAGGACAATCGATAATGGACTTATTAATACAAATCCATTGTCGATTGTCTAAAAACGATTTCCATGCTGTCTATTACCTATTAAACAAAATAATGTCACCAATGAAACATACCACTACCCTTTTGCTTCTCATCGCCCTGCACCTGCACGGATTCGCCCAAGCTCCCGAACCGCCAGATCCCATACAACACTCATGGCAACAACACTTCGACCGACTCGCCGACTATGACGATATCGAAAGCGCCAACCTTGAGGACTTGTACGAACTATTGTGCGAGCTCGAAACCTCTCCTATCAACCTCAATACAGCAACAGACGACGAAATAAAGCAATTATCCTTTCTCAATTCCTCGCAAACCGAAGAACTTATAGAATATCTCGACCGATACCGTCCGCTACGCTCTATCGGCGAACTGTCGATGCTCCAGTCGCTCGACCCAGTACGCCTGCAACTCCTTCGATGCTTCGTATATATAAATAATGTGGAAAAAGAGGAAAAGTATCCTACACTCAAAAACATTCTAAAATACGGCAAACACGAACTCGTAGCTACGACAAGCATTCCCTGCTACAACCGCAAGGGCGACCGCAAAGGCTATCTCGGATATAAATACAAACATTGGATGCGCTACACATTCAAGTACGGCCAATACTTAAAGATAGGACTTACTGGCACTCAGGACGCTGGAGAACCATTCTTCTCCAGCGGCAACAATATGGGCTACGACCATTATGCCTACTATGCCATAATACGCAAATTGGGGATTCTGAAGACTCTCGCCTTGGGACAATACAAAATGCGCTTTGGCATGGGACTTACCATTAACACAAGTTTCACACTCGGAAAAACCACATCGCTCGTCCTCAGCACACCATCCAACACTATATCGCCCAACTCATCACGCTCTGACGCTTACTATCTGCAAGGTGCGGCTGCAACATTTGCGCTTGGCAAACACATTGACCTCACATCTTTTGTGTCTTACCGCAAAATAGACGCAACGCTGAATAGCGACGGCTCAATAAAAACACTACTTCACACCGGCTACCACCGAACAATGAGCGAAATGCGGCGCAAGCACAACTCTTCACAATTAGCCACAGGTCTTTCTTTGCGTTGGCGTAAGGACGGATTACATTTTGGTGCAAATGCAATATACACATCGTTCAACCGCGAACTTCATCCTAACACCACACAATTATTCCGCAAATACGATCCTGCAGGCAATAATTTCCACAACGGCAGCATCGACTATGGATTTATCAATCATCGAATCAACATAAATGGCGAGACAGCCATCAACAACAATGGAGCAATAGCTACACTCAACAGCCTTTCGCTTAAGGCCAATTCGTCGCTTACGCTTACAACCATTCAACGCTACTACTCCTATCGTTATTACTCTCTCTTAGGAGCGTCGTTCAGCGACGGAGGCAAAGTGCAGAACGAGAGCGGCGTGTATATCGGTGCTGCATGGACTCCCCTCGCACGCCTGTCGATACTCGCCTACACAGACTTTGCCTATTTTCCATGGGCACGCTACACGGCTTCCCTCTCCTCGCACTCGTGGGACAACATGGTGCAAGCCACGTACAATCTATCCCTGAAAACCAACTTAACGGCACGCTATCGTGTAAAACTTAAACAAGAAAACTATACGTACAAAAACGACAAAAACATACTTATCAACAAAACAGAACACCGCGCCCGCCTAATATTTGCCTACAACGACAACCATTGGCAGGCCAAAACACAATTGGACGGAGCTTGCGTCTTATTCCCGTTCAACCTGCCAAACAAGCAAAACAGTTTCGGTGGAATGCTCAGCCAAACACTCAGCTACAATCACAACAGCCTCAACATAGCTGCCAACGTGGGCTATTTTCACACCAACGACTATAACTCACGCATCTACATCTACGAACGAGGCTCTCTCTACACATTCTCCTTTCCTATGTTCTACGGAAGAGGAATGAGGACAGCTATATTCGCCAAAGGCAAGGTGGGCAGTAGCATCATTGTAATAGGCAAGGTGGGGACGACCAAATATTTCGACCGCGACGTAATATCAAGCTCATATCAACAAATCAACAGCTCTTGGAAAACCGATGTTGACTTGCAAGTAAAATGGAGCTTCTAAAGCACTAAAAATTCGACATTTTATAAACAAAAGTAAAAAACGCCACATCCTTTGTTAATGAATATTATATTTACACAAATAAAACATGAAAACCTTTGTTAGTTTGGAAAATCAAACTATCTTTGCATTGTGTTTTTCATGGTATTAGATTATTAAGGTTAAGAAGGCATAGGTTGTTGTGAAACAGTCTATGCTTTTTGCTTTTTATACAAATTCTAAAATTTAAACCCAACTTCTCTTGATTGTTTCAACTAATATGACTATCTTTGCAAAAAGATAAAAAAAAATAACAACCTAACACGAACATGAACAACAAGGAACTGATGAACCATGCAGCAGACAACATTCGCCTGCTTGCCGTTTCAATGGTAGAAAAAGCAAAGTCAGGACATCCCGGCGGCGCCATGGGCGGTGCCGACTTTATCAATGTCCTCTTTTCTGAATTCTTGGTCTACGATCCCGACCAGCCCACATGGGCAGGACGCGACCGTTTCTATCTTGACCCAGGTCACATGTCGCCAATGCTCTACTCAGCCCTTGCCATGCAGGGAAAGTTCAGCATCGAAGAGCTCAAGACATTCCGTCAGTGGGACTCCGTATGCCCCGGACATCCAGAGCGCGATATTGAACGAGGCATAGAGAACACATCCGGACCACTCGGACAGGGCCATACCTATGCTGTAGGTGCAGCCATTGCCGAGAAATTCCTCGAGGCACGTCTTGGCTCTACAATGATGCAGCATAAAGTTTATGCCTACATCTCCGACGGTGGCGTGCAGGAAGAAATTTCGCAGGGTGCAGGACGCATTGCAGGTTTGCTGAAACTCAACAACCTCATTATGTTCTACGACGCCAACGAAATCCAGCTCTCCACAGAGTGTGATGTGGTGATGAAGGAAGACACAGCCAAGAAATACGAATCATGGGGCTGGAACGTGATGGAAATTCCTGGCAACGACCCCGACGCCATACGTGCAGCACTTGTATTGGCACAGAAGGAGACCGAGCGTCCGACACTCATCATCGGCCACACAACAATGGCCAAGGGTGCCCTTAAGGACGACGGCTCAAGCTATGAGCGCAACGTCAAGACCCATGGCGCTCCGCTCGGAGGCGACGCCTACACCAACACCGTCAAGCACCTTGGAGGTGACTTGGAGAATCCATTCGTCATCTTCGACGACGTTAAGGAGCTTTATGCCAAGCGCAACGCTGAGCTTCGCGAAATCGTTAAGGCTCGCCACGCAGAGGAAAAGGAATGGCGCAAACAGAACCCAGAATTGGCAGCCAAGATGGACGACTGGTTCTCGGGCAACGCTCCTAAGGTAGACTGGAGCGCATTGGTGCAGAAGCGTGACGCTGCCACACGTGCCGCATCGGCAGCTTGCCTCGGTGTGTTGGCACAGCAGGTGGACAACATGGTGGTTTCATCTGCCGACCTTTGCAACAGCGACAAGACCGACGGCTTCCTCAAATACACACACAACCTTCAGGCAGGCGACTTCACAGGAGCCTTCTTCCAGGCAGGTGTTTCTGAGCTCACAATGGCTTGCGTATGCATCGGTATGTATCTGCACGGTGGCGTAATTCCAGCTTGCGGAACATTCTTCGTATTCTCCGACTACATGAAGCCTGCAATACGTATGGCAGCACTCATGCGCGTACCTATCAAGTTCATTTGGACACACGACGCATTCCGCGTAGGCGAGGACGGCCCTACCCACGAGCCAGTGGAGCAGGAAGCACAGATCCGCCTCATGGAGAAGCTCAAGAACCACAAGGGCGAGGATTCAGTACGCGTGTTCCGTCCCGCCGATACAGACGAGGCAACTGTATGCTGGCAGATGGCTGTTGAGAACATGGCTACTCCTACGGCCCTCATCTTCTCTCGCCAAAACATCGCCTCATTGCCCGAAGGCAACGACTACGAGCAGGCTCGCAAGGGTGCTTATGTAGTAGAAGGTTCCGACGCCGACTTCGACGTTATCCTTCTCGCTTCTGGCTCAGAGGTTTCAACTCTCGTTGCAGGAACCGAGTTGCTCCGCAAGGACGGCATCAAGGTGCGCATTGTAAGCGTTCCTTCTGAAGGATTGTTCCGCAACCAGACCAAGGAATACCAAGAGAGCATCCTGCCGACAGGTTCCAAGATTTTTGGACTTACAGCAGGTCTGCCTGTCAACCTTCAGGGCTTGGTAGGTGCCAATGGTACCGTCTACGGACTTGAATCGTTTGGCTTCTCAGCCCCTTACAAGGTGCTCGACGAGAAGCTTGGCTTCAACGCCGAGAACGTATACAACCAGGTAAAGAACTTTTTATCTAAATAACTAAAACATAACGCTCCGCACATTGCACCTCACACATGCGATGTGCGGAACCTTTAACCCATTAAAAACCCAACAACTATGGAAATCAAAACAGTAGGTATTGCATGCGACCACGCAGGTTACGCATTGAAGAAATTCGTGATTGAGTATCTCGAAAGCAACAATATTCCTTTCAAGGACTATGGCACTTATAGTGATATTAGTTGCGACTATCCCGACTTTGCCCACTCTCTCGGCGACGCCATCTCAAAGGGCGATGTTTATCCTGGCATCGGCATTTGCGGCAGCGGTGAGGGAATGGCCATCACATTGAACAAGCATAAGGGTGTGCGCGCAGCATTGGTATGGTCGCCCGAGATTGCACAGCTCGCTCGCCAGCACAACGACGCCAACGTGCTCGTATTGCCAGGTCGCTTCATCGACAACAAGACTGCCGAGAAGGCTCTTGACGAATTCTTCAAGACTCCGTTTGAGGGCGGACGCCACGAACGCAGAGTCCAGAAGATCGACTTATAATAAATAAGGAGAACTAACATCAGAAATGTTTTGAAACTCACTAATTGGAGTTTTACAGAATTAACAACAGGAACTAAGAATGAAGAATTATGACTTGCTTCTAAGGCAACTGGCCGAAAACAAACAACAAGCAAAGCTTATAATAATTCTTCATTCTTAGTTTCTTTAATTTTTTAATGTCCAACAGACATCTACCAAGACTAAAACTACATGAAACGATTTTTAATCTCAGCCTCACTCTTTGCTTTATGCTTCACGGCTAACGCTCAAGGACCATTCATCTCCAACACTGCCTACCGCAACAATATGGAGCAGCAGTTCAACGAGCGCATAAAGACTATAGGCAAAAACTTCTACAACATCAGAAAAGAAAAACTCACAACCGACGAGCGCGAGGCACTTGAATTCCTCTACGCCTACATGCCACTTGCCGACGTAACCGACTATCCCACCTCCTTCTTCGCCGACAACGTACGCCTGTCGTTCAAAGCACGCAAGGAAATGCCTTGGGGTAAGGACGTGCCCGAACTTTTGTTCCGTCATTTCGTGGTGCCTATCCGTGTGAACAACGAACCGCTCGACGAGGCACGCAGCGTTTTCTTCAAAGAACTGAAGGACCGCATCAAGAACCTTTCAATGCACGACGCAATTCTTGAGGTGAACCATTGGTGTCATGAGAAAGTGACCTACCAGCCTGCTGACGCACGCACATCATCGCCCCTGCAAACTCTGCGTACTGCCACCGGACGCTGCGGCGAACAGAGCACATTTACTGTTGCAGCCTTGCGCGCTGTGGGCATTCCTGCACGACAGGTTTACACACCACGCTGGGCACACACCGACGACAACCATGCTTGGGTAGAGGCTTGGGCCGACGGCAAATGGTGGTTCCTCGGAGCTTGCGAGCCAGAACCAGTGCTCAACCTCGGATGGTTCAACGCACCGGCTTCGCGAGCCATGCTTATGCACACACGCGCCTTCGGCGACTACCAAGGTCCTGAAGAGGCGTTGCTCCGCACAAGCAACTTCACGGAGATAAACCTCACCTCCAACTATGCACCAACAGCCAAGGTGAACTTCACCATTAAGGACACCAACGGCAATCCCGTTGCCGGAGCAAGAGTAGACTTCAAAATCTACAACTATGCCGAGTTTTATACAGCCGTCACAAAATACACCGACCAGTCGGGCAACACATCATTGTCTGCCGGTATAGGCGACTTGCTCATCTGGGCATCAAAAGATGGCAAATACGGCTACCAAAAGGCTTCGTTCGGAAAGGACAAAACTATTACAATCAACCTTAACCGCGACGCACAGGCCGACAACAAGCAGCTTATCTTCCCTGAAGAGACCTTCAACATTGTGCCTCCAGTAGAGAATGTGCAGATGCCTCATGTCAGCGACGAGATGCGCAAGGAAAACAACCGCCGCTTCGCCTACGAGGACTCCGTACGAAAAGCCTATACCGCAACTTTCCTCACCAAGGAACAGGCTGAAAAGATCAATCCAAAGGCTGCCGAATATCTCGTTAAGGCTCGCGGCAACAAGCAGACAATCATCGACTTCCTCGCCCGACACAAGGACAATGAAAGCCGCGCGCTCGGCATTCTCGCCACTCTAAGCGACAAGGACCTGCGCGACATACCAACAGAAATCCTTGAGGACAACTTCACAGCCAAGACCGACCAACTCTCGCCGCGCGTTGAGGACGAGATGATCACCCTGCCGTTCAAGAACTATTTCGAGAAGGCTTTCCCCGGAAAAACTGCAGATGAATTCCGCAAAGACCCGACAACTCTCGTGGCGTGGATAAACAAGAACATCCGACTCAACCCCGACAAAAAGGCCCTTCAGATTGCACAGACTCCTGTAGGAGTGATGCAGTCGAAGATGACCGACGAACGCTCACGCGACATCTTCTTCGTGGATGTTGCCCGCAGCCTTGGCATTGAAGCCAGAAAGGATGCTGTAACCGGAAAGGTGCAGTATAAGAAGGATGGCAAATGGATGGATGTGAAATTCAATTCCAACTCACAGGCCGCAGCCCAAACAGGCAAACTTGTACTCACTTACGAGCCAAGCGCATTCCTCGACGACCCGAAATACTACAGCCACTTCACCATCAGCCGCCTCGTAAACGGCACTCCGCAACTGATGAACTTCGAAGAGGGACAGGCCGACATGGGCAACGGCACATGCTGGAGCAACACCTTCAAGAATGGCTACTCGTTTGACACCGGCACCTATATGCTCACCACAGGCACACGACTCGCCAGCGGCAACGTGCTTGCAGCCACACGCATATTCAACATCGAGAAGGGTAAGACCACTACCCTGCCGCTCGACATACGCCAGGACGCCAACGACGTGAGCGTGATCGGACAGTTCAACTCGGAGTCAATCATCAATAAGGACGGCAAAGACGTGAGCATCCTCTCGCAGACAGGCCGTGGCTACTTCATCCTTGCTGTGCTTGGCGTAGGCCAGGAACCCACCAACCACGCTTTGCACGACATCGAGAAGGAACGCGTAGCCTTTGAGGATTGGGGCAGACCCGTTGTGCTTCTCTTCGAGAGCGAGGCTGACGCCAAGAAATTCCAGAAGGACGAGTTCGGTTCATTGCCTTCAACCGTGCAGTACGCCATCGATAAGGACGGCTCTATCCGTGAGCAAATTGCACGCGAAATGAAACTGCAGAGCAAGACCCAGATGCCGATGTTCATCATTGCAGACACATTCAACCGCGTAGTTTTCTCTTCACAGGGCTACACTATCGGATTGGGAGAGCAGATGAAGAACGTGTTTAAGAAATTGAAATAACTCATAAGAGCCAATATCAAAATCCCATAACCAAGTAGGAGGAAAGCGAAGGAGTTTTCCTCCTATTTTCGTTTTCAACTGCTAAACACCTAACATCTAAAAACTCCCAAGCGGCCATGCCGACAATTGCTATGCAAGCGGCAAAGCCGATTACAAAACTCAAGGCTAATCAATTCAAAATAGCCAAAAGCGGCACAATTTCAAAATAGCAAAAAGACAGCAACTAATAAAGAATCAAAACTCAAAATTTTTCTTTCTGCCCAGGAAATATTTTTTCTCTGCCGAGGGAGTAATTTTTTATAATTTATTACACGCTTGCAAAGTTACAAACTATATTCCACATTTGCAATAGTTGTGGCGAAGTAGCACATATTAATGCCGACCACTCCATACTCCACTTTCAACATTCCCAAAGGCGAAGAATGTCATTAAGGTCAACTATGTCACGAATGTCATTAATAAAAAAAAGTGGCTGTCAGCACCCTATGGTATAATATAAATAAAATATATATTTTATTTATTTATACCATAGACTTTTTTTTCGCGCTTCTTCAACCTTAATGACCTTCGTGACATAGTTGACATTAATGACATTCTTCTTCGCCATTTTCTTACAGTTTCCTATATATTTTGTTAAACTTTACAAAATACACGGTTCCAAATTTCTCCGTTAAACAAAATATTAGTATCTTTGCAGCCGATTTAATCCGCAGAGGCTCGAAGAAGTGACAGCATGGTGCTGTCCGCCTTACGGAAAAACCCGTTTATATTAAATTTTTAAATGTACGCAATCGTAGAGATTAACGGTCAGCAGTTTAAGGCAGAGCAGGGCAAGAAGCTCTTCGTTCATCACATCAAGGACGCTCAGGAAGGCCAGACTGTTGAATTCAACAAGGTACTGCTTGTTGACAATGAAGGTTCAGTAC